>CAYWKZ010000085.1:0-12791 GCA_964459115.1 uncultured Leptolinea sp. | reverse complement strand
TGCCCAGGGTCGCTGCGGCCTTCGGATGTTCACCGACGGCTTTGTAATTTAAGCCGGCTTTCGTGCGGTTGAAGAAGATGGAGGTGAAGATCACCAGGGCAAAGGCCAGGTAAACCATCGGCGTCTGGTTGAAGAGCAGCGTGCCGATAAAGGGGATATCCTTGAGACCCGGGATGTTGACCGTGTCCATCAGTTTGATCTGGTTGAGCTGGCTGCCGGCGCCGAAATAAATGCGGTTGATGAAGGAAGCCAGCGCAGGGGCGAAGATGTTGATTGCCATCCCGTAGACCGTGTGGTTCGCGCAGAGCGTGACCGTCGCAAAGGCATAGATCATGTTCACCAAAATCCCCGCGAGCGCGCCGCAAAGGATGCCGATCCAGGCGGACCCGGTGATGTAGCACATCAGGAAACCCACCAGCGAACCGATGGCCGCCAGCCCTTCCAGGCCGATGTTGACCATCCCGGCCCGTTCGCTGTAAAGCTCAGCCGTCGCGATGAAAATCAGCGGCACTGCCATGCGGACAGTTGCAAGAAGAAGATTGGAAATAAAGGTACTGTCCATGTTTATGCCTCCTTCTTCCCGGATGTGAGCCGCAGACGGAAAGCCTTAAACTCCGGTAATTTGACCAAAGCCAAACCCGCAACCGTGAAAATGATCACCAGCGCCTGTATGATGTCGGATACACTGGTCGGTACACCGGTCACAGCCTGCATAGATGTTGAACCTACACGCAGCGCTGCGAAAAAGACCGCCACCAGAATCGTCGCCAGCGGGTTCAGCTGACCGATGAGCGCCATCGCCACACCGTCAAAGCCATAACCGGCCCCGAAACCGTTGATGAGACGGAACTGCGTCCCCATCAGCTCGGCCGCACCGCCCAGGCCGGCAACCGCGCCGGAAACGATGAAGCTGAGGAACATCAGCTTTTTGACCGGGAAACCGTTGAAGCGGGAAGCCGTCATGTTGTAGCCCACCGCACGGACCTTGAACCCGGCGCTGGTTTTGAAGAGGAAGACCCACATCAAAATGCCAACACAAACCGCGATCGCAAAGCCCCAGGTGAAGCGCAGCTTCGGGAAAATGCGTCCGAGCCGGTCGGCCTGCGGGACCTGCAGCGTCTGCGGAACGGATGCATCACGCATCCAGTTGGTGTAGATCACGCCCATGAAAAGGGTCGCGACGTAGTTGAGCATGATCGAAATGATCATTTCATTCTGTCCACGGGTGATCTTGAGGATGCCGGGGATGAAGCCCCAGATGCCGCCGGCGATCGTCCCCAGCACCAGACAGAGGAGACAGACCAGCAAGCCTTCGACACCTTTTTCGCCGAGCAGCAGCGCGACCACACAGGCGGTCATGGCGCCGCAGAGGAACTGCCCCTCACCGCCCAGGTTGAACACGCCGCATTTATAAGCAAAACAGGCACACAGCCCGCAAAAGATCAGCGGGGTCGCCTTGTTGAGCGTATTCCCCAGCGCGTTGACCGTTCCGAAGGAACCTTTGATCAGGTACTGCATGGCCTCCAGCGGATTGGCCCCGAGGGCCGCCATGATGATCCCGCCGATGATGAACGCCAGCAAAATGGAAAGCAGCGGAACGACAAATGCGGTTGCATTTTTGATTTTCATGCCTTTCCTCCCTTCCTGTTGCCGGTCATGGCAAGGCTGATCTCCTCGATGGGAGGATTCTTCCCGGAGAATTCACCCATGATCTGACCTTCGAAGATCACCAGGATCCGGTCGGACATCTCCAGCACCTCATCGAAGTCCGCAGAGATCAGCAGGATACCGACGTTGTTCGTGCGGGCCTTGATCATCTGTTCATGAACGAAATCCGCTGCACCGATGTCCAGGCCGCGGGTCGGATGGACCGCGATGAGCAGGTCCGGATCCGATTCGATCTCCCGGGCCAGGATGACCTTCTGCTGGTTGCCGCCGGAAAGGCTGCGCACATCCTGGTCGTAGCCCTGACAGCGGATGTCATATTTTTGGATCATGTCTTTGGCATATTGGTTGATGACGCCCTGCTTCAGGAAAATGCCGCTGGAAAAACGCGGGTTTTCCGTTTCCTTCAGCACCAGGTTATCGGCAATCGTCATGTCGCCGACCAGGCCCTGCAGGTTGCGGTCCTCCGGAATGTGAGCCACACCGTCATTGATGAAGTCGTTCGGGTCAAAGATCTGGACCTGTTTCCCGTTCATATGGACCGTACCCTGATCCGGCGTCAGCACACCCGCGATCACCTGTGCCAGCTGGGTCTGTCCGTTGCCGTCCACGCCTGCGATGCCGAGGATCTCGCCCTTGTTGACCGCAAGACTCACACCGTTCAGACCGTTGTGTTTGTTTTCTTTGCTGTAATCGACTGATTTGAGCTCAACCACCGGGTCATAAGCGACTTCTTTTTTCTCATAGTGGGAAGGCTTCAGCTCCCGGCCGATCATCATGTCCGCCAGCTGCTGTCCGTCCACATCGCCGCGATTAACAGTAGTAACCACCTCGCCCAGCCGCAGGATAGTGATGCGATCGGAGATGTGCAGCACCTCGCGCATTTTGTGAGAAATGAAGATGATGGATTTTCCTTCAGAAGTCAGCTTGCGCATGATGGCAAAAAGGCCTTCCACTTCGGTGTCCGTCAGCGCCGCGGAAGGTTCGTCCAAAACCAGCAGTTCCGCCCCGTGATAGAGCGCTTTGAGAATTTCCACGCGCTGCTGGGCGCCGACTGCCAGGTCCGTGATCAGTTTGTTCAGTTCGATATCCAGCCCGTAACGTTCGGAGAGCTCCGTGATCTCTTTGCGGCGGGCATCCCGATTGATGAAGAGGCCTTTGGAGTGCTTTTCTCCGAGGATGATGTTTTCGAAGACCGTCATGGCCTTCACCAGCATGAAATGCTGATGGACCATGCCAATGCCGAGCCGTGCGGCATGGTCGGGAGATTCGATGTGGACTTCTTTGCCTTTGAAAAAAATCTTCCCTTCCGTCGGCTGGTAAAGCCCGATCAAAATGTTCATCAGCGTGGACTTTCCGGCGCCATTTTCACCCAATAAGGTATGAACCTCTCCTTTGGCAATGGAAAGGTTGATGTTTTTATTGGCATAAAAGTTACCGAAGCGTTTGCTGATGCCTTCCATCCGGAGTATTTCTTCCAACTGAACCTCCATTTCTTCTGCTAAGGGCAGCAAATGATCTGATGTTGACGACGTATGACTTGTCTGACAACAATTATAAACAAAATTTACGTATCAAAACAACAGACAAAAATAATAAGGACACATGACAAATTGCATAAGACAACCCGGCACGTTTCAGGCCAATTACAGGACTCGCCTTATCATCAAATCTTATAGCCATGGCTTTCGAGCAGAACAATGACTTCATGGTTCAGCTTGCGGGTGATAACACGTGAGTTCATCTCTGTACACTCACAGCTGACGTGGATGATCTTCTTGCCAAAATCATTGACAGCCCAGACGCCCCGGTAAAAAGGCCCGCTGATGATTTCCGGAATGCGCCTGCCGATCTCAGGCAGGTTTTCCTCCAGCAGCTTTTCAACCTCAAGCAGCGGGACATCCGGCGGAAGTTTGAACTCCAGCGTGAGCCAGGTGTTCATTTTCGACAAATTCAGCACATTTTTTATACTTCTGTTGCCGATGATCTTGATGTTGTCCCCAAGGCCAAGCACCTTCGTGGAACGTACACCGATCTCCTGAACGATCCCCGTGAAGCCATCGATGCTCACAAAATCCCCGACCTGGAAGTCACCTTCAAAGATGATGAAAACCCCTGCCAGAATGTCGGCAACGATGTCCTGTGAACCGAGAGAAATCGCCAGGGAAACGATCCCCACCGAGGTCAGCTGGAAAGTGGTATTGAAGCCCAGAAAACCCAGCATGAGGTAGACCCCACCGAGAACCGCCCCGTATTGTATGAGGCTGAAAGCCAGGCGGCAGACCGTTTCCCCTTTCGGATCAAGGACAGTGCAAAGGATGCGAAGGAGAATGCTTTTAAAGAAAACATAAATCACATAGGCAAAAATAACGATAAGCACACCGGCCAGTCCCAGCAGGTTAAAGCCACGTTTCCAGTTGCCGAAGAGAATAAAATTGATCGTTGAGTTATTATTCACCGGGTAGGAAAACCAGTTCGTCAAATTCAGCACAAAGATCACCAGCAGCAGGACCCCCAGGAAGGTCTGAAAAAACAGCAGGATCTTCTGCTCAGGGATCAATCCCTTCCAACGTTCCTTCAGATTGAGCACATTTTCATTGTCATCCATATCAAAGAAATCATCCAGGGAGTCCAGCTCGATCACCTCTCTTTGGGAAGAATTTTCTTTTTTGCGGACATTCGCCTTGAACACCTCTTTTGAATAGGGATGGACCATATACCAGGAGACAACGAACGTGATCACCAGATAACCGACGGCGACAACAAAGGCATAGAGGAAAGAATGACCCTGAACATGAGAAGTCTCTGTCAGGTAATAAATCACATATTTTTCAGTGGACTTGAAAGCACCATAATAGCGGATATTATCCACAGTATAGGAATCAAGATCTGATTCCTCCGGCTGTCCTTCTTTCAGGACAAGATCCGGCTCAAAATCATCAATGAGGTCTGTATTACTGGAATATTCTATTTTATTGTCGGATCGGTCCACGACCACACATAAATTGCCTTCCGGGGTGGCATTTGTAATAAACTCATGGATGCTGTGTTCATCGGCATTCTGCCAGGCATTTGCCACATCAACAGCCATGATCACGGCGCCATAAGCCCCGTAATCATCATAAACAAAGGGGGTCCCCACATACTGAATTTTCTTCCGGTAGATCATGCCTTCTTCCGGATCTCCCACGATCGTACCGACACCCCTGAGCAGTCTCGAAAAAGGCTGCAATGCTTCATCTTTCACCAGAGAATAACCGATTACGCCATTGCTGCTGGCGATTTCCTGCCCTTCCGAATCGAACAGCATGACGTACTCACTCCCTGTATACTGATTAATTTTTTCAAGAAAATCAGATGTCTGAGGTATCGGATAGTCAGACATAACCGAAGCAATACGCTCCACAAAATAAACAGCCCATTCTTCTTCATCCTTCTGCACGGATGAAACAACCTCATCATTATCCGTAACGCGGGTCATCATCGTTCCCAGCGCTTTTTGATCAGCACGGGATTCCCGGCTCAGATTGCTGAGGGACTCGAAGAAAAGAGCGAGCAGGAAAATCACGATCGTTCCCACAATGATCACAGCGGCAGATCGTTTTCTGACTGCCTTTGGCCGGTATGCTGCAACCTGGGAAGGTTCCAGCTCATGATCACGAACATATACCTGTGTCCAGTACAGCCACAGGATCAGGCTCATCGCAGTGATGATCGTAAGCGAAGCAAATAACAGCACACTGTTGAACGCGTACACTGAATCATTCACGAAATCATTCAGAACGATCATCATGCATTTACTGCTGAAAAAAGTAATTTCTTTAAAGGAACTTGAATATATTTTATCTTTGAGAACCATTACCTGCGGTTTTTCATCAAGCAGTTCCTTTGTGATCCCGACATCTTCCGGTTTGAGATCTTCTGTATATGTTTCATCCGGAACGATTAAAAAATCCAAAGAGGAAGACTGTTGTTTATCGTCGGGGAGATAAACGCCGAACAGCAGGCAGCCGTATGACTTTTCGATCTCAGAAATGGTTTCATTCAGACGCACAGTTGAAGTTGCCGAGTCCATTACTTCTGACATAGGAGTGTAATCGACATAGTAATAGTCACCGGCTATCTTCGACACTTTTACGAAATAAATGTTATTTTTTCCCTTCTCGTCCGCAAAAGTCATTTCCTCCATGTCTATTTCATCACGAACCTTCTCCGCACTCAACCCGGGGATCGGCTCACGACCTTCAGGGTAGATCAGTTTCCCGCCGGACAGGCGGACCACAAACCCATCCGCAAAATTTTCCGGTCCCTGATATTGTCCATACTTCATATACTCACGAAGTATCAGAACCATCATATCCGAAAGAGATTCTGAGCGATTTATAAAAGATTTAACTGCATCAGAGAAATCGCTTTGCAGGCTGTCAAGTGTTTTTTCAATTCTCTCTAATTTGAGTTTGTTTCGAGCATCTTCCCTGCTGTGAAGATCAGCGAATGCAACGAAGCCGATACATGCCGCCAGAATGATTGACAGTAACAAAAGGATCAAAAATGCATATGCAGGTTTTCGAATTTTCATTTGCGGCCTTCTTTCTTTTTCAGGGACAGCCCTACCGGCTCAGCTGCCGGTAACAAATCACTTTCTGATCTTCATCTCGATCCTGTTGCCATAAACGAGATCATTTTCCATGGCATAGGTCATTTCGGCGACCGCGGAGCGCAGCACCGCCAGAGAGAGTTTATCCCCTTCCCGGATCGGGTCATAGCTGCCGCCGTTATACAGCACGGTAATTGTCGTGCTTTCATCCAGCGCAGAATATTCCACCGTGACCCTGACCTTCGGCTCTTTGATGACCGAAACGAGCTGGTTGTTCACCATTTCCTCAAAAGCCAGCTGAATATATTGAGCCATCTTTTCTTCGATCTGGTTCTTTTCGCAATACTGAGCGATGCGGCTGACGGCCCCGGGAAAGTCATAATCCCGGCTTTCGATCCCGATCTCCAGCACCTTCAGCTTGCGTATGAAGCGGCGAGTGTTTTCTTTCTGCGGGTCGTCAAAAATCTGCTGAGGGGTTCCATCCTCATAAATGCCGCCCTCATCCATAAAAAACACCCGGTTACTGATAGCCCGGGCAAAAGCCATCTCATGGGTGACGATCATCATTGTCTTGCCGGTTTTCGCGAGGTCACGGATCACCGCCTGCACCTCACCCACCATCGTGGGGTCCAGCGCACTGGTCGGCTCATCCAGCAGGATGATTTCCGGATCCATCGCAAGCGCCCTGGCAATGGCCACGCGCTGTTTCTGCCCGCCTGACATCTGGTCCGGATAATTGAAGGCCTTTTCAGCCAGCCCAACCGTCCGCAGCAGACGCATGCCCTCATCGTAGGCTTCCTGTTTGGATCTCCCGAGCAAGTCCATGGGCGGGAGCATGACGTTCTCGATTACAGTCATGTGTCCGAACAGGTTGAAGGACTGGAACACCATGCCCATCTTCTGCCGAACTTTCCCGAGATCTGTCTTCGGGTCCGTCACATCCACGTCATCGACCCAGATGTGCCCGGAAGTAGGCTCTTCCAGGCGGTTGATGCAGCGCAGCAGCGTGCTCTTCCCCGTACCGGAGGGACCGATGACGGCGATCACGTCCCCATCATGGATCTCAACGCTCACATCTTTCAGGGGAACGGCGTTCGGATATTCTTTTTTGAGGTGTTCAATTCTGATCATGGGTGTTCACTCCTTTCAGGATGGAAGCGTTGGAACGGTGTTTCGGGTCGATGTTGATTTTGATGCTGTTGATGATCACTCCAAAAAGAGCCTCGAGCAAAAAGTAGATGATCGTAACGGCAATCAGCGGGAAGAAGGCTTCATACGTCCGGCTGCGGACGATATCCCCCATCTTCGTCAGGTCCTGCACCGCGATATAACCGACAATGGCGGTGCCCTTCAGCAGGCTGATGATCTCCCCTTTATAAGCATCCACCACATGCGGAATGGCCTGCGGCAGGATGATGCGGAAGAAGGTGCGAAGGTTAGAATAACCCAGCGCATAAGCGGCTTCATACTGCCCGTCATCCACAGCACCGACACCCATCTTCAAAAGGCCGAAGACAGCTGCTCCGAAGGTGAGCGTAAAGCCGATCACGGCAACGGCAATGCCCGGGATCGACACGGAACCGAAGATCACATAGTAAAGGATCATCAGCAGAACCACACCCGGCATCCCCTGCACAAGCCAGAAACAGACATTAGTCACGCCGTTTGCAAAGCGATTTCCGTTGCGGCAAAGCATAAAAATACCGAATCCCAGCGCTGTACCGAAAAGGATCGAGAGCACGGTGATCAGCAATGTCGTCAGCGTTCCCTGCCCGAAGAGCTTATATCTGTTTTCTCTCAAAAATGTTCGTTCAAAACTGTCGGAGATCGAATTCCAGGCAGTTGAAATCACACCCGGGTCCTTCCTGGGACGGACCATCACAACGATCCCATCTTCAATATTCGGATCGGAGAACAGGACGCTTTCCTTGCGTTCATCCGTGATTGTGATGCCGGACGCCGCAAAATCATATGTTCCGGTCTGGATCGCCGGCATGAGCGCAGTGAAGTTCATGATGTCCACATCCAGGGCATATCCGTAATGCTCACAGAACCGGGCAGCGATTTCCACGTCATACCCCACGGTCATATCGTCCCTCACATAATCAAAGGGAGGGAAATCCCCTTCGGTGACAAAACGCAGACGGCCATTTCTGTCCGGGAGGCTCTTATAATCGGTCATCACTTTCAGGGTTTCATCCGCACCGGACCATACTGCTTTCAGGCGGTCAAGCTCTCCGCTATTGCGCAGTTCGCTCAAAAAAGCATTCATCTGTGTCTGAAGCTGTGTTCCCTTTTCAGTTTTCGGGAACACAAAAGCTGTCGGGATCGTGCCGAGTGTTTCATCAATGATGGTATAACCGCCGTTTTGCTGATGGAACTGGCTGAATATCATTTCGGTGGTCGGCAGACCGTCGATTTTTTTCTCTTTCAGCGCCGTGACTTCATCCGTAAACGTGTTGTAATACAGGATCTCCGCATTGGGAATGTTTTTGGAAGCGACATCATCATAAATTGTTCCCATCTGGACCCCGATCCGCTTGCCGGCGAGCTCCGCCAGGGAAGCATATTCGCCGTCCGGGTAGGACACTGTATTCACAGTTTGTACCGCGGAGGCAGCCGGTTCCTTTTGTTTCAAAACGGTCATGACAGTACCGCCATGGAAATAGGGGGCTGAAAAATTAATGTTTTCCGCGCGTTCATCGGTCACCGTAAAACCGGCAGCACCGATCTCATATTTACCGGCCTGGATCGAGGGCAGGATAGCGTCAAAGCTCATGTTGATCAGCTCCGGCCTGTACCCATAGGCTTCACAAAAATGAATGACCACGTCAATTTCATACCCGACAATTTCGTTATTGTAAATAAAACCGAAGGGTTCATACTCCGGGTTCGTGGCCAGACGAATGACGCCGTTTTGGGCGGGGAACGATTTGTAATCGGCTAATTTCCATTGGCTTTCATCCCCATGGATCCATTTTTCTTCTATTGCTTGAAGTGTTCCGTCCGTTTTCGCCTGTTCGAGAAATTCGTTGAACTCCTTATTGAGTTTATCCCCCATCTCATTATCCGGGAAAACATAGGCAAAATCATAGGTGTCCAGATAATCCGGAATATAAGTCAGGTCGGAATTCTGACGCATTTCAAACTGAACCACGGGCTCATCGATCGCAAACCCTTCAAGTTTCCCGGTTTGAAGGGCGTTCACCAAATCAGCTTTCGTATTAAAATAGAGCACGTTCGCGTTCGGCAGCCTATGCAGCACCATGTCATCAAAATTCGTCCCGGTCTGCACACCGATCTTTTTCCCGTCCAGTTCATCCAGAGAACGATATTTCCCGGTAGCTAACAATTCGGGAAAATCACTGTTTTCGGGGACACTGTTTGCCTTTTCAGGTTTCTTCACATCCGAGTCAGAATCGGCAGAATCCGCCGGGTCATCCAGCACAGCAACCACCAATCCGCCGCGATAGACAGGTTCCGAAAAGATCACGCTTTGCGCCCTTTCTTCCGTTATAGTAAAATTACTGGCAGCGAAATCACATTTTCCACTCACCACTGAGGGGATAATGGACGCAAAATTCATCGGTTCGATTTCCAGCTTGTAACCATATGCCTCACAGAAGCGGGCAGCAATATCCACATCATATCCAACTATGCGGTTATTAAACATCATGACAAAAGGAACCTGGGAAAGATCTGCTGCCATGTGCAGCGTACCGTTGGTGTCCGGCAGGTTTTCGTAATCGAGAACAGTCTGCAAATTTTCATCGCTCCCGAACCAGATCGACTCGATTTCGGCGATCGTACCGTCTGCCCAGAGCTTTTTTACAAATTCACTGTACTGATCTGCCAATATTCTTCCCTGTTCATTTTTCGGGAAAATCGGCGCATAATCCGATGGAAGCAAAACTCCATCGAGGATCTCCAGGTTTTCTATATCTTTCTTTGCATACTTGAAAACCGAATCGTCATAACAACCTGCATCAACTTTTTCCATTTGCAGCGCAGTCAGCAAGTCCGTAATCGTATCAAAATAAAAGATATCAGCATTTGGCAGGTTTGCTTCAATTGCGGGACCGCCTACAGAACCGGTCAAAGTACCGATTTTTTTACCATCCATCTGCTGCCATGAGGTGACATCCGCTTCGTCTGCATAAGCAGCAGCAGAGAGCATTGCCAGGATCAAAATCAAAAAAATAAAAAGATATCGTTTCATTCAAAACCTCTTTATGAGTCCAAATGATTAAAGGTATTGGTAAACCACCTGTTATTATTGTACCAGAATACCCCTAAGAAACGGGCTTTTATGCTCCTTATTGCTGCCGTCCGAATCAAAAATTGGTTATTGCTTTTTTTCAAGAGCTTTGATATAATTTTATTATTGATTTTTCGGTTATCAATGATCATAGATATCATTGGAAAGGTGTATAAGATGGCAGAAAAGCTGTTTAACAAAGGTGATGTGATTTTCCGTGAAGGTGATGTCGGCGACGGTTTCTACCAGCTCAAGAGCGGAGTCGTCGGTGTTTATGTCAACTACGGTACCGGTGATGAGATCAAATTGAGAAACCTCGAACCGGGTCAATATTTCGGTGAACTGGCTGTGATGGAAGTGCGCCACCGCAGTGCTACGGTCGTTGCTCTGGAAGACGGGACAAGCGTGACTTTCGTTCCGGAAAACGAATTCAACGCGTTTCTGGAAGAAAATCCGCAGCAGATCATTCAGTTCATGCGCCAGATCAGCGGCCAGATCCGTGAGCTCACAAAAGACTACAATGAAGTCAATACAGCTCTCGACAAACTGAAAGATCCCGTTCCGCAGCAGCCGGACGAAAATCTGTTCACAAAAATCAAAAAATTCCTCAGCGGCAGCCAGTACGAAAAGTCTGTAGAAGAGCTCGAACAGGCCGATCACAACAAGGGCTATACCACCGATACGGTCAACACCTATCCCAAAGGGACGATCATCTTCCGTGAAGGCGAACCCGGAAAATGCATGTATGACATCCACTTCGGACGGGTCGGGATCTACTCCAATTACGGCACACCCGAGGAGGAACTGCTGACCGAACTGTACCAGAATAAATTCTTCGGTGAGATGGGGATGATCGACGGCGAACCGCGCAGCGCCACCGCAGTGGTCCTGGTTGACGACACCACACTGGAAACCATTTATCCGGATGATCTTGAGAAGCTCATGAAGATGAATCCTCCCAAAGTTAACATGATCATGCAGCACCTTTCGTACAGGCTCAGACATCTGACTGTTGACTATGCGAATGCTTGTGAAGAAGTTAAGAAATTAGCCAAATGGGCTGACTGAGAAAAGAATTGTTGAAAAAAACGCTGCAGCCGCAGCGTTTTATATTTAATGAACCATGCTCCTGATCCACTCGGTAAAGCCTTCCGGACGCATCGTGAAAGCAATGATATAGTCATCCTGCACCACCCCGGTGACCTTAGCGTAAATGTCAATTTCCATATCCAGGAAAATGTTATCCGACTTGTTCAGCGGATGGTTTGTGCGAAGCAGGGCATAATGCTGGTTCTCTGAAAGAGCGATGAGGAAACCCGGATGAGCTTCCTTACCCACCGCTTTCCCGTCCAGCAGATAAAATGACAGCTCCGGCTGCGGTGAGATTTCACGCCACTGAATAGGCTGACCGGAGGATCTCAGTTGAAGGTTCCCAAGACCACAGACATTATAAACCGTCAGCGGCTGACTGGCACCTTTGAAAAGGATGCTGTTCCGTGAACTGATCTTCAAATCCTCACCCAAAAGCGCCTTTGTGTGCTCCGAAATAAAAATCTGACCGCCGATGGTCAGGCTTTCGATCCTGCCGGCCAGGTTGACCGTATACCCCATCACGCCGTATTTCATCTTTTTCATGGAACCAATGTTGCCGACGATCGCGTTTCCCGAATTGATCCCGATACCCATCTCCATCACCACTTCCGGATGTCCTTTTTCCAGATTTCTCTGATTGGCTTCATCCAGGGCATTCTGCATCTCCACCGCACAGGCAACCGCATGGGATGCATGGTTTGGATCGTCCATCGGGGCGCCGAAGACAACAAAGATCCCGTCGCCCAAAAATTCAATAACCGTCCCGCCGTAACGATCAATGACCGAAACCATCTTCTCAAAATAGCGGTTCAGGACCCTGATCATTTTTTGCGGAGAGAAATTGGCGCTCATGGCAGTGAAACCCCGCAGATCGCTCATCAGGACAGTGACCTCTTTCAGTTCTCCGCCCTGTTTTTCCCCTTTCGGGTCATTCAAAACATAATCTGCAATTTGCGGGGATGTATAGCGTTCAAAAGCGGCATTCAGTTTCATTAACCGGGTCAGATCGCTGATCACGATCACAAAAATGCCTTCACCCTCTTCTCTGTAGGAGATGTTGACCCACAATTGAAAAACCTTTTTATCGTTGTTGACATATTCAACCAGTTTTCGCTGTGCGGACACCCGGTTTTGCAGCGCATCAAGAAAAAGCTCGACCAGGCTGTCATTCCGCTGCGT
>CAYWKZ010000084.1:0-13035 GCA_964459115.1 uncultured Leptolinea sp. | reverse complement strand
ACGTAGCGCGGAGTCGGTTTCGTTTTTTGGTTGCGGCTGTGAGCCGCGTTATGAATTTCTGAGATAAAATGGAATGCTACTCTTGTTAATAACGCTCCTGTAATCTTTGATGAACATCTGATGCACCATAAAAAATTGCAAGAACTGTTACAATACCCGGATCAATTATGTAACATACCAGATAGTTATCAACTACCATCTAAATGCTTCTTCTGCATTTTGAGTTCGGCCTTCTTTGTATGATTCATACCCCTTTTGCAGCTTTGAATGAATTTGTTCTGCACTCATCCTGGATGCGTCAACGCTTTCCGGATATCTCGGAATTGTAACGTCAAAAGGAAGCCCGCCTACTAAAACAATTTGGTTTAGAAAAATATCGATAGCCGTTGACATTGGTAAACCCAGCCGCGACAAAATTGATTCAGCATCCTGCTTCAAGGTTGGGTTAATTCTCAAATTTAATGTTGCAGTCTTTTCCATATTTGTCATCTTTTTATTAATTGTAACGACAAATGCGTTACAAGAGAAGAATGTGATAGTGGTTTCTTATATATCTGATTTTTTTATTCCCAGCTGACGGAGCAGGTTTTCATCGTTGCGCCAGTTTTTCATGACTTTGACGCGCAGTTCGAGATAGATCTTGCGTCCGGTGAGCTTTTCGATCTCGCGCCGGGCGTCCGAGCTGATCTTTTTGATCATTTCGCCGCCTTTCCCGATCACGATCCCCTTATGGGATTCCCGGTCCAGCAGCAGCGTGGCGTTGATGTAGGAATTCGTTTCACTGCGGTCCTTGTATTCCTCGATCCGCACGGCGATGGCATGGGGGATCTCATCGTCCAGGTTTTTCAGCAGGCTTTCCCGGATCAGGTCCACCGCGATCTCCCGCTCGTAAAGATCGGTGATCTGGTCCGGATCATAAAACGCGGGACCTTCCGGCAGGCGGGATTTGAGCTCGGCAGTCAGTTCCGGGATGCCCTGTCCGCTGCGGCAGGATACTGACAACCGTTTGGCGCCGGTGAGTAGTTTTTTGTAGAAATTCTCATTTTCGCTGAGCTGGTTCGGGTTCACCAGGTCGCATTTGTTCAGCGCCATTATTACTTTTTCCTGATGACTGCCGGTTTTGATCCGTTCCGCGGCGATTTCATCCTCTTTGTTCGGTTTGACGGAGATATCGACGATCCACAGCACACAGTCCGCATCGCTGATGGTCTCGATGGCAGCCTGGTTCATGGCTTCCCCCAACTTGGAAAGCGGTTTGTGAATCCCCGGTGTATCCATGAAGATCATCTGACACTCATCGTCGCTCAGAATGCCCAATTGAACCCGCTGGGTCGTCTGCGGACGGGGCGAAACTGCCGCGATCTTTTGGCCCAGCAGCAGGTTGATCAGTGTCGACTTCCCGACATTCGGCCGTCCGACCACACAGATATATCCGGAATGGAATTTCTTCTCTTCGTTTTCCAATACTTAATCTCCTGTTTATACTCAGTTGTCAGGAATCAAAGTCCTAATCAATAGGTCATGATTCTGACTGCTGACCACTTTTTATCAATCCTAATTTTTCGCTTCTTCTCATCTTCTTGATTTGCAGTTCCCGGCGCAGGGCATCCCCTTTGCCTCCCACGATTTCGCTGTAAAGGAGCTCCACCGGACGGCGGGAGGCTGTGTAAGCCGCGCCCTTCCCGTCATTGTGTGCCGCGATCCGCCGTTCGAGATCGTTGGTGATCCCGGTATAAAGCGTCCCGTCGCAGCAGCGGACGATATAACAAAAATAGGGCTTCGATCCTTCCTGTGTTTCCGTAACTCAGCCTCCCAGCAAAAGACGATAGAGCGCCAGGGCCGAATTGCCGACGAAATCGTCCATAAAATTCACACCCAGGCGGGGCAGGACGAAGAAACAGAGCATCAGGATCTTGGTTCCCTCGGACTGGATCTTGTTCCAGGTGTTCCGGAAGGAATCCGGGATAAAGTAGCTGACCACCTTTTCTCCATCCAGCGGGGCGAGCGGGATCAGGTTGAAGACCATCAGGCTCAGGTTGGTCCAGATGAACTGGCTCAGAAAATATGTCGGACGGGGCAGCCAGTTCAGGCCGAAAGGCGCTGCATTGGTCCGGATCAGTCCCGATCTGATGATGAGCGCACCGATGACAGCCAGCAGCAGGTTTGCGCAGGGGCCTGCCGCAGCCACCAGCATCATGCCTGCTTTGTTTTTTCGGGTGACGGCATAAGGGTTCACCCGCACCGGTTTTGCGAAGCCGAAACCGGCGACGAGCAGCAGCAAACAGCCCCAGGGGTCCAGATGTTTCAGCGGGTTGAGGGTCAGCCGTCCATCCCGGCGGGGTGTGTCATCTCCCAGCCAGACAGCGACCTGTGCATGGCTGAACTCATGGAATGTGAAGGCGATCAACAGTGTGATCACGCGGGAAATCAGTAAAGCAGGGCTCAGGTTCAGCATGAATGAAATTATAAACGCGTTTTTTCAGGAATCGGCAGATTCATGTCAGGCGCTGTCTCAACGGTCGATGCGGTAAAGGCAGTAGGATTTGTAATATCCGTCGGAACAGCGGATCTGTTCACATTTACCCTCGGCAATGCATTGCTCGATCAGCGCTTTGGAAGGATCGGTATGGTTTGGCATGATGACCGGCAGCAGCAGCCAGTTGATGTTATCCCCTTCCAGTACGCCGCGCACCTGGCCGTCATCCGTCAATTCCGCCGCAGAACAGCATCTTTCATAACCGGGCAGGAATTGCGCGGGGTAGTCTGTATAAATATCGTGCCCGTCGTGTTCCTCACCAAAGACATCATAAAGCAGTTCCTGATTGAGCCGTTCACCGAAAAGTGCCTTTTGTTGTGTTTTCTGATCCTCGATCAGTTTCGCGTCGGGATAAAGCCGGATCAGGACAAAAACAATGGCCGCAGCGGACAGCAGCCCGAGAATGACAGCCGGAATGGAGCCGGCCGGCGTTTTGCTGAGGATTTTCGCGGTGAATTTCCCGATTCCCTCAAGCGAGAGCCCGGCCAGCAGAGAGACAAAGGGCAAAACCGGCGCCAGGTTGCGGGCGTCATAACTGAAGGTCGTCGCCCAGATGATCGTCAGCGGCCAGATGTAAAGGGGCAGGAGCAGCCGATAACGTTTTTCAATAAACGGCAGCCCGAGCAGGGTCAGCAGGAAGAACCATTTATATTTTCCCAGCAGCTGATCTGTCTGCCAGAGACGGTGACTGAGCTCATAATCTCTGTTGTAAGAGGCGATCCCTTCCGCCACCAGTTCCCGGGCTTCCCCGTGGGTGTTGAAGAGGAAACAGTGCGCATACCAGGGCAGGACAATGAGAAGAACCGTCACCAGAAGCAGCAGTGTTTGCCTCCGGCTCAAGCTTTTCACAGCATCCGGAAGCAGCAGGAAAGCTGCCAGGGGGAACAGGATCAGGCCGGTGAAGCCGCTCTGCTTGGTGATGGCAGCGCCGGCGGCAAACACCGTGCCGAGGACGATCGCCTGACGCTTATGAGACCGGGATTCCCGCTCTGCCCGCAGCAGGGTGTAAACACTCAGCAGGATCATTGCTGCTGCCGGGACATCCATATAGCCGTCAAAGAGCTGGTCTCCCATCAGTTTTTTCATCATGTAGCGGGCGATGATGGCGGCAAAGAAAAAGCCGCTTTCCCGGCGCTGGAAGCCCAGGTCGAAGAACATGCCCTGGATCAGCAGGAAAAAAAGGGGCGGCAGCAGGGTGTTGAAAAACTGAACCGCGTCTTTTCCCTGCAGCAGGTAGGAAAGGGACCAGTTCGCAGGGATCAGCTGCGGGTACATGCCTCCGATGTTCGGGACCTGACCGGCAGCCCATTTTTCGGCATAAGCATTCCAGGAAAACAGCGTATCCCAGCCGCTGAAGATGGTACCGAAGTTCAGCCTGACCAGATGGACTCCCCATAAGACACCGGAAAGGGCCATGCAGCCGCTCAGCACCCAGATCCAGCCGCCAAGAGCCTTTCCGGTATCATCGTGCTGTTCCGTCAGGAATTCTTTCAGCGGACGAAGTTCCCCGCGCAGGGAATTCCCGATGATTGTAACCGTTTCCCGGACGGGACGGGTCAGCGTCTCCCGATAAAGGAAAAGAAGGGAAAGTATCTCGACAGCCAGAATGACCAGAACGACCGGGCGGGTGTAAAGGTGCAGTGCAGCCAGGAAAAAGATCAGCAGATAGTTCGGGATCAGGCTCAGCGGAAACATCCAAATCAGCCGTTCCGTGAGTCCGCCGCGCAGTCGGCACACTTTCATGATCAGCAGCGCCGGCAGCACCGTGCTTTGCAGCAGTCCCAAAATCCCGAAGAGGATCATCATTGTTCAGCCTTTTCCATCGTATAGATCGTGCCGTCATCCCCGTCAAAGAGGATATTCAGGTTGGTGAAGAGTTTTTCGATGCGCTCCCGGGTGTTCTCGCCGTAAATATCCGCCATCTGGTCTTCAAAGCTGTCGAAAACCACCAGGTAAGCTCCTCCTTTTCGGAAGGTCTGACGGCTCCCGTCGCTTTCAACAGCATAATCACTCTCATAAGCATAATATTCCGCGTCGGGTTCGTTCACGTAAACCTCGTGCATTGGCCATGTCCGGCGGTCCAGCAGGAAAAGCAGCGCCGTTTCCTCATTGGTAACGATCGTTTTGTCTTCCGGGATGTTTTCCCGAATATAAGCCACCGTTTCGGAATTTTTCCATGCGGTGGAGTTATATCCGAGCCCGTCAACGGCATTCTGTTTGGCGATCCGGACCCCGCGGTAACAGCAGAGAGCTGTGAACAGGAACAGCGCGGTGTTGAACACAAAGGTTCGGGAGAGACGATGGTTATATTCACCGAAAAGCGCGAACAGCAGGTAAATCAGCCAGAAATTCGCGATATAGACCGGCAGCAGCATGCGGGTGTTGATGGTGATGGGCGGGTAGGTGTTCAGGGATACGAAGACGATCAGCAGCAGATAGAGCAGGTTCAGGGCTGAGAGCAGGAAGAACATGCGGGCATAACGGGGGTAATTCGTGCCGTTCCGCAGTGCGTAAACCGAGCCCGCAAAACAACCGACCGAAAACACAACGATGAACAGGCTGATGAGCGTGGCCAGGAAACCCGGCATATTTGCGGTGAGGGATTCCGGCAGGATCCACAGGGTGAAAACATGTTTGATCTTCGGCAGGAATGCCGCCCAGAGTTCAGCGGTTTTCCCGTTCAGCATGGAGCGTGAGGCGACGGTATTGGTTTGTGCGAAGTCAATGATCAGCCAGATGATCATCGGGATCACGGAAACCAGTCCGTAGGAAAAAGCCCGGAGAAAGCGCTTCTTCCAGGTTTCTCCTTCAAAGCAGAAGATCAGCAAAACGGCCGCGCCGATAAAAGCAGCGGAAGAATAGCGGGTGAGGAAGGACAGTCCCAGCAAAACAGCGGAAGCCCAAAAAGCGAAACGCATGTCCTCGATCAGGCTTTTCTCCAGAAGGATCAGACCGGCGAACCCCAGCAGGATCGCCAGCGGTTCCGACATGGCCCAGGAAACGGCGGGGATGATGATCGGCGAACCGGCAAGCAGCATGCCCAGCAGCAGTCCCGGGAATAGGTTATCGGAAACACGGGTGGTCCAATAGGTGATCAGAAACACCAGTCCGGCATGCAGCACCAGGTTCAAAATCAGTGCCACCAGCGGAAGGTTGTTGGTAAACAGACCGAAAAATGCCAGGACAAGCGAGTAAAACGGCGGAAAATAAGGGATCAGCCGGAATTCTCCCGCGGCATTGATGAGCCCGAGCCCATTCCCCGCCAGCAGATTGCGGGCGCTGGTGATGTAGATGGTGGCATCTCCGCCGACACCAACTCCCTGTGCCATGCTGATGAAGAGCAGCCCGGCGCCGGCAGCTGCGCAGATCAGCGCCGCGATGATCCATGTCCCCGTTTGTTTTTGATTGTAGCTTCTTGTGTATCCGTACATTTGCTGCCCTCTTGAACCTTCTCTTTTATTCCTGTGTAATAATTATACGCTGTAACTTGGTAAAAAAATTAGCAGAACAATAAGTTTTCAATATCAACTTATCTGCCTATCCTGAATTGATAAAAAATATTGAATTATAATTCAATGAAAACAAAATCAATATAATTCAACGAAAAGGACGGTAATAATGGCTTTTATCGGAAGAGAAGAGGAAATCAAACTGATTAATAAAGCTCTGGACAGTGAAAGCGCTGCTATAATGATTTTTGGTAAACGAAAAGTCGGAAAAACAACGCTGATCAGACATGTGCTGCAAAGCAGGACAGAAAAGTTTGTTTATTTTGAATGCATCAAGAGCACTTTAAAAGACAACCTGGAAAATCTCACAACAGAATTGGTCAGAAATAAAATCCTTCCTGTATTCATTTCTTTTCAAAATTTTATTGATTTATTTGGTTATCTTAACACGCTTCCGGACAAAATTACGGTAGTTATAGATGAATATCCTTATTTAAAGCAGATGGCTCCGTCTGAAACTGTTGATTCTGTTTTTCAAAACATTATCGACAATCACCTGAAAAATATCCATCTCGTTCTTTCAGGATCTCACGTCGGAATGATGAAAGATATGATCAGTGAAAATAACGCGCTCTATGGACGTTTTCAAACAGTGATTCATTTAACTGAATTGAACTACCAGATTGCAGCTTCTTTTTATGAAACAAAAACATCTTATGAGAAAATAGCCTATTACAGTATTTTTGGCGGTTCTCCATATGTTCTTGAAAAAATAGATCCTTGTGCTACGCTCCGTGAAAATGTAATCCAAACGATATTAAATCCGAACAGTCCTGTATTTCTTTATGCAGCGCACCTGCTGATGTCCGATTACTCAAATGCGGCAAATGCGGAGAGGATATTCTCTGTATTGGGAAATGGCAGAAAAAGATATCGTGATATTGAAAGCCAATTAAATGCAAATCAGACAGGAAATGTATTAAAGCAGTTGAAAATGTTGCTTCGGCTTGAATTACTCCGGAAATCCGCACCAATTAACAGGCCCGGGGATGCGAAGAAAACCACCTATGAGATCAACGATAATTTGATGCGTTTCTTTTTCACGTATGTATATAAGAACCGCAGCGCGTTGGAAATGATTGGCCCCGCAAACTTTTATGATGAATATACAGCCCCTACGATTCGCGATTATGTTTCACGCCGATTTGAGGAAATATGCAGAACTTTTTTTTCAATACAGGCGAAACGGGGAAAACTGCCCGGTTTGAGAAACATTGGCTCCTGGTATTTTGATGATCCCAAGACAAAAACAAACGGTGAATTTGATGTTGTTCTTGATTATGGTGATAAATTTACCGTTTTTGAGGTCAAATATTTGAAACAGGCTATGGAGCCGGATGAGATTCACCATGAATTGGGCCAAATCCATCAAATAAGAGGGTTGAATGTTTCCCAAATCGGATTTATATCTGCAAACGGATTTTCCTCCAGAGAAGAAGGGTTGATATACTATACCGGCGATGATCTTTATGGTATATAAACATAAATATCGTCGAATTTCCCGGCTTGCTGCAGTCCAAATGCCTCTGCCGCTTCAAAAAGCTCATCAGTACTTCCCCACGGGACGGTCCCTTCTTCGATCGCCCGCAGCAGTTCTTCCTTTTCCACGAGGAAGAAGGATACATCCAGATCCTTTGCCAGCTGCAGGCTTTCCGCGGAGGGGAACCCTTCCATCACGCCGCGGATGCGCTGGTATTGTTCGGTTGGAAAGGCGTTGAAGAACCCGCCGATGAATGGTTTTTCGTTATAAAGCGTGTAGTAGGTCCCGGCCTGGTCATCATTCAGGTAGAAGGGATAGCGCATGACCGACCCCTCCGCAGGCTGCTGCGAAAGCCAGGTGTCCACCGGACGGGGACCGATTTCCGCAAAAGATTGCTGTGCCCTTGGAAAGAAGTCAAAGATGACCAGAGCGATCGCAACAGCGGCGCAAAGGATCTGTTTTTTCCCGCTGAATGCTGCCGAAGGCTTCACGGCAAATCCCGCTCCCGCGGCCACAAACAGCAGTGCAAAGATGCCGAAGCGCATCATGGCCCGCAGTTTGGCATAGAAAGGAAAATACTTGAACAGGAAAAATCCCGGCAGCAGGATCGGCATGGTCTGCCGTCCCAGCTTTTCCGCAAGAAACCCCGGCAGCGTCAGTTCAACTGCTTCAGCGTTCCAGTGCAGGTCAGTCCCCATGGAAAGGATCACGGCGATCACGATGCCGGTGAGGAACATTTGCCGTTCCCAGCGGATCGTTTTTCCTCCCCGGATCATGGCATAAACGAAAAGCGCCAGAGCGGCGATCCCGACATAAAGCGTGGCTTCGATCCAGATGTCCCGGTTGAAGTGGGCTCCGACCCATTTGCCGAAGAGAAAGTGCGTTGTGCCCGGCAGCAGATAGTCGCTCAGTCCGGCGGAATACATCCGCACCCCGCCCCAGTCCCGGTCCGGCATACCGCCCGAACCGGCAAGTTGAAGGAACGGAAGTTCCGCGATCAGCAGCAGCGGGATGGAAAAGAGGATGAAGAGACCGAAGGATTTCCAAAAGGAAACATCCTTCAGCTTGTCCCGCTGGTGGATCAGGGTCATCCAAACCATCTGGAACCCGGCCACGATCACCAGCATGAAGAAATAATACTGTGAAGTCAAAGCCGTCAGTCCAAGGCCGACAGCAGCCATCAATGCCGCTTTCCACTGTACACCCTGATTTGTGCTGTCCCATTTCTTATTTCTTATTTCTGATTTCTGATTTTGAAGCAGGTCAAACCATCCCCAAAAGAACAGCGGCAGCCACTGCGTCCCGGAGAGGTTGAGATGTCCGGCCAGATAGTGAGCCTGCCGGTAGGGCAGACAGGCGTAGATTGTCCCGCTCAGCAGCCCGGCGGCTGTAGAACCGGTGAGGTGACGGACCCAATAAAAAGTGATGACTCCGGACAGGACAAAGCTCAGCAGCATGGCGGCATTGTAAGCGAAGGTCTCGCTGCCGAAGAGCGTGAAAATCTCTCCCAGGGCCAGCTGTGCCGGGGTGATTTCGGTATGGGCCATGTTCCAGCTTTCCGGGTAATTGAGAAACCAGACGTTCATCGGGTTTACACCCAGTTTGAACAGGGCTTTCTTCACCCAGCCGATCATCCAGATAAAATAGATGTTATCACCGATTTCCCCCGCGATCTCGTTTCCCATGTGGGCGATCAGCGGGCGGGTAAACAGGATGGCCAGGAACACAAACCAAATCCAGATCAACAGTTCAGTAAATTTTTGCCTTTTATCGTTAGGACGTCGTGAGACTACATCACAATTATTCATTATTCACTATTCACTATTCGTTATTCACTATATGCAAAGATCCGTTTTTCTTCCCACGACTTCTGCACCAGTTCCACCATGCGCTGAACGGCGATCCCGTCATCCAGCGTGCAGGAAGGTTCCGCGGTCCCGGCTGTGACGGCGATAAAGCGGCGCATCTCATTGAGAAACATGTCGTTGCGGTCATAGGCCGGTTCGGGCGAAAACTGTTCGCTCTTCCCATCGGCGGTCCGCAGGGTGACGATCCCGTCAAGGTTATTGCAGCGCAGCTTCCCTTCGCTGCCGATCACTTCCAGACCGTTGCGGGCAGGCTGGCTGTAGTAGTCCAGGTGAACATTGCCGACCAGGCCGTTTGCCATTTGCAGCCCGATTTCAGCGATGTCATCCGTTTCCACTTCCAGATCACTGATCCGACCGTTTATGCCCCAGATCCATTTCGGCTCACCAAAGAGCCAGCGCAGGTAATCGAGCGGATGGGAAAGGGTCAGCAAAACACCTCCGCCCAGGTCTTTGCGAGCGGCATAGGTGCGGCGGTAGTCTTCCCAGGGGTGCCAGCCCGGCAGGTATTCTCCCCACTCCGCGCGGAAGCTATAGGGTCTGCCAATCGTTCCCGCGTCCAGCAGTTCCTTCATCTTCTGCAGTCCGGGATGGAAACGGAACTGGAACCCCATCTGGAACCGTCCGCCGTTATGCTTCAGCGCATCCCGCAGCTCGGGAAGGCGTTCGAAGCTGTCGGAAACGGGTTTTTCCATGAAGATGGCACAGCCGGCTTCGGCAGCGGGAATCGCAGCGTCAAGGTGCAGTGCGGTCGGGTTCGCTATGATCACTCCGTCCGGACGATGAGCCAGCGCTGCAGCAATGTCAGTTTCCACCGGGACGTCTTTGATCTCATCATCAGGCAGGGTGCTGTGGTGTGAGCGCAGCAGAACAATGTCATTTTCGCCCAGTTCGCGCAGATTCCGCAGATGTCTTCGTCCGATCGATCCATATCCTGCAATCAAGAATTTCATTTTTCCTCCCGCGTCAACTCAACTTAATCTCATTTTACTTCATTAAAGCGTATCCTAAACTTCTAAAGTCTAAAGTCTAAAGTCTAATGTCTAATGTCTAAAGTCTAATGTCTTTTCTTTCCTTTGTGTAATGAACCACAGCAGCACTCCTGCCGCAGACACAGCGATTGACGCACGCCAATACCATGGCTCTTTGAATTCCACTGTCAAAACATCATCGAACCCGGCGGGGATATCAACGTGGATCCTGCAATTTGTTCCGTTTTGGATCGGGAACTCTTTACCGGCGGAATCAATGGCATGATAACCCCGGTAATTCAGCACAGGAATTTCGATCGAACCACCGTTCAAGCTTTTCACGGAATAGCGGGCTGTGTGGGTCGTTCGGGAAACAGCCTGTGCAGCTTCAACACCGTCAGTGAGAATATCTTTCGTATAGGCATAACGATCCGTTGATGCACCGGCAGGCAGATAATGCAGACTGGTGGCGAAGGTGTCCAACGCTTCGGTTTCATATTTTTTCTGCATAGCTGTTCCGGTGCTGAAGTCGCTCACGAAGAAAACGAGAAATATGAAATTCAGCAGCAGGATCCCTTTTTCAATGTTCCCAAACAAAGCATGTTTTTCATTGGCATAAATTTGGCAGACTTCGCCCAGCACAAGGCAAAGCAGCACGTCCGCTGCCACGAGAATGCGGAACGGATACTGCATCTGAGACATAACATTTCCAAAAAAAGTATGCATTTCCAGGAAGTTCCATGGGAAGCAATCCATCGTCATGATCAAAGCGATGCCGGAAAAAAGCAAATACAGCAAAAGTTTCCGGTCATGAGATTTTGTCCATTGGTAAATTCCCGCAGCAAATGCAGTCATGAGCACGATCCCGGGACTCAGCGTCCTGATGATGCCAAACTGATAAGAAGACGGGAAGAAAGACAGTAACCTGCCAAGACTGATTCCGTAATTTTGCATCAATGCATGTCCGCGGATCAACGCATTTTGACTTATCAAGGTTTCCATATTGAAATAATAATCGGCAAACGGAACCAAAAAATACGCATTCAAAACAAGAGCCAACAAAACTGTGTCGATCCATAAACGCAGGGTGTTTTTCCGGAAGGTTTTACCGAAAAGGACCAGACAGGCCAGCGCGATAAAAAATACGGATATGACCAATGTCAGCACATGTGTGGCTGCAACGCCGGTTATTCCGAGTGCAAGCACCATCCCGTATTTATGGTAGTTTCTCCAGTCATCGGGGTTTTCGGTATAGATCTTTACCACCCCATAAGCGATCAGCGGCAGGAAAGTGATGGCGCTGAATTCACCGACAGCGCTGTGCACATATCCGTATGACAGGCGGTATGGAGCAAGTACATAGGTGATCGCCAGCAGTGTTCCGATTTTTTTGCTGTTGAACAGACGGTTGAAGGCCCACAGGGAAAGCGATGTGGTTAAAATGTTGATAAAAATCAGGTAAACTTTCATGGAAACGATAAGGTCATATCCCAGGATCCTCAGCAGAGCCGGCAGGAGAAGCAGTAAATCGTTGTAATAAACGGAGGTCGGGAAACCATATCCATCCATCCAAAGGGCGGAGATCCGCGGAGGGAATTGACGGTCACGCAGCGCGTTTGCAATGGCATCGATCCGTAACATGTGAAAATCCATATCCCCGGGGTTATCGTTGCCGACCAGTCTGAAGAACAGGGGAACAGAGGCAGCGAAACTGATCCCCAGAACCAACAGGATCATGTTTTGTCTTTGTTTTGAGCAGCAGCTGAATAAATATACAAGATCCAGAAAGAGGAGGATGAAAAACAGGTTTGCGGCGGTTCTCCTGTACCAGGTACCGGTCTGACTGATGCTGATATTCTTTATTTTGAATGAACCCTCTCCGTTGTAATGGATGGAGAGGCTGAATTTCTGCACATCTTCCGGGACTTCAAAGCGATAAGTGATCGAATCTTTTGAACTGCTGAGTATTCCACGGGAACCCTTGATAAAGTCAGCGGGTATGATCATAAAATTGTCAATGTTAGCGCCGGAGGCTTCACAATATTGATCTCTTTCAGCCTCATATTGGATGGTGGCGGCATAGGTTCCCTTTTTTAAAGGGAGCCCGGGCCCATAAAGAAAAACGGTTTCTTCACCGGAATTCAACAAACCATCTTCAACGGAAAAAGCGCCGTCATGATAAACACTGTGCTGGCAGGTCCAGTCTGTCACGGAGATATCGACGGGGGTGAGTTTGCGGATCTCCTGCCTCATCCAAAGAAAACCAAGAGCCAGGATGAAAAGCTCCGCAAAGAGCAAAAGAATCAGGCATAACCGGGAATGTTTTCGAAAAATGCTCATGAATGTTTATCTCCATCACATTCCATTATATCATGCCGCTGCTTTTGAAAATAACCTGAATACTTTCATGGGTTTTACAGGAAAATTTGCACCCTTCCGGTTATTGACTTTTTTGCGGGCTAAAGCTATAATAATTGTAACTGTTCGGCAAGGAGCACACGGGTTCTGAACAGTTACGGATCGTTTTTGCTGAAGAAGCAAATTTTGTTGTTAAATCGGCTGTTCGCCGAAAGAAAAAGGAGAAAAAGAAGTATGAAAAAATTTATCGCTCTCGTTTTACTTATGCTTGTGGTCCTTGTGAATGGCGCCATGGCTCAGTCTGACGAATTGATCG
>CAYWKZ010000083.1:0-13219 GCA_964459115.1 uncultured Leptolinea sp. | reverse complement strand
CAGCCGCGTCTGGACAGGGACCTGGAGAACGGCATGGCGACCAGCATCGGCCGCATCCGCAAAGACACGATCCTGGATTACCGCTTCGTCACCGTTTCGCACAACACGATCCGCGGTGCAGCCGGCGGCTCCATCCTCAACGGTGAACTGATCGCCAGAAGATTCTTCGGCATGTAACGAAAGAAAAAAGGCGAAAGGAGAGATTTATGAAACTTGTCAAAATCGCGATGGTCGGCTTCGGCAACGTCGGGCACGGCTTCATCAGAGCATTGATCGAGAAGAGCAGCTTTCTCAGGAAAGAACTCGGGCTGGATTTTGTCATCACCGCCGTCACGGACATCCGCTACGGGACCATTTATGCTCCGGACGGACTGCCGCTGAAGGAACTTGCGGAAGCGCATGACTTTTCTGAAATGGACCCGGGGCTGAAGCAGGACTGGAACACCATCCAGATGATCCGCAATGCGGAATCCGATGTGATCATCGAGCTGAGCTTCACCGATTTGAAAACCGGTGAACCCGCGGTGCTGCACTGCCAGGAAGCGCTGCTCTCCGGAAAACATGTGATCACCTCCAACAAAGGCCCGATCGCACTGCACTATAACCTGCTGAAGGGTCTCGCCCGCGACAACGGCGTGAAGATCGGCTGTGAAGGGACCGTCATGAGCGGCACCCCGGCGCTTCGTCTTGCGATCGACAGCCTGCTGCCCACCGGTATCACCGAAATACACGGCATTCTCAACGGAACCACCAACTTCATCATCACGGAGATGGAAAACGGCTCCAGCTATGAAGAAGCGCTCCGGGAAGCACAGCTGATGGGATATGCGGAAGCTGACCCCAGCGGAGATGTGGAAGGTTTTGACACCGCCGGGAAAGTCGCCATCCTCTCACACCTGGTCTTCGGGACCTTCATCAAGCCGGAGGACATCGAACGGGAAGGGATCACTGACCTGACGGTTGACGATGTGCAGGAAGCGCTGAAAAACGGCATGCACTGGAAACTGGTCGGTTCCGTCAGGAAGACCCCGGAAGGCGTGAAAGCCTCCGTCAAACCGGTGATGCTGCCCAACAGCAACCCGCTTGCCCGAATCAAAGGCGCTGAAAACGCCATTCAATATCACACAGATCTGCTCGGGGAAATCACCCTGATCGGTCCGGGCGCAGGACGGAAAGAAACCGCTGCCGCGCTGATCGAGGACCTGATCCACATCGTACAATAAACGGAACACACAGGGCATTCACACTGATGTCACTGAGCTGATACAGCAGGAATGACACCTGTGATGCTTCATTATTAATGAAGCGGAGCCTTGCAAGGCTCCGTTTTTTCATGAAAACCACGCTGACTTGTCAAACAAAACCGGAAATGTATTAAAGACCCAGGGCTGAATGGCGACCCACCCCCATCCGACCAGCAGTCCCAGTGCAAACCCGGCCAGGACGTCCAGCAGGTAATGGACACCGGTCGCCACCCGTGAAAGCATCATCAGCACCGCCCAGACAC
Source organism: uncultured Leptolinea sp. (assembly GCA_964459115.1). Taxonomy (GTDB): domain Bacteria; phylum Chloroflexota; class Anaerolineae; order Anaerolineales; family Anaerolineaceae; genus Flexilinea. The sequence goes on along the minus strand of CAYWKZ010000083.1, from coordinate 11,712 downwards.
AAAAGGCACAAAGCAGCAGCGGCTGATGAAAGGTGTGAAAAGCCAGCACAAGGATCACACCGGCACGGACCGCATGACCTGACGGGAACGAATAAGGATCCGTCTTGCGGTAAACATGTCCCCATTCTCCTTCCGGACGGGCGCGGGCGATCAGCCGTTTCAGCACAAAGACAAAGCAGGCCGTCAGGGCGATCGATCCGCCCCAATAGGCCAGCGTCCGTTCCCATTCCCCCGAAGCGAACAGCCACAAAACAAACAGCGGACCGCACCAGAACCAGGAATCCCCGGTATGAGCGATGAAGGCCGCTGCCCTGAACAGCGGGCCTTCCTGCGGCATGATCCGCAGGGAGGCTGAGATTTTTTCATCGAACTCCATCAGTTTCCGTAATATTTCAGGCATATGTTATTGATCAAGGATCGAACCGATGACGGTTCTCATGTCATCCATCTTCCTGTCCATATCCCGGGTAAGCTCGAACTGGACCCGGGCACGGGTCAGGTTATGCTCCGCATAAGCGGTGTGGAAATAAACATCCCCTTCCAGGTAATCAGTCAGGAAACGGACTCCGATTTCCAGCGTGACCAGTTTGGAAGCCTCCGGGCAAATGACCAGCTCACTCCGGTTCAGGTTCTCCCGTGCCGCACCGCAGAACCCTTCCGCATATGCCCGGAACAGGTCCATGCGCAGAAAGACTTTCCTGAGGTCCGTCTCGTCTTCAGCGGCATTGTTCCCCGCATAGCGGATGCTGTCCCCGAAGTCCATGGCCGGGATCCCGGGCATCGTCGTGTCCAGGTCGACCACGCATAAGGGCTTGTTTGTCAGGCGGTCAAACAGGACGTTGTTGATCTTCGTATCGTTGTGCGTCACACGGAGAGGGATCTCACCGGAAGCAACTTTATCCAGCAGGAATGAAGCAAACGGCTTTTGGGACAAAACATAATCAATTTCTCTTTGCGCAACCGCTGCCCGCTTTTTTTCATCCTTTGCGATCGCTTCTTCAAGCGCCCGGTAGCGCGCGACCGTGTTATGGAAATCGGGGATGGTTTCGATCAGGGAAGCTACCGGGAAATCCGCCAGCAAATTTTGAAACTGCCCGAAGGCGCTCCCGGTGTCACGGAAGATTTCCGGGGTCTCAGCCTGGTCATAACAGATGCAGTCCTTGACGAACAAATAGACCCGCCAATACTCATCATCGTCTGTCACGACATATGTCCTGCCATCGACCGTCGGGATCAATTCCAGAACCTTCCGCGGATCCGGCTCCTTTTTCCGCATGAAATCCGTGATCAGTTCAATGTTCCGCATCAAGCCGACCGGGTCACGGAAAACATAAGTGTTGATGCGCTGCAGCACAAAAAGGTCACCGGCTTTCGTCTCAATGCGATACGTCCAATTGATGTGCCCCACCCCGAATTGTTCACAACTGATGACTGGACTGCCAAAGTCATACTGCGCAAGGATCTGCTCTGTCTTTTTTTCCATAATCACCTTCCATACGGTCTTATAGAAGTGAACACTGCACAACAAACGTGTGCAGTGCGATTTACCATCATACGTCTTGCCTCATGCAATTTCTAATCCGGAACATAGATGTAAAAGTACACAGGGCAGAACAGCGCATGACCGGGCATACGGTCCCAGTGACCGTCGTGAAGCGTATCCCAGCTGGAATGCTGGATCTCATCCCCGCTTTCAAGATATTCCGTCCAGCCGAAATTGTTCCAGTTGCGGACCAGGGTGTAAGCAGCATAATATTTGTTGTCTTCATGATATTTTTCGGTCGGAGCACGCATCGGGATCTTCACCCGGATCGACTGTCCCGGTTTTACAATGTGGCTGTTTTTGTCCACACTGTCCGGATCAATTGTTTTCCAAAGATCGATCGCTTTTTTCGACGAATCTTTTTCCAGCGGATCACCGGTATATTTCATCACATCAATGTTGAAATCCCAGGTCTGCGTTCCGACATTCCGGAAGGTGATATCCAGGTCAAACTCTTCCCCGAACCTCATCTGCTGAAAATAGTAAGGCCGGTTCAGGATCGCCTCACAGGCATAACCCTGTCTCAGGTCATCCCAGGGATCCGTGATCGGACGGTCCAGATCCGGTTTCGGAACTTCCAGACCGCTCTGGAATTTTTCCACCGCGTTCGGCAGCACGACACTCTTCGGCTGGTTGATATATTTCGAGCGGTCCCACAGGGTGACCGTGTTGTTGCCGACGCCCGAAATAATGTTTTCCCCGCGCACCTCTGTCAGGCTCGGATTTTTGATGGTTATGATCTCCGAAGGCACCGGGGTCGGGCGGACAATGACCGTTTCACTCTGTGCATATGCCGCCGCGGCTGTCAAAAACAGGCAGCAAAGTGAAATCATGATGAATAATTTCTTCATAAAGTTCCTCTCCTGATAATTATAAACGCTCACGAATAACGTCTGCGAGTGCATCGTTGAAATTGTCATACAGCACGGCTCCCGTATCTGCAAGCAATTGATTTTTCTCAGCAGTAGTTCGGATACCGCAAAGGATCGCGGATGCATCATAGCCCCATTTCCGCAGGACTTCCGCCGCATTCCGGACACTTCCCATCCCGGAGACAGAATCCTCAAAGACCGCCAGACGCAGCTTTTCCCCGGGGAAAAACAAGCTGTCAGCCGGAGATCCTGTTTTCTCCGGATCATCTGCACAGAGTCTATGCGCAATTTCCAGCGCTTCAAGCTCATCGGGGCAAACAGCCGTCATCACCGAAGCCAGGGCATGAAACGGATGCGGCTTGACATAACCCTCTCTGCGCAGTCCGTATTTTTCTTCAATATAACACAAACTGCCGGTTCCGACCATCCGGACCCGGTCGTCTGTCCAGCCAAGCAGATGAAGGGCACATTCTCCCTCAGGATCATTAACGAAATAATTCTTCCCTTTGTTCCCGGCTTTTTCCGGATATTTCGTCGGACGGTAAGTCATCACCACCGGATAGATCTCTTTTATCGGCAGCTCCGGCAGCAGAGAACGGTTTGCCTCGGAGATCAGCAGCCGGTCTTTGGTTTCCAGATACGATTCACATGCAAACGGCGGCTCCATCCCGTAAAAGTTCCGGAACTCCTCAGAGCCGAGCAGCCGGTTCATCAGTCCCGCAAAAAACGGGCACTTCCACGGGTCAAGCGTATCCACAAAAAACCGCTCCCGGAAGGGCTGCCGCCACAGCGCTTCAAGCCCGCGTCCGTCCGTCTCCCGGTAGGCGCGATAAATCGCATTGATGCCGGTCTCATCCGGGGCAAGACGTTTGGAATATTCAGTGATCTGATGGAGCAGCATCTGTTTGAAGGCTTCATTGTCCGAATAGACGGCTTTTTCACAGCAGGGCGGGAAAACATCCGGCAGGACTTCTCCCGTGACGCTGCAATAGAAATTCACAAAAGCGGCCAGCGCGAGCGGCACCATATCCCATTCGGCGTTGATACCGGAAGCCTCAAAACGGTCCGTGATCACACGGTCAACGGAAAGCCCCGGCTGTCCCATTTGAGCGAGAAAATCGTTGATAGTGTCCATGCACGCCAGGCGGTACCCATGCGCTTCCAACAGCACCCCATCGATATCAAGGATCAAAAAAAGCTTTCCGTCTTTCATCTCGCTCATTCAGCCGGATCCGGCAGGCCGATCTGCCGGTAAAAATCATCCCGCAGCGCCCCATCATTTTCAAACACCCCTGTGAACCGGGTCGTGATCAGTTCCGCGCCTTCCTTTTTGACACCGCGCATGATGGAACACATGTGCAGCCCGTCGGTCAGGACAGCGATCCCCTTAGGGTGCAGGATGCTTTCCAAAGCCTCGCAAATCTGTCCCGTGAGCCGTTCCTGCACCTGCAGCCGCCGGGCATACATTTCCACGATACGCGGGATCTTGGAAAGGCCGACAATCTTCCCGTCTGGGATATAAGCCACATGGACCTTCCCGTAGAAGGGAAGCATATGATGCTCACACATGCTGTAAAATGAAATGCCGCGGACCAGCACCATACCGTCACAGCTTTCCTCAAAGACCGCCCCATGGACGACAGACTCGAGGTCCATGCCATAGCCTGCACAGAGCTCGCCGTACATGAGCTGGACCCGTTCCGGGGTGGCTTTCAACCCCTCACGTTCCGGGTCCTCACCGATCCCGACCAGGAGGGTTCGGACCGCGTTTTGCATTCTCCGGGCTTCTCTCATAATATCATCTTCCTATTTACTGCGATTCTCAAGGGAATTGATCAGTTCATCCAGCATTTCCTGATAAACACCTTCTGTCCGATGGGCGGAAAGCGTATCGACCGCCTCATCCATGTAACGGCGGCACTGCTCCGTCAGGAATTCCGGCGCACCGGCTTCCGCCATCATGCCGGCAAATTCCGCGACACGTTCACTGCTGCCGTCGTATTCGTTCCATTTTTTCAGGAATTCGGGATCTTTGTCAGCCGTATAGATCACGGCAAGCGTATTCTTTTTGTCCATAATGTCAGCCGAGACAGGCTTCCCGAGTTCATCCACCTTTCCCCAGGTGCCGAGGTAGTCATCCCGGATCTGGAAGGCGATCCCGATGCGCTGCCCGGCATATTCAAATTCCGCGATCGCTTTTTCATCTGCTCCGCCGGCCATGGCACCGAGCGCAAAACTGCAGCCCAGCAGCGCTGAGGTCTTCCCGCGGACCATCTGGAGGTATTCCGATTTTTTGATCCGCTCCCGGCCTTCAAAGCTGATGTCCCGATGCTGTCCCAAAAACAGATATTCAGACATCTTCATCATGCGCCGCAAACCGGATTTCCCTGATGTCTCGTCCGCCTCAGCAGCGGCAGCCAGGGCTATTTCATAAAGCAGGTCGCCGGCATTGAGCGCCAGTGGCAGCCCATATTTTTTCCAGAGCGCCGGACGGTTGTGCCGGGTATCGCTGTTGTCCTCAATGTCATCATGGACCAGCGTATAATTGTGCAGCATCTCCAGCGCCGCACCGTAAAGCAGCGCGTTTTTATAATTGTTGGAGACAATGCCGCAGGTCAGGCAGGAAAACAGCGGGCGCAGCCGTTTGCCCCCGCTCAGCAGAGAACCGTCATTGTTAAAGCCAAGCGCATAAAAAATCATTTCCTGAAGGGCGGCATCCCGCCGCAGCACAGGACAATCTCTCAGATAGCGATAGATCGTCTGGTTGATCTCATCAAGCATTTGCTGTCTCATCCTGATCACTCACTCTTTCTTTCCGCTTACTGTTCGTTCAATTCCGCTGCTCAGGAATCGCGCGATCTTATATTGTTCCATCACACAGCGGAGCTCTTCGCAGACGCTTTCCGCAGTTCCCTCTGCCGCAGCGCTCAGAAGCCTTGCCGCCAACCCACAGATATCCGCACCCAGCAGGACCGCCTTGGCAGCTTCGACACCATTCATGATGCCGCCGGAAGCGATCAAAGGGATCTCCGGATGGGCTTCATGAATAGACCGGATACATTCCGCAGTCGGAATGCCCCAATCCGCAAAGGGTTCCGCAAGTTTGCGAATGGACGGGTCTCCGCTCACAAGGCTTTCGACCCGGGACCAGGAAGTCCCGCCGGCTCCGGCTACATCGATCATCGAAATGCCGGCATCCGTCAGTTTTATGGCAAGCTCCGCAGAGATTCCCCAGCCGACTTCCTTGACGATCACCGGCACGGGGAACCCGGCGCATAAGCCTTCGATCTTGCTCAGCAGTCCGCTGAAATCGCTGTTGCCCCCGGTTTGGATCAGTTCCTGCAGCGGATTCAGGTGCAGCATCAGTGCATCAGCCTCCAGCATCTCCACCGCCCGCAGGTAATACTCCCGGGTAAAGCCGTAATTCAATTGTACCGCACCGAGGTTGGCAAGCAGCGGTATATTCCCGGCAATTTTGCGCAGCTTCGGGAGATCTGCCGGTTCCGGATCAGTGAGATAAACACGCTGGGATCCGATGGCAAAAGGCAGCTTCAGCGCTGCGGCCGCTTCAGCCAGGTTCCGGTTGATCCGTTCGCCGAATTCCGTACCGCCGGTCATGGAGGAGATCAGCAGCGGGGCGGAGATCCTTTTGTTCAAAAATTCCGTCTCGATGGAAAATGCAGCGAAATCCGCTTCCGGCAGCGCATTGTGGACCAGTCGGTAGTGTTCAAAACCATTTGAAACACCGGACCGGACATCCTCCCGCAGACAGATTTCGATGTGGCTGTTTTTCCTCGCTGCAATCATCATTAGACCCAAACCTTCGTGTTAATTATAATATATTTGTTTCTGTTCGGAAAACACACGAGGCACCTTTGATACAGGTGCCTCGATCTGATTTTTTCGGAAATCAGCTTGTTTGCTTGCACAATTTTTGCCATTGTTTACCTTCCTTAACGTTTTTCAAACAAAAGCAAGTGCAATATCTTGGTGAAATTTATGAGTAAACTTCGAATTTCTTGGCGGAGCTTAAAGAAAAAGTGACCCATCGGGGACTCGAACCCCGAACACGCTGACTCAGAGTTTTAGACCTGTATTGGTCACAGTTTCGTTTCTATATGAGTGAATAATAATTAGAATCTTTCCTATCCCGGATATTTTTCAAATTAATTCATGGATGTTCACGCGGATTCAATGTCTAAGCGAATGCCTTTATTAACGTGAAAACGATTCTTCCATCAATTTCAGTGCTGCATAAATCATAAATCTCATCCTGACTCAGTTGTAATCCGGTGGGATTTCTGCCGATAATTATATATTGGTTCAGTCCGTCCATTGCGATGTATTCACGTATAGAGTTATCAAGAAGTAAATCTGCATTATCAATGATAAAAAGCTTACCTTTTGACTGCTTGATCGCGCTCTTATAGTTTTTTGTTTTATCAAGATAATTAAAGCATTTTATATCTTTCTGTTCTGCGGCCATTTCTTCCAAAAATGAAAATACTGCAGATTTCCCGGTACCTGAATCTCCGGTTATAAATGTAATATTATATTCAAGCTGAAAATCAACATCAAAAGAGGTATGCTTTGTTTGAATATGATCATAAAGGATCGGTTTAATTTTCATTTTCCCACCATTCCTTTAAATCCTCATATGTGTCTATAACATGTTCGCCTTCCTTATCATGGACATTCACAGATGTCATGTCAAATGAAATCAACGGATAATCACAGTATACGTTGCCTTCCGGAAGGGAGTAAATTACGTCCAATGCATTATCCCCGCATTCTCTGATATCAAAAATTTTGCCAGGGTTGTACAGAATATTTAGCGCTGTCTTGCATCCAGTAGAAAGCTTATCTATATTAAGCGCTGTACGATCGAATTTTGAGCGGATAATAAAACGACTATGCATAATAGATTGATCGATTTTGAATATGATCTCTGCTGCACGGCTGTCAAGAAGCTCCGTAGTTTGCTTGTTAAAGAATATGTCATTCATATCGATCAATTCCATACTTTTCGGAACGGACCCTTTTTTATAAACCGTTATCATTTACAGCCCTACCCTTTCGAAGGTTTCTCTCAAAATGGATTTGTTTACCAATATTTGAGCTTTTTCTTCGGATGATATTCGGTTGTCATCCAATCCACATATATCATCATTCTGTCTCTGGTCCCATTCACAGCAATTATTTACGAAACAGTGTCCAAGTTGGCCTTTTGTTGTTTCAAACCCTGTATTTCGAGTGATTTCAAACAATATTTTCGCTGCAATTTGTTCAGTGTTTTTGTTTTCCGGCTCTTTGAGCAATTCTTTCAGCTCCAATAATTCAGAGCCAGTTCCTTCTGAAGTGAGAAAACGGATCAGAAGTTCTCTCGCACGGAAGAGATTTTGTCTTTTATCTTTCAATTCGTCAACTCTGGCAAATACCCATTGTTCCAGAAGTTCAAAAGATAATAAAGCAAACTCAAATGAATGGATTTTTACGATAACAATATTATCCTTCCCATTTACTTCATGGATTAATTGTCTCGTTTCTCTGAGTGCATCCGGATTATCTACTACGGTATCCATAAGAATGTAATAGGTATTACCATCAGAACGGACACCTCTTGCAGCTTTTCGCAGCCCTACGTTACCGCCTTTTGGTTCTACGAGAATATCCGGATATAATACTCTGAAAATGGCACACCAGAACTGATAACCTGATCCGCTGTCTTCACACCACAGATATCTTTTCATTCAATACGGTTCTCCCCGGTTGCAATAATTACAACTTCATCTCAGGTTAATTATATTACACACAAAGCTGCGGATATAAATTTCATCCAAACAGAAATGAGCTTTGGTATTAGAAGGTAATGGCAAAACCATATTATTTCTTAATTACTAATATTTTTTTCTGTCGCGGCTAATTTTTCCTGATATCACAAACACACTTTGGAAGAAAAGTTTTGATCTTATCCGCCTTATTTCTCCGGCCGGCATAGCGCAGCAAACGAACTGTATCAACATTATACCTGTCATATATATGAACATTATGAACACAAGATGCTTGAATGGGCCGGATTGCAAGTTTGAAGATGTTTTTGAGATTATTAATTTATCTGAAGTAAAATAAAAAAAAGCGGATAACCAGCCGCCTTTCCGGCGGTGATGAAGTTGCAGTTCATCACCAAAATTTGAACCTTGATAATTGAATAGTCTCGCTTGTTTTAAGTATTACCAAAACTCAAAAAAGTGACCCATCGGGGACTCGAACCCCGAACACGCTGATTAAGAGTCAGCTGCTCTGCCAAATTGAGCTAATGGGCCGTTCATTCAACGAACGTTCATTATTATACCCAATTTCAGAAATTTGTCACGGTTTTTTTTGAAATTCGATAAAAATCATGACACCGAAACAACTGCCACAATCAGAACAACCGATTCACCCGGGGAATCTTACGGACGATCAGCGCGGGAACCATACTTAAAGCCCAATATAACAACGTGAACAACGGGACGGAAATCCAGAGATTATAGCGCACCGGTGTCAATTTAAAATGAGCCACGAATTCGATCATAAACGGATGGATGAGATACACGAAAAAGGAACAGGAGGAAAGACAACCAATAACCTTCCTGACTTTTTCTTTTTCCCAAAACCCCGCTGCCCGGGAGAAAGCATTTTTCAGCAGAGAAAAAAGCGAAACCGCCTCGCAAAAGGTGAATATCACGAAATTATCATACCAGCGAATGTCAGGTTTCCCGCGCTGCAGCGAAACATTCCTGGTCAGAAAAGCCGTCACAAGAGAACAAAGCACATACACCGTTCCCAACAGGATCATCGTCCTGACTCCCCGGGCAGGAGTTTGTTTCATTTTTTCGTTGATGTACCAGCCCAGAACAAAGTAACCGATATAATCCAGCGCCTGGACCCTCATAAACGCATAAACATATTGAGCGGCCTCATCAGGAAAGCCGGGAATTTTCAAAATCGTTGTTTTTATGATGGAAAAGACAAAAAACAGAATCAAATAATACCCGGTCAGCTCCGGTTTGGAAGAGGCACACCGGTGAATGAACGGAAGCATGACATAAATCGCGGCCAGTTCCAGCATGAACCACAGGTGATAATGCGGGTAATGACCCCACCGGATCGCCTGAATCAAATACAGCGGGTCCTGAACCAGTTCATGCCGGACCTCAAAAGCCTTGTAAAACAAATAAAACAGGACATAAACGACCAGGAGGCGGAGAACCTTTTTCCAGACATAGGATAAGGTGATTTCATCCTTTTGCAAATAAACAATACCGCTGAGCATGAAGAACAACGGCACCCCGGAACGAACAAAGCTGTCGTAAAGATTTTGAGCCATCCACTGGGAAGAAGCCGGATCGCCATAATCGAAATCATAAGCAGCCGTATGGATCATCACCACCATAAAACAGGCGACGATCCTGATCAAATCTATGCTGATATCTCTTGTTTGCCTTGTTTTTGTCATTTGCATACCGACCTCCGCTCAAATTGTATCAAAGGCCGGGAATTTTTTCAAGCACGACCTCCGGATCGATCTCATTCAAATCTGATGTCGCGGAAAACATGAGGATCGTCCCCGGATAGCGGGCAAAGAGAATGTGATGACCATCGGTCTGATCCTCATCACTTGCCTGTCATATGCGTTCGACCTTGTAAACCGCACACTCAGCATTGACGACCTGTCAAGGCCGCATTACGGGCACAAGGATAATGTCATGATTGCCGGGACCCGCTGGGGGATGACGTTATGGAACGACATACTCAGCTGCGATGAATACATGCCGTTCCTTGACAAATTTTGGGCGATCCTTTTCCTCCTGCTCAGCGCAATTCTCTTTTCGAGAATCCTTTTCATATTCTTCAGCGAAAACAAACACCGGCTTGTTCTTTGCACGCTTTTCAGCTGCCTTTGGGTCTCATTCCCGCTGATCAACGAAATATGGCTCTATAACGGCGCAAATGCCATTTCTTACGGAAATGCCTCAATCGCGGCACTAACGATCCTGATCCTTTATGACAGTCAAAAAATGTTTTCAAAAAAGACCGTGATCAGTGCGGGGCTCCTGACGATCATCGTTTCGAGCTACGAATCAGGCGCATTTTTATATGTTTCAGCAGTCATCTCCGTTCTGTTACTGGATCTGATCATTTTTGAGAAAAAGAACTGGCTCCGCAAAGGCATTCAATACGCCATTCCGCTGGTGTTGGCAGTCCTGCTCCGTTACGCGATCGGTTTCGGGCTGATTCGGCTCATGGGCCTAACATATGAACCCAATGGGGCTACAAAAATTGCCTGGCTGGAAGGAAAATTCACTCATAATTTAGAAGCCTTCTTCAATCTAACCATGCATTATTATTTTTACACGGGGCTCATCTATCTGCCAATCGGAGAGTTCGTCTTTGCCTCCTGCATCGGCATAACCTGCACAGCAATTCTTTCGATCAAAAGGCGCAATTTTCCTCTTTTCCTGCTTTCGTTCATCTTTTATTTATCCCTGTTTTTCCAGCCGCTGCTCCAGGGATCGTTCATGCACTATCGAAGCGCCCTGACAATCCAGTATTTTACCGCTTTCACCCTGACAATGTTCATATTCGCGCTTACCTTCCTGAATAAACAAATATACTGCAAAATCGCATTGGTATTTACTGTGTATCTTTGCTACCGTCAGGGTGTTTTTCTCAACCGGGCACTGGCAATGAATAATCAAAGGTCTGACAATGAGGCAGACCTTATCCAAAACATCGGATATCGTTTAAAAACGGAATTTGACGATAAATTAGTTGTCTTTACCGGTGGGTTGGACCTTGGTGATAACATCAACCGCCAAAGGCATCCGAACCAAAATACGATCGGCGGATATATTTACCGAAAGCTCGCTTATCATTTTAATTGGGGCTATGAGGACACTTTAATCTATGAAACAAATGTCTATCCGCTGATAAACTGGAACATCAGGGCGTTCGGGCATCAAAAAATGATGCAGGAATATCTTTCCTATTATGGTTATGAGGTGACAACGCCGGATGAACTGCCATGGTATAAATACGAAAACTATCTTTATCAGGCAAAAGATCTGAACATGAAGCCATTAGAAATTCGCGATACGGGCGATTATATTCTGGTATATCTGGGCGATTCACCCTGGTAACCATTGGAGAGGGATAGATAGGGAAGCACACGGTTCTGAGGGCTTTCAGGGAGACGGTACTGCTTCATTACCACATTTTCGAACATTTGTCAACCGACAACATTGTCGGTTTACT
>CAYWKZ010000082.1:0-13363 GCA_964459115.1 uncultured Leptolinea sp. | reverse complement strand
AGTCAACGAAAACAGGTCACTCTTGACTCAGAACGAATAAATCAGCGTTTTCTTAGGTTTTAGGTTTTAGGTTTCAGGTGTCTAATGTCTAACGTCTAACGTCTAAAGTCTAACGTCTAAAGTCTAACGTCTAAAGTCTAAAGTCTAATTATCATTTGGCATAAATTATGCAACAATAAAATTGAAATGAGCGGCATTTCTGCTTTTTAAACTTTTTCAGATTTGTCAAGGGTAAAATCATAACCAATTTTGACTTTTCTGAAACTGGTAAGGTTCTTGCATCAGGGGTGCAAATTTCAAGTTTTAAGAAACAGGCCCATAGAACATTCGTTTGTCACTTATGCGCAATTTGTACCTGACTTCATCGCGGGGAGCCCCGAAAACGAAAAAATAACTTCCATTTTGGCGGCTGTTTTTTCAAAATTTTCATTTTCTTAAGGTTTCTTTTCTTAAAGAAATCTAAAATTTTAAGGTTAACACCTTCCGCTCAGCCCCATTTTTCCCTTTAATTTTTTATGCTAAAATAATCACACATCGGACGGGCAGGAGTAATTCCTCAAATCGAGAGGCCCGAAAACATCCGGAAAGGTAAAACATCGTTCATTTTCTGAACCGCCTTAGATGCGGCGGACAGTGGAGCTTTGTGTCCGTGTCAGAAAATTGAAGAGAATGTGACAGGCTGACAATGGTTAGAAGAAACGAGAACCCGAAACCTCTTATTCTCAACGGCGTGGCAGATTCCGCCCAAACAGCGTGGAAAACGGCCATGACTCAGATGAAGGGAAGCATGGACCGGCAAACGTTCAGCACGCTGCTGGGAAATGCGGAACTGCTCGCCTGCGAGGATGGGGTTTACACGGTCGGAATGGCCAATGGCTTCACCCGGGACTGGGCCGAACAGCGCCTGAGCGCCGCGCTCGAAAAGATCCTCACTGCCATGGCCGACACGCCCCAAAAAGTCACATTCGTTGTTGCCCAAAACTGGACCGCGTCCCATCCGCAAGCCGAAACAACGCAAAAGACCGCAGAGACAGCCGCTCCGCAGCCCCCGGCACAGGAAGCCGCTCCCGCGAAGGTCAGCGCACCGGTGCGCATGAGCAGCGAGAACATCCTCTCCCGCTTCACGTTTGACAACTTCGTGGTGTCAAACAACAACAACCTGGCCTGTGCCGCCGCCCGTGCCGTTGCGGAAACCCCCGGAACGGCCTACAATCCGCTTTTCATCTATGGCGGCGTCGGCATGGGGAAGACCCACCTGCTGCATGCCATCGGCAACCGGCTGAACGGCAGCGGGCTGAATGTGGTCTTCGCTTCCTCCGAAGAATTCACCAGTGACTTCATCCGCTCCATCCAGAACCGGGATGACGAGACCTTCCGTGAAAAATACCGCTCCGCAGACGTGCTGCTGATCGATGACATCCAGTTCATCATCGGCAAGGAGAGCACGCAGGAAGCCTTTTTCCACACCTTCAACAAGCTCTATGAGATGAACAAGCAGATCGTCATCACCTCAGACCGGGCGCCAAAGGCCATGGCCACACTGGACGAACGGATGCGTTCCCGCTTTGAATGGGGTCTGACCGTCGATATCCAGCCGGCGGACCTGGAGACCCGCATTGCGATCCTTTCCGCCAAAGCCCAGCGGGCCGGGAAACAGGTGCCCATGGACGTTCTGGAACAGATCGCCCGTCAGGTCACCTCCAACATCCGCGAACTGGAAGGCGCACTGAACCGCGTGCTGGCCGTTTCCGACCTCTGCGGCCACACCCTGGACCGGGAGCTGGTCCGCATGTCCCTGACCGACATGTCCAGCCCGAAGCACAACACCTCCGCAGACGAGATCATCGAATCTGTTTCCGATGTCTTCGGTGTTCCGGTGGAAAAGGTGATGAGCCGCGACCGCACCCGGGACGTCGCCCTGACCCGTCAGGTCATCATGTACCTGATGCGGGAGGAAGCCAACGTCTCCCTGCCGCAGATCGGCCTGGCCATGGGCGGCCGCGACCACACCACGGTCATCCACGCCTGTGAAAAGGTGGCTTCCCTGCTGAAAACCGACAACAGCTTCCGCTCGCAGGTCTTTCGGGCAAAGGACCTCATCTTCGGATAAATAGTAAGTAGTAAGTAGTAAGTAGTGAGTCAATACAACCTGTTCTGTTGACTCAATTCTGAGTCAACGAAAACAGGTCACTTTGACTCAAGCCGATTATCTTCTGATCTTGAAGAATCTTCGCTTTCCGGCAAATCATTTATTTCACCAGCTTCGCCGAAACGATGCGGCGGGAAGCGTAGCCGCCTTCGGGACGTTCGTCCTCACAGGTCAGCAGCGTGAGCGAATTCTCATAGCGGGAAGCGATCTTCGCAAGAGCTGCCGTGTCCGCTGCGCCGATTTTTTCATTCGAATAGACCGTGAAGCTCTTCAGATCCTGATCTGTCCTCACAAAGAAGCGGTCACCCGGTTCCAGCGATGCCAGCAGCGCGAACGGTCCGTATTCCTCTTCATTGAGCGTATTGTGGGCTGCGATCACGGATATCCCTTTTCCGGGCAGAGAAGTATCGGACAGCAAACCGACATCCATACCCAGCCATTCCACCGGATATTCTCCGTCCATAAAATCGACCGTGACAATATCACTGATCACACCCAGCGACGGGATCATCAGCTCCATACCGACCCGGCGGTAATTCACGGATGCCGGTTTCGTTGACGGAACTCCGGTCAGGCCGGTCTTCGGCAGTTCTTCATCGATGCGGAAGAATCTCGGCAGAGGTGGCTCTTCCGGTTCCGGCTCGGGTTCCGGTTCAGGTTCCGGCTGTTCTCCTTCCGGAGTATGACTATTGACAATCGTGAATCCCTCGTGCTCATTTCCCTGAATTTCGAACGCATAGGTTCCCGTCCCGTCGATTCCCGTGATCACATCAGTCAGCACCTCATCGATCGTATAAACGATGCGTTTGCCATTTGCATATTCATCCAGGTCGGTGAATTCATGGAACCACTTGCCGGCTTCATTCAGTTCGACCGTTTCTTTCAGGACACCGTCAGCCAACAACTTTACCTGAATGCTGTCCGGACGGAATCCGTCCTGATCTTCTTCGTCCTCCCATTGTTTTTCTACCGACAGGCTGGTCTTTCCCGGCGTATAACGGTTGGTGATCGTGAAGGTCTCTTCATCAATCTCCGTATGATAATCATCAAGGGCATCTTCCGTCACGGTATAGACGATTTCCCGCCCATCGGCATATTTATCGAGATCCTCAAATGCCCATGTGACGTGCCCAAATCCCGGCAGCCGCACATGCTGTCCGTTATGTTCCCCATCCGCATGCAGACGAATCGTGATGTACTCCGGGCGTTTCCCGTCCTGATCATCGTTGTCCTCCCAGATCTTGATCCCCTCGATTCGCGTCTTTTCCGGCACATAAGTGTTGGTGATAACATAACCGGTCTCGGCATCGCCTTCGATAACAGCGGTATATTCACCCGGCACCGGATCCTCTTCAACAGTATAGGCAATGGGCTGTCCGTTTGCCCTTTCGTCCAGCTCGCCAAAAACACATTCCCATCGGTTCGATTCATTCAGAACACAGGTTTTCCCGGTATCGCTGCCGTTGGCCAGGAGCTTCACGGTAACAGATTCCGGACGTTTTCCGTCCTGATCCTGATGGTCGTCCCAGACTTTTTCCACAGTCAGGGATGTTTTTCCCGGTGTATAACGGTTGGTCACATGGAAACCGTCCCGTTCGACCGAATAAATGGCGGTATAGTCCGATATGGCGTCTTCGGTGACGGTATAAGTGATTGTCTGTCCGTTTGCAGTCCTGTCCAGACCGGAGAAGGTCCAGGTCCAGCCGGTTTCGTCGGAAAGAACCTTGGATTTCCCGGTATCAGCGCCATTGGCATGCAGCCGAATCGTGATCGATTCCGGGCGGTGTCCGTCCTGATCATAATTATCATCCCAGGTCTTGGATCCGGAAATGCTCAGCGGTTCCTGATCCAGCGTGTTGGTAAAGGTGATGGCAAGATTCTCCTCTACGCTCAGTTCATCGGTGGAAGCCCCTTCCGAGTCTTCTCCATCCGTGAGTTTCCAGGTGGCGCTGTAGTCCCCCGCATCTTCACTGACGCTGACTTTAGTACCTTTCGGCAGATTATTGATTTTGATGCTTTGCCCGTCTTTGAGCCACAGCTCCACGCTGCCGCTGCCTTCCGCCACGATCAGGGTTTCGGGATTGTAGTGCGTTCGGCTGTCAAATTCGGTAGCGGGGATGCTGCTTTGTGCGGATGTCCGGTCGATGCTGTAAAGGCCGTCAGTCAGATCCGAGAGGCTGACCGTGAATTTGAAGTAACGGTCTTTGGATCCGTATTGACCGCCCACCTGCTTGGCAAGACTCAGCTCATAAGTCGGCAACGGGGTGTTGATCATATCGACAAAATAGACATAGTCCGCTTCATTCTCTCCCACGGTCACGATCCCTTCCGCGGAAATCGCGAAGGAAACATCTTCTCCTTTCTTGTAACCGGCAGGAGCGATCCGTTCACGCAGGATATAGGTTCCCGCCGGAAGGGAAAGGATATGTTCTTCGCTGCTTGACGTCCAGCGGGCAAGCTCTGTTCCGGTTTCCGCGTCAAGAACCTCCAGCACCGCGCCTTCCAGATAAGCATGATCATTACTCAGCTTGCGGAAAGCCACTTCGAAGTTCTCGGTCTGATTGTTGAAACTGACCTCCAGCGTCTCATCCACGGTAATGGTTAGTGTCTCGGTGGAGAGTGTCTTGTTGGCTTCCCGGTTTTCACCCTCGGGAACGCCGTTGATGCTATAGGAGGCAATGTACGTGTTGGCATCCTCGGCGGCGGTGACTGTCGTGCCCTTCGGCAGCTCGCTGAATAACGCGCTTTCGCCATTCGCAAGCTGCAGCGAGAGATAAGCTCTGCCCTCCGCGTCAGCGGTGAAAAAGGCCTCTGCGTCGTTCAGCGTGTATTCATATTCCGTGCGGGACTGCAGCCCCTTGAAGTGCAGATGGAAAGTAAAGCTGTCATCGTGGTTTTCCGGCGCGGTTTTGCTGAGTCTCAGGGATCCCATCTCACGCGGATGCACTTCATTATTGAAGGGAACGACTGTACCTTCTTTTACGATGTTGCCTGACACGGGCTGATCCGGGTTGACCGTAAAGCCGGACTGTTCCTCTTCTGTGATGGTATAGCCCATGTCGAGCGGCAGGCCGTCGATCGTCAGCTCCTCGCCGTCCTTCAGCCAGGCGGTCGCCTTGCCGTCTGTAAAGACCAGTCCGCCATGTACACCGCTGAAAGTGGTATCACTCATTATGATGTCAAAGGCAAATTTGCGGTCTTTGTCCGCCTGCGTCAGTACCGCGCCATCGGCTGCGCTGAGCGTCTTTTTGAGCGTCAGGCTGCCGTATTTGGATTCATTGGTGATTGTCACAACCGAAACCGAAATACTGCTGATCGTCCCGCTGGTGCCATCCTCAAGGATCGTACCACCGTCGTAACTCACGCTGTAACCTTCCGGGGCATCTTCAGTCAGTGTCCAGGAAGTATTTTTCGGAATGCCGGAGAGCTTTACGGTTTCCCCGTCCCGTATGGTGATGGTCGTCGCCTGTCCATCGATGAAATCGTATGCGCCATAGCGCCCGTCAACGTTGGCACCATTTTCTCCTCTCAAGGTCAGATTCAGGGTGAATTTCCTTTCCCGATCCGTTGCCGGAACGCTGCCCGTTACCAGTTTGCTGATGGAGAGGCTGCCATAAGCCGGGTTCGGATCTTCCGAGGTTTTTTTGTTGATAATTACCAGCGGATCCGGATCCTGCGTACCGCCTTCTTGATAATTCAGCGGAATGGAAGTTGTGATCCGATTGCCTTCGGCATCGACCCAGGTGTATCCGGGAACGCTGGTTGTATCTTCCCAGATGTGATACTCACTGTCCTGATCAAAGACACGGAAGCGGTAAGTCCAGGTACCGTCGCCGTTGTCCACCCATTGGTCGAAGACTTTGGAAGGATCATCATCACCGGGGGTCGCTTCCCACAGGGAGGAGTTGGTAATCTGATGGATCTCGATGGTATCACTTTCGGTGCTTTCCTCTTCTCCATCCTTTGGTAAAAGCTGCATCATTTCAGAAAGGGTTGGATCTATCGGTTTCATTTCGACAGCGGTATCCGCGAGATCCGCCGGAGTCAATGCATGCCCGGTGCCAGTCAATTTATCTATGTGCCAGAAATAACCTGGATTATCTGTCCCTCCATCCACATGGGCATAGTCTACAGTTACCTTATTTTTATTGTATTTTGTTCCTTCTTGACCTTTTATGGAAGAAGCTTCAGTAAACATATAAATGCCGCTGGTAACATTTCCAGTATTCCATTCATCTCCAACAAAAACTTGCGACAATAATTCACACCTATAGAACATGTGGCTCATATTTTTTACTTTTGATGTATTCCAATCAGAAAGATTCAGCATTGTCAGACTTTTACAATATTCGAACATGTAACCCATATTCGTCACATTTGATGTATCCCAATCAGAAACATCCAACGTTGTCAGTTTTGAACAATACCAGAACATGAAACTCATATCAGTCACATTTGATGTATCCCAATCGGAAAGATTCAGCGTTGTCAAGTTTTTACAATTTTGAAACATACCAGACATGGTCGTCACATTTGATGTATCCCAACCGGAAAGATTCAGCATTGTCAGACTTTCACAATTATAGAACATGAGACTCATAACAGTTACTTGTGATGTATCCCAACCGGAAAGATTCAGCGTTGTCAGATTTTTACATTGAAAAAACATACCACACATGGTCGTCACATTTGATGTATCCCAACCGGAAAGGTTCAGCATCGTCAAGTTTTGACAATATTGAAACATGTAACTCATATCAGTTACTTTTGATGTATTCCATCCGGAAAGATTCAGTTCTGTCAGGCTCTGACAGTTATAGAACATACTTGAGCTGTCTTTCGGAAAATAGACAATTTCCGCGTCAGACCACCAGTAGGCATTATTATCCTCATCCATCCAGAAATAAATCGAATTACGGGTTTCTTCATCATCGATTTTTACAGCTATCTCTAAATTCTCTAAATTCTTTACTTCTTCAATCGTTTTTGTTTTATCCCGTGTAAAAGAAACAGCATCTCGCAGAGGATTTTTTCCGCCCTCGAAAGCATTCACAAATTCTTCCCATTTCTCCTTATCAATGGTGGCAGTGGGAGCGGCAAATTCTTTTTCCTCCGTATCCAGATGCACGACCGGGATGGGACGGAAGTTGGCATCATTTTCATCATTCTCCCATCGCTTGGTGATGGTGATCACACCCTCATACTTGCGCTCATTCGGAAAGCCGAAATATTCAACATAAATACCATCCATAAAATCTGCAGCCAGATGCTCCAGCCCATCTACTGTCACTCTGCCATTGGGATCAACGCGTACCAGGCGTTCTTTTTCGTCCGGCTCATAATGATCCGGTGCCTGAGTTTCGGTCAGCACATAACTGCCCGGCTCCAGCCCTTCAAAATGTGCTGTGCCGTGTTCATCCGTTACCATGGTCATATCGGTCATGGTGCCGTAATCCGATGTGCCCGTCAGGTGGAATTCCGCTCCCTGCAGGAAGATGGTCGGATTGGTGGTGTCATATTTCTTCAATTTCAGCTCGTGCAGCGATTCGTTTATGACAAACGGATCGCCGGAGCCATTCAAAGCGACTGCTTCCCATTCGTCATTTTCCCCACGGGCATAGAGCGTCACAAACCCCGTCTCGTCACAAACTGCCCGCCAGGTTTCCCGGGAAAGAATATAACCCTCCGGCGACTGAATTTCCGTAACCTCGTAGCTGCCAAGCTCCACATCCTCAAAGAAAACATTCCCGGCATTATCCGAGACCGCGTATATTTCGACCTCGTTGCCGTAGTCGGACATACCTTCCAGCAGGAAGGTAGCTCCGGCAAGCACCTTTGTTACATCTTTGCCATCGATCGTGCCCCGCTTCTGCAATTGCAGATCGCCATGAATGCGCGGATCATTGGGAATTTCGACCGTTCCGGAAACATTGCTTCCGTCCAGCGTGAGCGTGCCATCCGGCTTGACGACAACGGTTCTTTCGGTATGATCCTGCAAATAGTCCCGCACACCATCCACTTCCTGCAGGGTGTAAGTTCCCCGTTCAATGGCTTCAAAGCGCAGATGACCGTTGGCATCGGTGGTCCGATATTCATCAACTTCCGTACCGTAATCGGAGGTACCCGAAAGGCGGAAGACGATACCCGCCACCTTCACGTTCGGATCCGTGCTGTCCGCCTTGGACAGCGTCAGATCCGCCGCAATACGGAAATGAAGGCGAGTAAAATCCTGGTGGATCCGGTCTTCTTCGGCGTTTCCGGTATCTACATTGGTATGGGTGTCATAGAGATAAATATTATTGTAAGCCACCGGATAGAGTTTTTCTGTCTCCACGTTTTCCGGTGAGCGCATGAAGAGTCGCACCATCACCGGAGTATCCGGAGAAAGTTCAAAATCACCACCTTCTGGTGTGTGCCGCATGTCCACCGCGACAGCTTTGACATCCGAAAGATCAGCGCTGTAATCATCAGCTTTCGTCCAAATGCCGGAGCCTGCAAAATCATAATCTGCTGCAATACCAAGCGTATCGATATTCAGATCTGCAGCTGTAGAGTAGTAAACGATCGGGTCGATACCCAGGCTCTGCGGCTGGCTGACGTCCACAGCCCTCAGCGTTCCATGCCAGTCCGAGGTGGCACCGGCATTGTCACCGGCGGCAACCACATAATTTTCCAGCGAATCAAAGAGCATCAAATTCGATGCTGTGGTGTTGCTGTCCGCGGCAAAATGGAGTGCGTAGTTATAATCACTGTCCTGATAGGTGGTTGTTTCATAAGAGTAATCGCTGTCCCGTTCCGCGATCACCTGTTTATAAAGCCCCAGTGAAGCGGCATGCGGTACGTCGATCCTATGGTTTGTTTGTGCGTAAAGGAATTTATCCGCGTCGGTATCCGGATCCAAACCCTTCAGCAGTTCTTTATCTGTTCCGGTGCCGCCGTCATCGCGACGGCCGTCACCAATGTCGGCATTCCCGGTCTCGTAAGCCACACTGTTCAGCAGATCCTTCCCATAAGCCTGGATCATATCCCAGGAATGGACAGTGGAAAAAGCGAAGGCGTATTTATCGGCCTGCAGGTTGATCGCGACTTTCAGCAGCGTGCGGCCGGAATTTTTGTAATTTGCGATGGTTTCGATTTCGTAGGTTCCCGGAGACATGCGTTTGCCGTCAGCGTAAACAATCAGGGAGCCGTTTTTATAATTTCCGCCCTGCGGCAGCAGGTCATAGAAGATCCCGCTTTCCTGGGTCACCGGGACACGGGTATCACCATCAGACAGATAGGATTCATCCGCTTCCACAAACCAGGTAACGGTATATTCCCGATTCACCACATCGTTGACATAGCCGGTGACTTTCTTTTCAATATTTCCATGTCGGACTATACCGATGACGTAATCCGTCCCTTCACGCATAAAGCTGATAATAGGGGTCCCACTATCTGTATTTCCCTGATAGACATGAGAATTGGCAATGTTGCGAACGGCGATTTTTCGCTCATTTTTCATTGCTGATTCCACAATGTTGCTAACAGTATTCGAATTCAGCAGCGTTACATGGGGATAAGCGCCCATGCGCGTGTAATAATGGCTGTTGACGGTCAACAGCTTGTAGCCCGTGCAGTGATTCGTTTCAGTATTGTTGAAATACAGATTCATACCGCTTGTTTTGGAAACAAGGGATGAATTTATTTCACCCCAGGTTCTGTTTTTGGGATACCAGCGGGCGACCTCAGTATAGCTGCCGCTGCCATCGAACTCTGCGGATACAATGACCACTTCTTCATCCGAATAAGTGGCGGTTGAGGCAATAAACTTTTTGGTCTCGTCATTATATTGAGCATCATTCGCGCCGAAATCCAGCCGGATGAAATCAATACGGTAATCCTCCGCGCTCAGCTTCGTCTTTTGCTCCCCAGACTCCGGGTTTTCTTCGTCGCTTAGATCCTCACCCAGATAACTCCCGTCGATCGTCTTCAGGTTGAAGTTATTGTCTGTCAGCACCCAGGTAACCGGTTTCTTCCCGTAAGATTCGGAATTATCCAAATCCCCATCAACTGTCCAGGGATAGGGATAACCGTGAACGTAGGTATAATAGGCAAGATCTTCGATCGTGTTGACATCGGTTATTGCAGGATTATTAAACTTGTCCAGGTCAAAACGGCGGATATCTTCGGAATCGAGAACGATGTAATCCCGATAGTCCAGCCCCCATTTCCACATGTAGAAATGTCCTGTCGGACGTTCCCATTTTTGAACCGCGTAAGTCCAGGAACGCACAGCCTGCGCACTGGTATCTTCATCTACCTGATCGACTGGATACACCGTCGCGGTGACCTTATTGATGACGGTATACTGATCATCATTTACCAGCAATGCATCATAATCCGCTTTGCTGTGTCGGGTGAGCACATAATCGTAACGGCCGTAAGGGTAATTGCCTGTCAGGTTCATTACGGTGTTGTTGTTGGTGTATTCAGATGTTCCTGAGAAGCGATATTTTATGGCTTCCCCATAAGGCGAAAAGTCATCTTTGAGCGTGAAATTATATGGCTGGGTGGGATCGCTGATATAGGAGCGGATCTCCCAGACGAGATAGTAATACTGCCCCGCATCAGAAGGTGCATCGCCCCAGGCGGATTGCCAGGAGGTATAGAAAGTCGGGTAGGCCTTGGATGTTTGGGTGATTTTTGCGGTCGTATCGATGTAAACGGGGATTTTTTCGCTCTCTTTGGTCTTGACGACATTGTCCTGAACTACGGTCATGGATGCCTGGAACGGATCGGATCCGCCTTTGGAATTTTTGCCGTTTTCATATCCATAGTCTGCATATTCGAAGGTGCGTTCCGAGGTCAGGTAGCTGATTTCAAAATAACCGTTCTGTGCGGCCGGAACCTCGACACGGTTATAGATGACCAGATTATCTCCATCTTCCTTGTAGACATAGAGATTGCTGTCGGATAACCCTTCCGCATCTTCATGCGGGAGGGACATTTCATAATAATCGGAAAGCACACCGTTCCGGTTCACCAGGATCGACTTCGGAATAACGATCTCAACCGATCCGGGAACGTGTTCGTAGGTGCCGGAAATGGCATAGGAAACCCGGAAGGTGAAACGATGATCAGCATAGCTGTGATCGGCCGTCCAAACGTAGTCTCCTTCATCATTCTGCACCGCTCCGGAACGCAGCGAAACGCGAAGTGTTTCGATGGTGATGTCGCTGTCTTGTGCGGCATAGGCGATCTGTCCGCCGGGCAGCCCGGAAATGGTCAGGATAGCCATCAGTACGGCCAATGTCAGAAAAATACTGCTGAAAAATCGTTTATTCAAGAATTATTTACCCCCTATAACTGTTCAGAAGTTGTCATCCGAAATACCCGGGGAAGTCCCGAATGTTCGTTCTTTTCATATTTCTTGTTGCATTTTTTATGCCAGTTTCTGAATTGTTTTTGGGGCAAGATTCATCTTTCCCGCTTTTTCAAATTTTACGAAGCACAAGGGACTGGCTCCTGTTGTCGCGCAGCGATTTGGGCGAAGCTCCTGCTCCGAATCTAATTCAGCCGAAGGCTGTACCTTACGGAGCAGGTTGTCCCTTGTTGCGCAAACCAAAATACAACGAAGGCATTTCAAATACCCTCAGTACTCTCATTCACCCGACAGCGGCGCAGCAGGGGACAGGCACATGTGCAAGCTTCGCTGCAACATGAGCCAGTCCCCTGTGCTCATTCACAGGTAAATAGCGGCATCCTGATTTACTCCTTACTCCTTATTCTTTCCTCTTTAACAATAGATCGTTCCGTAAAGTCCCGGCCAGCCGCCGGTGACATCGGCAAGGTTCGTCCCCGCAGGATAAAAGCTGTAATTTGACCAGAACGCGAGCGTATAGCGGTGCAGCCCCTGAAAAGAGCTGTCTCGGTTTTGGACCGTCACACACATCGGACCGTTCCCGAAGGAGTGTGTGAAAGCCGGAACACAGCACTCATTGCCGGTATAGGGACTTTCCATCATCATGTCCCGGCAGATCCCGACGGCTGCCGAGCGCTGATAGCCCCGGTCACTTTCACTGATGGGCGAACTGAGCCCGACCCCCTCCAGCGAAAATTCAGCATCGGAGGCAGGTACCAGCAGCCGAACCGCCGGAGCATCATTATCATAATAAGGCGCCCAGCTGTTCATATGGCTTGTCCCCTGCGATCGGGTGGTGGAAAGCCGCGCGAACAGCGGACGGGCCAGCCGGTGGTTCTCATTCCAGACCAGGCGGCCTTTCCGGCTGTCCTCCCCGAAGCCCGACTCGTTGAGCGCGACGGTCCCGAGATAGCGTTTCCCGCTGTCACCGCCGGAGACGCGCACCCCGTCGACCCGGGTCAGCATGCCCGTCGGACGGGCTTCCACAGTGCCCCAGGAGAGGACGCTGAGCTGCAGCCCGTCCCCGTCGGCAGAAACGAACACGTCATAAGGAATTCCGCGCTGCATGCCGCTGAGCCGCAGCGAAAGCTCACTGAAGTCAAAACGCTCCCATGCCCCGTCCAGATAAAGCGCGATGCTGCTGCCGCGGTAGGGCGTGTAATACAGGGTATCCGCCATGGTGATATCCGCATCCGGGACAGGTTCCCCGGGAACCAGGGTCAGCCGACCCTGTGCCGCGGAGGGATCCATGCACCTTTGCAGCCCGTCCCACTCCGCCATCGTGCGCACCGTGCCGGGGATCACGGCGCTGCCGCTCCAGAGCAAGGTCCCGATGCGGCGGGCGCCGGAAAGAGCCGATGCTGCGGAAACCGCCAGGCTGAAGCTGCCGTCAGACTGTCCCGCGGCATAAAGCCAAAGCCGTCCGGCAGTGGGAAAACTGTCCGCGCTCAGGCTGACGGTCAGATCACTGCTGACCGCGCAGATCCTGCCGCCGATCATCAGAGCGCAGGGCTCGTCCGCCGAAGCCTCCAGGCGGATCGAGGTCCGGGATGCCCGGGTCAGGCGGATCTCACCCATCGATTGATGCAGCAGGTCGCGCAGCGACCCGGACGTCCCGGCCTCCGCTCCCAGAAACAGCGCGTCATTGCGCAATGTGTTATATTGATCCGCTTCGGTCGCCTGTCCGGCCACCACCGCGGAAGAAGATGGATAACTCATGTAAAACTCCTTTCCTTATTCCCTATATCCTATATCCTATTCCCCACCCACTATCCCCTATATCCTATATCCTATCCACTATATTCACTATC
>CAYWKZ010000081.1:0-13439 GCA_964459115.1 uncultured Leptolinea sp. | reverse complement strand
GGATGATCGCCAGCGGCGCCAGCGGACTGATGGCCCAGAGCACCACAATAAAACTGATCATCGAGATCAGTGTGCTCATCATAGAGAAGGTAGAAACAGCGATCTGCAGCGGACGCATTCCGGCTTCCCGGTTCGCATTTTCCAACTTTGTGTAAAATTCCGGCTGATCAAAGGACTGCAGGTCCAATTCGTTTGACTTATGCATGATCTTCTGCCGGATGTTCTGTACGACAAGTTCTCCGAACGTCCGGTTCAGCATACTGTCCACAGAAGCAACGATCCGCAGCAGAAAGAGATAGGCAAACTGGAAAATCAGCAGATGCAGGATCGTTTTAAACTCCTGATTTTTCGCATCGATCAGCGCATTGATCAAATTCCGGGAGATAAAGGCGCCAAGCAAAGGCATAACGCCATTAAATACCGACATAAAAAGCATGACAAAAAGCATCCACGGACGGGTTTCCCACACCAGACTGTAGATGTAAAAAAGACGGGTAAAAAATCCGCCAAAAACTTTTTTGACGTAGGCAGGTACTTCCTTCAGGCTTTTCGGCCTTTCCGGTTTCTTCTGCTCCTGCTGAAGCGGCCTCATGTTCATTTGCTGCCATCCTCCTTTGCTGTTGATAAATATATTTGGTTTATTGCCTTGCAAGGTGATATAAATATAAAACAGAAGTACATTATAACGGAAATACAATAATGATCCGACGAATTATCAATTTTTTAGTATAGTTATAATATATCTGTTTGCACAAAAAACATTTATTGCCGGCCTCACCTCCGGCGCGGTGAAAGGATGAGACATGAAAAAGGCTTCAATAATTCTTGACAAAGATTACCAAATCAGCCGGATCGACAAACGCATTTACGGTTCTTTTATCGAACATCTCGGACGGGCGGTCTACGGCGGCATATATGAACCGGGACATCCGGAATCTGATGAAAAAGGATTCCGCAAAGATGTCATGGCTGCAGTGAAAAAAATCGGTGTTCCGATCGTCCGCTATCCGGGCGGAAATTTCGTTTCCGGTTTCAACTGGGAGGACAGTGTCGGACCGGTTGAAAAACGTCCGAAACGCCTGGATCTGGCCTGGTTCACCACGGAAACGAATGAAGTCGGGCTGCATGAGTTTTATGAATGGACGGAAAAAGCCGGCAGTGAGCTGATGTACGCCATCAACCTTGGCACCCGCGGGCCGGAGCAGGCGCGTGACGTGATAGAATACGCCAACCACAAGGGAGACAGCAAATTCTCGGATATGCGCATCGCCAATGGGCGGAAGGACCCTTTCAACATCAAACTCTGGTGTCTCGGCAATGAGATGGACGGACCATGGCAAATGGGGCAGAAAACCGGTTATGAATACGGGCGCACAGCCAATGAAGCTGCCAAGATCATGAAATGGGTCGATCCAACGATCGAGCTGGTCGCATGCGGTTCATCCAACACGGAAATGCCGACCTTCGGTTCCTATGAGCTGGAAATGCTGGACCAGTGTTACGAGAACATTGACTATATCTCCATGCACCGTTATTACGGCAATCCCACCGGAGATACGCCGGGGTTCCTCGCCCGGTCAATGGACATGGATGAGTTCATTCATACGGTCGCATCCATCTGTGACGCGGTTAAGGGCAAAAAACACAGCAAGAAACAGGTGAACCTTTCCTTTGATGAATGGAACGTCTGGTACCATTCCAACGAACAGGATCAGGAGATCTGGAAGCGGGAAAAGTGGGATCGTGCGCTGCCCTTGCTGGAGGATATTTACAATTTTGAAGACGCTCTGTTAGTTGGTTCCATGTTGATGACGCTCATCCGCAACGCGGACCGGGTGAAGATCGCCTGCCTTGCACAGCTGGTGAACGTGATCGCACCGATCATGACCCGAAACGGCGGAGGCTGCTGGGCTCAAACCATTTACTATCCCTTCATGCACGCTTCACAGTACGGACGCGGTACGGCACTTCAGGCTCTGGTCAAGTCTCCGATCTATGACTGCTCGGATTATGAAAATGTTCCCTATATTGATGCAGCAGCAGTTCTTGATGATGAAGGGAATGTCAATTTGTTCTGCGTCAACCGCGACATGCAGGAAAACTATGAGTTATCAGTCGATTTGCGGTCCTTCGGTGAACTGAAACCGGCAGAACACATCCTGCTTCATCATGACGATGTCAAGGCAGTCAACACAGAGGATGCCCCGCTGAATGTCTGCCCGGTATCCGGCCCGGGAGGGAAAATTGATGATGGAATAGCTTCGGTCAGGATCCCGGCACTCAGCTGGAATGTGATCCGCTTTACGAAGTGTACCGAATAACATTGGAGGCAAAGTAAAAAAGAGCGTACCGATTGAAAGGGATACGCTCTTTTCTTTCATCTGCGCTTATCAGGTCAGGCAACCCGCAGCAGGACCTTTGATTCTTTATAAAGATCCTCAATGCTGTAATAACTTCTGCGATCCGGTGAAAAGATGTGGACGATCACATCACCATAGTCGATCAGCATCCAGCCGCCGCCGGTCACACCCTGTACTGTACCGTGGATTTTACATTCATCCCGGAGGCCATCCACAACGTAACCGGCAAGTGAGTCTATCATCCGGTCACTGGTACCGTTGGCGATCACAAAATAGTCGGCAATATCCACCTTTTCGCCGAGTTCCATCAAAACGATATCTTCCGCTTTATTGTCTTCCAGAATTTCCACGATTTTACGTGCAAGTTCATTAGATTCCATATTTTTAACCTCTCAACATTTTTATTGATTATACACGAAATTTAAGGAAACGCTGATTAATGTTTAATCCGCGGCAAACGAGTCAATGCAACCTGTTCTGTTGACTCAATTCTGAGTCAACGAAAACAGGTCACTTTGACTCAGCCCGAATAAATCAGTGTTTCCTTAAAAGAATTTCTTTTCATAAAGAACAGTATAGATCGGGCCGCCGGGTCTCAGCTGACTTTCAAACAGCGTGACCCGATCCAGAGGAGAAGCAGACACATTGATGTTCCCCCTCAGGCTTTCAAGATACTTGATCATATCGGCCGGAACAGAAACATTTTCTTTCACTCTGCCGAGTGTCAGATGCGGTTTAAACGCTTTTTGATCCGCGGCAAAATCATTCCGGAGAAGGTCCACCGTCAGTTGCTTCTGGATATTTCGGAGCGTTTCATTCGCTTTTATTCCGATCCAGACAACACGCGGGCTCATCGTTCCCGGGAAAGCTCCGATGTTCGTGAAAGTGAGTTCTTCAGCTCCGGTTAAACGCAGTCTGTTGAGTATCTGTTTCAAAACCGGGATCCGTTTTTCGTCCGTTGATCCAAGAAACTGCAGTGTCAGGTGCAAATTCTGTACGGAAGTCCAGCGAACAGGCAGTTTTTTTGCTGTGTCGTCAGCAAAGATGCCCTGAGCGATCTCTGTCCTCGTTTTTTCCTGAATCGGCAGTGCGATAAACAAGCGTTTCATAAACACAAATTATAACATCTTCGGTGAATGATGGGTATAATTGTTCACTGAATGATTTATAGCATAGATCAGGAGATGTATTTATGAGCAATGAAATCAGCGGCAATGAGATCCGCCGCCAGTTTTTGGAGTTTTTTGAAAGCAAAGGACATACCATTGTCCGTTCCGCGAGCCTGGTTCCGACCGGTGACTCCACCCTTTTGTTTACCAACGCGGGCATGGTCCAATTCAAAGATATTTTCCTCGGCACTGACAGCCGTCCCTACTCTCGTGCCTGCGACAGCCAGAAATGCATGCGCGTCGCCGGGAAACATAACGACCTGGACGATGTAGGCCGCGATGACCGCCATCACACCTTTTTTGAAATGCTCGGCAACTGGTCCTTCGCCGACTATTATAAAAAAGAAGCGATCAGCTGGGCCTGGGAACTGCTGACCAAGGTCTGGGGACTTGACCCCACCAGGCTTTATGCCACCGTTTTCAAAGATGAAAAAGGTGAGATTCCCGCTGATGAAGAAGCTTATAACATTTGGTGTTCCCAACCGGGAATGGATCCCAGTCATGTGCAGTATTTCGGACGTAAAGAAAACTTCTGGGAAATGGCTGACACCGGGCCCTGCGGCCCGTGTTCGGAAATTCACATCGACCTCGGTCCGGATGCCTGTGACATGAAAGACGTCCCGGGGCATGTCTGCAAAGTCAACGGCGACTGTGCCCGGTACACCGAACTGTGGAACAACGTCTTTATCCAGTACAACCGCGTCGATAAAGACACATTAGTCCCGCTTGCGCATAAATTTGTTGACACTGGTATGGGCTTTGAACGGATCGTTGCCGTTCTGCAAAACAAGAACTCCAACTATAAGACGGATCTCTTCGCACCCACCATGCGCGTCCTGCGTGAACTGACCGGGAAGTCTGAAGAGGAAATGTACGCGGACTTCACCCCCTACCGTGTGATCGCCGACCATGGCCGTGCCGCCACCTTCCTGATCGCAGATGGCGTCACCCCGGGCAACATGGGACGCAACTATATCTGCCGCATGATCATCCGCCGGGCAGTCCGTTTCGGTCAGCAGCTGGGTCTGAAGAATTTCATGCCGCAAATTGCAGAGTCCATCATTGAAAGCTACGGGGACGCATACCCCGAATTGAAGCAGCATCATAAAGCCATCATCGACGCAATTCAATGGGAAGAGGATCGTTTCAACAAGACATTGGATAACGGTGTCGCCCACCTGAACGAAATCGTCGAAGAAATGAAGAAATCAGGCAAAACCATCGTGGATGGCGCCACCTGCTTTGACCTGCACTCCACCTATGGTCTGCCGCTCGAAATCACCCGGGATCTGGTTCGTGAACAGGGTTTCGATGTCGATCGTGAAGGCTTTGAAGAAGCTGCCAAAGCTCATCAAAATGTATCCAAGGGTGATTTCTTCAAGAAGATGGACAACGAGGATGCCGAAAAATATGACGGCTTCCTGAAGCAGCTGATTTCCGAAGGCAAACTGCCGACAGGAAAAGTGGAACAGAACCCCTATACCCTTGCCCCTGTGGAAACACAGGCCGTCATGCTCATCCGTAACGGTGAACCGGTCTCTGAACTCTCTGAGGATGAGGAAGGGGAAATCGTGGTTCCCAGCACCGGTTTCTACCTGGAAATGGGCGGTCAGATCGGCGACCGGGGCACCATCACAGCTGAAGATGGTTCCGTGTTTGAAGTGGAGTCCGTCCGCAAACCGGCTGCCGGCATCATTGTACACTGCGGGAAAATGGTCAGAGGCTCAATTGCCGCCGACAGCAAAGTGACCGTGGAAGTCAACAACCGCCGCCGCCATGACATCATGCGCAACCACACCGCCACCCATCTGCTCCATGCGGCGCTGCATCAGGTAGTGGGTCCGGAAGCCCGTCAGGCCGGTTCCTACGTGTCTGACACCCGCCTGCGCTTTGACTTCAATTCCAACAAAGCGCTGACACAGGAACAGCTGAGCGAGATCGAAAACATCGTCAATGAAAACATCCTTTCCGACCAGGTCGTTTATACGGAGGTCGAAAACATCAACGATGCCCTCAATGAAGGCGTGACTGCCTTGTTCAATGAAAAATACGGGGAACAGGTTCGTGTTGTACGCATCGGAGAAAACGGCGAAACTTCAGCAGAACTTTGCGGCGGTACTCATGTTTCCAACACCGGTGAGATCGGTCTGTTTGTGATCCTTTCCGAAGGATCCGTAGCCACCGGTATCCGCCGTATTGAAGCCATTACCGGACGGGAAGCCAGCGCCCGTGTGCGGAAAGCTGCCAGTAACATCCGCCAAATCGCCGCCATCATGAGCGTTCCGGTTGAGGAAGTTGTTCAGAAGTCCGAACAGAACCAGATCGCGATCCAGAAGGCTGCCAGGGAAATCGCAGAATTCCGTGCGAAACTGGCCATGACAAAATTCGATGAATTGAAGAAGAACGCTGTACAGGTCAGTGATGCCAACGTCCTGGCGGTACAGGTCCCGGATGCCACACCTGAAACGCTGCGGGAAATGGCGGACAGATTCAAGAATGAGCATCCGAACGCAGTCGGTGTGTTCTCCACCATTCTGAACAACCAGGCAGTCTTCATCGTTAATGTTGCCGATGAGCTGGTCAAACGCGGGATCAAAGCCGGCGACATTGCCAAGCAGATCTCCGCTGTAGCCGGCGGTTCCGGCGGCGGCCGTCCGACAATGGCACAGGCAGGCGGCAAGACCCCGGAGAAGATCCCGGAATCCCTTGACCTTGCGATGAAACTGATTCGTGAAAAGCTCGGAAAATAAGCTGAAGTATGATCAACAAAAGAGGACCGGTTTTCGGTCCTCTTTTGTTCATTTTATTATCTCCATCATCCCTGGATGATGGAGCGGCGGTAAGCATCGCGGAGCTGGACCGCTTTGGCCGCACCGAGCGCCGTACAGATCGTGGGTTCGTCAACCATGTAAGCAGGGATCCCCAGCATCTTGGTCAGGTACTTGTCCACACCGCGCAGCAAAGCCCCACCGCCGCATAAAGCGACACCACGGTCAATAATGTCGGAAATCAGTTCCGGCGGTGTCTTTTCCAGCACCTTTCGGGCTGTGTCGGCAATTTCACGCAGCGGGTCCTGTAGCGCATCCACGATGTCCTCCGTCGTGACGGCAACCGGTTTCGGCAGGCCTGTGACCTGGTCCTGACCCTGGATTTCCATGGTCTGTGACTGTTCCACCTGCACCGCAGACCCAATACGCGTTTTGATCTGTTCGGCTGTCGGTTGTCCGATAATCACGCCGTATTTCTTGCGGATGTAAGACTGGATCGCCTCGTCCAGCTTCATCCCGGCAGTCTGGGTCGTTCCTGAAGTGACAACGCCGTTCATGGCGATGACCGCAGCCTGGGTCAGACCGCCGCCCAGACAAATCACCATGTTTCCCGAAGGGGCTGCAATCGGCAAATCGATCCCGATCGCTGCTGCCAGAGGCTGTTCCATCAGCAGCACTTCGCGGCTGTTGGTTCCCAAACCGACTTCCCGTACCGCACGCCGTTCAACCGATGTAATGCCGCAGGGAATGGTGATCAGAATGCGCGGACGGAAAATCATCATCGACCCGCACACCTTCTGCACCGCAAATTTCACCAGATTTTCCGTGATTTCATATTCCGCAATGACACCGTTGCGAAGCGGATAAACAACATCGATCGATTCCGGAACACGTCCGACCATATCCTTGGCAGCCTGTCCCCACTCGACCATTTTCAATTCTTCAACGATAATCGCAGCAACCGTCGGTTCCTGCAAAAGCAGCTGCCGGCCTTCAGCGATGACAGTGTTCAGCGTACCTAAGTCAATTCCAATATCTCGTGAAAATAGCGGCATAATGTTTCCCCGTGTTTCTTGTTTTTACAGAAAGCGCCATAAAAGGGAAACACCTGTTATCGGCGTTTCCCGGTTTTTATTTCATCAGTCTATATTCTTCTTGGATTCGAGGAAGAATGTTTGATAGACTCGTTTGTTATCGGTTAAAATACATGAAACATGCCAAATTTCAATTAATTGTAAAATTTTACGACCTGTAAATATTTTTTTATCCCTAATCTCTGCCGTAGATATCGCGGGTGTAAACTTTTTCTTTCACATCATCGAGCATGGCATCATAACGGTTGGCAATGATCGCATCTGATTTCCGTTTAAATTTTTCGATGTCATTCACCACCAGGCTTCCGAAAAAGCGGCTGCCGTCTTCCAAAGTCGGTTCATAAATGATCACTTCCGCGCCCTGGGCTTTTACACGTTTCATCACGCCCTGCATGGCAGACTGACGGAAATTGTCGGAATTGGCTTTCATCGTCAGACGAAAAACACCGATCGTTAGGGAATCACCTTCGTTTCCCTTCATCCTGTCATCAATGCTGAAACTGCTGAATCCGGCTTTCTGCAGCACGCGATTGGCGATGAATTCTTTTCGTGTTCTGTTCGTTTCAACGATCGCACGGATCAGGTTTTGCGGCACACCCCGATAATTTGCCAGCATTTGCTTGGTATCTTTCGGCAGACAATAGCCGCCATAACCAAAGGATGGATTGTTATAAAAATCACCGATACGCGGGTCAAGGCACATGCCGCGAATGATGTTGTTCGAATTCAGGTCTTTTATTTCCGCATAGGTATCCAGCTCATTGAAAAATCCTACACGCATAGCCAGATAGGTATTGGCGAAAAGCTTCACTGCTTCGGCCTCTGTTGTGCTCATATATAACACCGGGACATCGGATTTTTCAGCGGACTGACGCAGAAGTTCGCCAAATTCCTCAGCTGCCGGCCTGTTTTTTTCACTGCTGCCGACAATGATCCGGGAGGGATAGAGATTATCGTATAAAGCTTTAGATTCCCGCAAGAATTCAGGGCTGAATATGATCGTGTCTGTTTCAAATTTTTTGCTTACCTGATCGGTATATCCCACCGGGATCGTCGATTTGATGACCATCGTCGGTTTTGTTTCCCGGTCTTTCGTGACATCCAGAACCATTCGGATCACAGCTTCCACAGCGCTTGTATCAAAGAAATTACGGTCAACATCATAATTTGTTGGAGCAGCAATGATGACAAAATCCGCATTTTTATAGGCAGCCTCACCGTCAAGCGTCGCATGCAGGTTCAGCTTTCGGGTGCCGGCTTTCGCTTCTGATAAATATTTTTCAATATATTCATCCCCAATTGGTGAAATAAAACGGTTCAGTTTATCGACTTTTTCCGGGATAATGTCAACCGCGGTGACTTCATTTTTCTGAGACAGTAAAACTGCAAGAGATAACCCCACATAACCGGTTCCCGCTACAGCGATCTTTTTATTCATAACTTTTTCATCCCTCTCAAACCCAATTCTTTTCTGATAACATTTTACCATGGTTAAAGGCTTTTTTCTCTTTATCAATATTTATCCCAATAAATCGAATATATTAGCACATACGTTATAATTAAACCAACAGATGGAAAACAAGATTTATGCCGCTATCGATTTGAAGTCCTTTTACGCATCAGTGGAATGTGTAGCGTTAGGTTTGGACCCGCTGACGACAAACCTGGTCGTAGCCGATTCCAGCCGAACCGAAAAGACGATCTGCCTGGCTGTATCACCCGGATTGAAATCCTTCGGCATTCCCGGCAGGCCGCGCCTGTTCGAGGTAGTAAGCCGTGTTCACGATGTCAATGAAAAGCGCAGGTTTTCCCTCCCGAATAAAAAACTGACCGGACGCTCAACCAACACACTGGAACTCGCTAATAACCCGTCGCTGGCAGTTGATTACATCGTCGCTCCGCCCCGTATGGGCCATTATATGGAGATCAGCGGTAAAATTTACAGCATCTATCTGAAACACATATCTGCCGAAGACATACATGTATATTCAATTGACGAAGTTTTCATTGACTTGACAAATTATTTAACCACTTACAAGAAAAGCGCCCATGAACTGACAATGCACCTGATCCGTGAAGTTCTGAAAGAGACCGGCATCACTGCAACGGCGGGGATCGGGACAAACATGTACCTCGCAAAAATCGCCATGGACATCGAAGCCAAACACAGTCCTCCGGACAAAGACGGTGTACGCATTGCCGAGCTTGACGAAATGAGCTACCGCAAAAAATTATGGAACCACCGGCCCATCACCGATTTTTGGCGGGTCGGACGCGGTTATGAGAAGCGGCTGGCGGAAAAAGGACTTTACACCATGGGTGACATCGCGAAATGCTCATTAGGCGGGAAATCCGATTATTATTCCGAGGACCTTCTTTATGATCTGTTCGGCATCAATGCAGAGCTGCTGATCGATCATGCCTGGGGCTGGGAACCCTGCACGATCGCGGATATCAAAGCCTTTAAAACCGACAACAACAGCATCAGCAACGGTCAGGTCCTGACGCGGCCGTACTCTTTTGAGGAAGCCGGGATCATCGTGAGAGAAATGACAAATGATTTGGCGCTCAGCCTTGTCAAAAAAGATCTCGTCTGTGATCAGGTCGTCCTGACGATCAATTACGATATTCAAAACCTGAAAGATGGAGCCGGTTCTTCAAATTTTATAGGTCCGGTGAAAACAGACCGCTACGGCAGATCTGCACCCAAACCGGCACACGGGTCAAAAAATATCGGCAGATATACTTCCTCGGGGCGGCTCCTCACCGACATGATGATGGAACTTTTCAGCGAGATCGTGGATCCCAATTTGCTCATCCGGCATATCTATGTGATTTTTTCTCATGTCATTTCAGCAGATTCGATCCCTGAAAATTCAAAGGTTGAACAGCGGGATTTCTTCACAGACTATGCCGCGCTGGAGAAACAGGAACAGGAGATCCAACATAAAATGAAGCAGGAGAACCGACTCCAGAAATCGATCCTTGCGCTTCAGCAGAAATACGGGAAAAACATCGTTCTCAAAGGGATGAGCCTTCAGGACAGCGCTACGCAAAAAGAGCGCAACGCCCAAATCGGCGGTCACCGGAAATGAAACAGGAGACAGGGAAATATGCCGGGAATTCATGATTATGATGATATTCTTTCGATGAAACGGCCGGAACCGCGTTATCACATCCGAATGCCGCTGGCGGATCGCGCCGCGCAATTTGCCCCCTTTGCAGCCCTTTCCGGATATTCCGAAGTGATCCATGAAGCCGGCAGAACCACAGAGGAAAAGAAAGTCCTGGACGAGTGGGAAAAAGAGAGGATCAACAGAAAGCTGCTCACGCTTCAATCAAGGATCTCCCTGCAGCCGTTTATTATCGTGACTTTTTTTGCTCCTGACGAAAAAAAAGAAGGCGGCAGTTATTTGACCATGAGCGGGAACCTGAAAAAGATCGACACCTATGAGAATAAACTCATCCTTACAAACGGAGTAAAAATTGATTTTGAGGAAATTATTGAAATAAGGTACAGCTAATTATTGAAAATATCAGAAAATACTTTATAATTAGATTAGTGAGGATAAAAAACTATGAACGAAAAAGAACGAGTACCCGGAAACACAACTGTCGCTCCGGAAGTTATTGAAACCATTGTCAAAATGACTGCCGATGACACCGTTGGTGTCTCGCGCCTTTACAGCAGCAACAACGCCCAGAACGGCGTCAAAATGAAGATCGTGGATGGAGCCGTCAACGCGGATGTTTATATTGTTCTGGAAGCAGACTGCAGCACCCTGGATGTCTGCAAACGGCTTCAGAAAAAAATCGAACGAGCCATCAAAGAAATGGTCGGCATGAATGTCGGTTGTGTAAACATCCACATCGAAGATTTTAATTATCCGGAAACGAACTAAACCTATGGCTGAATTGAAGGAACGCACCTTTTTACGCGGCATCGCACTGCAGGCACTTTATGAATATGATCTCTCCGATCATAACATCACGGATATTCTGACAAACCGTTTTGAATCAGAAGATGTTCCTGATGATGATGCAAAGAAATTTGTGATCGATCTGGTAGTTGGTGTCATCAACAACAAAAATGAGATCGATGACATGATCCGGAAATACGCCTCAGACTGGCCGATCGACCAGATCGCCACAATCGACCGCAACATCATCCGCATCGCCGCCTATGAGTTTGCGGTTTCAAAGGAGACACCGGACCGGGTAGCGATCAATGAATCAGTCGAACTGGCGAAAACCTTCGGGTCGGAGACTGCCCCGAAATTTGTCAACGGTGTGCTCGGATCAATAGCGGATAACCTTACGGAAACAGCCGCATAACCAGAAATGAAAGCGCCATAAGCGGAGCAAGAGGGATTTTTGTGGGAGTTTCTTTTTTGCAAAGATACCGCAGCATCAAGCCGAAAACACCCCATAAGACCAGAAAAAGCGCATAGAATAACAGCGCTTTTTTTGTTTCGTTCAGATGTAAGGCAAGCGGTAAAATTGTCCAGACATCATAAACGGCGATGAGTCCTTTTCTTTGGACGATCCACCAGAAAGACCACAGCACAAGGGTGCTGAGCACAAAAGCCCAATTGCCGTGAGTGATAATTCCGGGCAGTATAGACAAGTATAAGATTGTGAGGAACTCTGTCGGTATTCTGCAGGCCAGCAAATCAAAGTCCGCGATCAGCATCAATGCAAAGGCAAAAATCAATTCCGGAAGAGCAGACTCCCCGGCAATTAATACAACGTTGTTCAGACAATTGAAGGCGCAGCATAACAAAAGCTTTACCGCCAAATTGTCTTTCCATACCTTTTTCAGTTCCTTATCCCTGCGTGTGCGTATATAGATCGGAAGATACAATAAAGATACGATCAACGCTGAAAGACTGTATAACAAGACATGTATCGGGATATACATTTGAGTTCTTCCTGTTTCTTATCTGTATTATAACTTTTAATACTATAAAGTAGATAGAGTGTAAGTAATGCAATCTGTGATGTATAGTTATAAATAATGCTTGTTATACATACAGCTCTCATACAAATAACTTAAGGAAGCACTGATTAATGCCGGCTGCACGTTAAACGAGTCAATGCAACCTGTTCTGTTGACTCAATTCTGAGTCAACGAAAACAGGTCACTCTTGACTCAGAACGATTAAATCAGCGTTTTCCTAAACAAAAGAGAACTTATACCAAACACATAAGAGCTCTTTAAATCTCAGTTTAATCGATATAAGGGCTTTAGAAATTGGATTTATGCAAATTCTTTTTCAAATTCGGAATAATCTTTTGCGACCTCGCTCGCTATTATATATTGTAAATATTGGTTTAATGACACACCTTGATCATCAGCACATATAACAGCTTTTCGATGCAGATCTTTCGGCAAACGCAAAGCAATTCTCCCATTTGCATTTTTTGATTTCTTCTGTAATTCTTCTAATTTTATCCAATTATGGACTTCTCCGGATTTCTGAGCTTGATCTAATTTTCTAATTGCTGCTTTATCAAATTCATCAGGTTCAACCTCCGGAACATTACCTAATTTATTTAATAACATTTCAGCCTGGTTCATGAATTACTTCTTTCTGATTAGTATATATCACCTCTTGTACCGATTTCTACGACATGAATCTCATTGGATTCTATGTCGATCTCAAATATCATACGATAATGATATATCTTCAGACGAAACCGGTTTTTCGTACCCTTTAGTCTTTCAATATCCCCTTTTCCTAACTGCAGATCCTCCAAACTTTCATCAAAGATTTCCTGCAAATTTTTAGGAGCTCTTTCGTAGTATTTTTGAGCCTTCTTCGATAACCTGACGTTCATGCTCAGCTCCTCATCAAATTGATATTATATATGATATCACTTTTTCATTAAATTGTCAAATTAATAAAAAGTCAAGTAAGAAAAATGAGTTATACGAAATATTTAGCACTTCTTACAGGTAAGTGCCCAAAGGCTCATTTTTTGAGTATTCAAATTTTTTTATACATTTTCACTCTTTTTACGAGGAAAAACCAACCTGGGCCAAAT
>CAYWKZ010000080.1:0-13713 GCA_964459115.1 uncultured Leptolinea sp. | reverse complement strand
ACAGGTTGCATTGACTCGTTTGACGTGAAATCGGTATTAATCAGTGCTTTCCTAACAAAACATCTAACAAAATTTGAAATATTTTTTTGATTTTTCGTAAAATTTTTACGATTTTTAAGTGTTTTCAGAGGTGTTTTCAAATAAATTTGGATAAGGATCCTGTCTTTTTATTTTATTAATTATAAAGTATAAAATTTCTTTTGCAAGGGCAATTATAGGAGCTGCAAAAATTGTTCCGAGTAATCCCATGCGTGAACTGAGCGCCAAAATGCCGATAATGATGACCACCGGGTGCAATTCCAAAGCATTTCCCATGATGTGCGGCACAAGAAAGATGTTTTCTGTCTGCTGGATGATGACCGCGGCAATAACGGCAAGAAAGGCAACAATGACGTTATTCAAGGGAAGCCACCGTGAGCCGAAAATCAACGAACTGACAATAGCCGGAATCGCAGCCAAAATCGGCCCGATGTTGGGAACAACTTCACAGAATCCGGCGATGATCCCCAAAAGCAACGCCCAGCGTAATCCCAGAACAAAATATACCAGAAATGTAATCGCACCGATATAAATCATCAGTTTTATTTCACCGGCAAAATAGCTGTTCCAGACTGATTTCATCCGAACCAGGAGCTCATTGACCTCCGGCTGATATTTTTCTTCAAATAAACCGACAATGTATCCCCGAAACTTATGTCCGTCACGGCAAAAATAAACAGAGGCCATGATGGTGGTTACAGCCATGATCAATGTTGTCAATATTTGACCGAATATATTGGTTGAAAATGAGAAAATTTGTCTGGCCGTAGCGGAGAGATCAGGAATCAGGGATTCCAGATTAATTGATTCAGAACGAAGCGAATGAATACTGTTTTGTAAGTTTTCGAGTGGTTTGGAAAGATCAACGGTGAACCCACCAATGCTGATCGCATCCGTTTCGATTTCATCGGCTAAATATGCTATATATTCTTCAATGGCAGCCAAAATCTGAGGCCAGTCCAATGCAAAAAAGTTTCTGATGGCCTGCGTGACCCACGGAATGATGATGGACACGGCAAGACTGATTACGATCAGCAGCAGGATATAAGCGATGGCGATCGACCAGCTGTGCTGAATATGAAGTTTATTATTTAAAAACCGGACAATAGGGTTTAACAGATAAGCCACCAAAGCAGCTAATACAATTAATGTAATACTGCCCCGAATCAAATAAAAAATGACCAGGAAAACCAGAATCAGGCAAACCAACGCGATATAACGCACACTGTTTGACCAAACAGGGCGCTCTTTATATGATTCGATCTGAGTGTTGCTTTTTTGTTTCATAGCAGTTATTTATAAATTAATAGAAATTATTCGGATTGACCGGCACTCCGTTATAACGCATCTCATAGTGCAAATGCGGTCCGGATGAGTTGCCGGTGGTTCCGACAGCGGCAATCGTATCACCTTTAAAAACGTAATATCCGCAATCCACGTTATAGGAATCCAGATGGGCATATAGTGTCTGCCAGCCGTTTCCGTGATCTACCATAACGACGTTTCCGTAACCATGATTGTTCCAGCCCGCATAAACCACCACACCCGCATCTGCTGCAAAGACCGAATTGCCGAGTGAACCCGCGATATCGATCGCCCGGTGGTTGGTTCCTTCATCATAATCATAGCCTGATATCCAGGTTTCCGTGGTCGGCCAGATGAATGTTCCGCTTCCGAGCGGCCCGTCCGTCACAGCCTGACAGGCGCCCGGTCCGTAAATTGAGGCAACCGCCGGATTTTCACGGGTGATCAGAGGTGCGGACCAGTTCACAAAGGCACGGGAACCGCCCGGAATGACCAGCCACGTGCCCGGTCGGATGTTCGGGTTGCTGTAATCACCGATGGTTTCCCGGGAAAGGCCGTTGGCAGGGAAATCTATAATATCCTCAGGGGAAACACCGAAAACATCCGAGACCCCGTTCAGTCCGTCACCGTCGTGCCATTCATAGTA
Source organism: uncultured Leptolinea sp. (assembly GCA_964459115.1). GTDB lineage: Bacteria > Chloroflexota > Anaerolineae > Anaerolineales > Anaerolineaceae > Flexilinea. The sequence continues at coordinate 11,723 of CAYWKZ010000080.1, read as the reverse complement.
AACTCCATCAACCGGCAAGATGTTGATCTCCAGCCCTGCCAGAAGCGCATGCGGGTCATCCGATAAGGTATAGGGATTTCCCCACAAAATGGTGCTTGGTTTCAGATTGAATTGTTCGCTGATCCCGATCACCGTATCGTTTTCCTGCACCGTATATCGCTGGACCTGGTTCCTGGCTTTTGCCGGTAAATTTGTGTGATTGCCAGAGATGCGGTAGACCCCATCATGAAGATGGGCTTTCTCATTATCCGGAATCCCCGGGGAATAATATGGCAGATCTGCATCAGTCATCGGAGTAAAAGCATTTGTATCGACAGTCTGTGTTTCGGTCGTTTCTTTTTTCTGCAGATAATATCGGGAGGCAAAAACGATAACAACGCCGCACAGCAGCAGTGTTACGATAACTGATCCTAATTTAATGAAAGTTTCGCCGAGACCATTCCACAATATCTGATTCCAGAAATTGTTCAGTGAGGATGATGATTTTTCCTCATTGTTGTTATAGTCTTCATTTTCGTTATTATTCATAGTTCTCTTTTTCAATTTCTATTATAATGTCATTCAGAAAGAAAAAGACAGGATTATTTATGAAACAGTTCATTTTCCCATTTACAGCTATCGTCGGACAGGAACAAATGAAGCTCTCTCTGATCCTAAATGCCATCGACCCTAAAATTGGCGGCGTTTTGGTGAAAGGCGAACGGGGAACGGCGAAATCGACTGCCGCGCGAGCTCTTGCGGATCTGCTTCCGAGACAGGCTGTGATCTCAGGCTGCCGATTTGGCTGCTCACCGGATGATCCAGTCCACGCTTGTGATGAGTGCAAAGAATTGTTTTCCAAAGAAAAATTGTCGATCAGTTACCGAAAAACGCCTTTTATAAACCTGCCGGTTTCCTCCACTGAAGACAGAATTGTCGGGACACTGGATTTTGAAAAGGCGCTGACAGACGGAAGAAAACATTTTGAACCCGGCCTGCTGGCTCAGGTGAACCGCGGTATTCTTTATGTCGACGAGGTGAACCTTTTGGAGGATCACATCGTGGATACGCTCCTGGATGCTGCGGCAATGGGCGTCAATCACATCGAGCGGGAAGGCATTTCCTTCACCCATCCCGCACGCTTCATCATGATCGGTACCATGAACCCGGAAGAGGGTGATCTTAGACCGCAGTTGCTCGATCGTTTTGCGCATTCGGTCACGATCAGCGGCGTTCCCGACCCGGAGGAGAGAGTTCAAATCATTCAAAGAAGCATCGCTTTTGAAGATGCTCCCGAAGAATTTTGTGCACAATACGAAGAAAAGCAGCAGAACCTGGCGGGAAGGATCTCTGAGGCACAAAAGAAGCTGCCAAAAGTAGCCTATTCCGAGGGAGATCTTTACGCCATAGCGGAACTGACATCGGCATTTCATACGGAAGGACACCGCGCCGACATCGTGATCCTGAAAACCGCAAGAGCGCTCGCAGCTTTTGAAAACCGGTTTTTCATCACAGCGGAAGACATCAAACGTTCCGCAGAACTGACGCTCCCGCACCGGATCATTTCAGGGCACGGGACAGACAATAATGTTTCTGTTGATGAGATCGGGAAAAAGGCTGCTCAGATCCTCGCTGACATGCCCAAATCTTCTGCTAACACGAAAGACGCATCTTTTTCGGACGAAAGCACAGATAAAAAAAAACTGACGAACTGAATTTCACCCATCTGGTCATAGAGTCTGACAGCGACAATTCATACACCGCCGAAACTATCTATAACCAGAACCAGCCGTTCTGGTGGGATGCAGCCCGCATTGTTGAAGATGATTTCACTTTTCCCCTATACGAAAAAGCACCGGCTGAGACAAAGCATAAGGGGAAGAAAAACAGGATCGTTTCAAGCGATAAGCACGGACAATATATCAAAGCAATACCGGCAAAAAAGGATTATTCTGATGTAGCAGCGGATGCAACGCTGCGGAATGCTGCTTTGAAACAGGTTTCCCGTCGGACCGCATCCGAACTGGATACTCCGTTTATCAAAATCAAACCGACCGATATCATGAAGAAAGTCCGGATACGCAAAAACACCTCCCTTGTCGTATTCCTGATCGACCTTTCCTGGTCTATGGCGGTCACACAGCGCCTGACTGCAACTAAAAAGGCAATTTCGACCATCCTTTCGAAAGCCTATCAATTCCGTGACGACATCTGCCTGATCGCTTTTCAAAAGGACGGCGCCAGGGTCATTATTCCGCCCACACATTCCATCCATTTAGCCGAAAGCGCCATGCAGAACATTCCCGTCGGAGGAAAAACACCCTTGTCTGCCGGATTGTCTCTGGCTCATGAGGTCCTGCAAAGAGAAAACATCGCTTACGGGAAAGAAAACACCTGCCTGATCCTGCTTTCCGACTGTGAGGGAAATGTGCCCATGTCTGACAAAGACCCACAGGAAGAGGCAGCGGAAAAAGCCAGACTGATCGCGGCGGGCGGTTATCGAAGCATTATCATCAATTCCGATAAAATGTCCTTCGGGCAGGGATATGCGAATAACCTGGCAAAACAATTGAATGCCTCCTGCTACCTGATCTCAGAATTCAATGAAGGTCATTTGCTCAAAGCTGTCCGGGATGAACTGATTCTTTGATAAAATAATTCATGAAAAAGAGGATATATTTATGAATGATATTCCAAAAATAAAAGAAGTCCTTACTGATTTATGCTCTTTGCCGGGCGTTTCCGGTCATGAAACGCCGGTGGCCGAAGAGATAAAAAAGATCTGGGGTGAATATTCCGATGAAGTAAGTGTTTCACGCCTTGGAAACGTCTATGCCCTCAAAAAGGCTGATAATACACCGGAAAGTGCTCACCACAGGATCCTTTTTGCAACCCATATGGACGCGGTCGGGATGATCGTTACAGAACTGACCGGTGAATTTATCCGCTTCGAGGAAATCGGCGGACTGGATCCGCGCATTCTGCCGGGACAATTCGTCACCATTCACACAAAAACCGGTCCCGTCAAAGGGCTGATCGTGATGCCGACAAAAAGTCTTACGAAAGAAGCATATGGCACGAATCCCATCCCGTTGAAAGACCTGCTGATCGACACGGGATATGACGCCGAAGACTTGAAAAAACTTGTCCGTCCCGGCGATGTTGTTTCCTATGCGAATGTCCCCGTCTGCATGCAGGATAACACTTTTTCCGGACATACGCTTGACAACAGGGCATCCGTGGCTGCCGTGGCAGTGTGTTTACAGGAGCTTCAGACAATTCAACACAAATGGGACGTCATCGCCGCGGCGACCGTTCTTGAGGAAGAAAGCATGGCAGGCGGCAAAACCGCCCCGGTCGACATCCGACCGGATATCGCTGTCGCAATCGATGTAACTTTTGCAACCGGTCCCGGATCGAAAGAGTGGAACACACGTCCTTTGGGCAGCGGACCTGCCCTGGGGTTCGGCATGAACATCCATCCCAAATTGTATGAATTGTTCAAAGATATTTGTGAAGAACAGCGCATCCCCTATACGACGGAATTTTCACCGCGGATGACGGGTACCGATGCCCGCGAGCTGCAAGTCGCGCTCAATGGTATCCCGACCATTATCATCAGTATTCCCCTGCGCTATATGCACACCGCTAATGAACTGATCTCTTTGAAAGATGTTCGGGATGTCGGACATCTGCTTGCGGAATTCGTTCGCCGTCTTGACGAAAACACGATGGATGGTCTGGTATGGGAGGATTAACGATGGAAAACAATAAAAAATTGTCTCTTCCGGTTCTTACACAAACTGACATTGACCTCCTCGAAGAGCTTTCTAACGCCTGTTCAGTCTCAGGAGACGAAAGAGAAGTACGAAAAATCGTCCGAAGGGAGATCCAGCCGATCGCCGACAGCTTTGAAGTCGATGCACTCGGGAATGCCATCGCAGTCAAAAAGGCCAAAACAACTGATTTCACACGCGTCCTGATTTCAGCCCATATGGATGAGATCGGGTTCATGCTCGTAAACGAAGAGGATCCCGGTATCTTCCGGTTTAAATCTGTCGGTAGTATCGACCCGAGACAAATGGCCGGCAAAGCCGTTTGGGTCGGTCCTGACCATGTTCCCGGCGTCATCGGCGCCTGTCCGATCCACCTCACGACACCGGAAGACCGAAAAAAGACTATCAAAGAGTCTGACCTCCGCATTGATATCGGCGCCGAAAATAAATCAATCAAACCGGGAATGTTTGCCTATTACGCGACAAAATTCTCCGAAATGGGCAGCAGCGTTTGCGGAAAGGCGCTGGACAACCGATTCGGGGTCTGCATCCTGATCCGGCTCTTCAAAGAATGTCCTGACAATATTGAGTTGATCGCTGCGTTTACCGTTCAGGAAGAAGTCGGCATCCGCGGAGCAAGCGTCGTTGCCTGGGATAGGAAGCCGGATTTGGCGATCGTTATCGACAGCACACCCGCGATGGATCTTCCGCGCTGGGACGGAGAAGAGAGCTTTATCTATAAATCCAAACTCGGAGAAGGGCCTGCTGTATATACGCATGACGGAAGGACGCTCAGCGATCCGCGCATTATTAATTATTTGATCGACACGGCCGAAGTATACGGCATTCCCTGCCAGCGCAGGCAGCCCATGCCCGGCGGAACCGATGCCGGAGCTATCCATCTGACGCAGGAAGGCATCCCGACTGTTTCCATGTCCGTACCGGGCCGCTATGCGCACTCTGCAGCCGCGATTGCCAGAAAATCAGACTGGGAAGCCCATCTGCAATTACTTTATGCTGCCCTTGCCAACCTTGACAAAACGCTGCTCACTCAGCCCAGATAATCAATAACGATAAGGAAACAATATGAAAGAACTGCTTGAAAAACTCACATCCGCCTTTGGTCCCTCCGGGTATGAAAGCCGGGTCCGGGATCTGATTCTGGAAACGATCAAAAATGACATTGACGAATACCGCATCGACGCACTCGGGAACCTGATCACACGAAAAGGTACAAGAAAAGCAAACGGAAAGCGGATCATGGTCTCAGCACACATGGACGAGATCGGTCTGATGGTGACACATGTGGATGAACAGGGTTTTGCCTATGTCACCAACCTTGGCGGTGTTCGTCCGCTGAACTGCATGTCCAACCGTGTGGTATTTGCCGACGGTACAGAAGGTATGCTGTGCGCCCGTGACATGGAACCCGGAAAGATTCCCACGATGGATCAATATTTCGTCGATACCGGAGCGTCTTCCCGGGAAAGCTGTAAAGTGAAGATTGGTGATCCCGCCGTCTTTGTCGGACGTTTTGTCGACATGGGAGACCGCTGGATGTCCAAGACCATGGATGACCGCATCGGATGCCTGATCGCTATTGAGGCGCTGAAAGCTTTGAAGGAAAGCCCAAATGAAGTCTGGTTTGTGTTCAGCGTACAGGAAGAAGTTGGACTTCGCGGAGCAAAAACATCTGCTTACAGTGTCGATCCGGAAATTGGAATTGCTTTGGATGTTACACTTTGCAATGACACGCCCGGGCTGACAGAACGAAACCTGAAATTTGGAGCAGGTCCCTGCATTAAAGCCAAAGACGGCTCACTGGTCGGAACGCCATGGCTGAACAATGCGCTCTATGATGCTGCTGAACGTGCCGGGATCCCCTATCAGGTCGAAGTCCTGCGCGGGGCAGGCACCGATGCCGGAGCGATTTCACTGACTCGTTCCGGTGTGCCGAGCAGCGCGATTTCCGTTGCCTGCCGTTACGTCCACACTCCGTCGGAGATGGTCGACGTCAATGATGTCAAACAGGCGATACAATTGTTAGTTGAATTTCTTTCAAAGGAAATATAAAAAAATTTAAAAGTGAGGCACCGGGAAACGTTCCCGGTGTCTCACATTTTTATTTACGCATATTGATTTTTACGTCAATTTTTTCTGATGCGGCAGCAATATCAGAAATTGTAATTTCCTGAGAATTTCTTGCCAGTGAAATAGACGCTGCTTCATTCAGGATCGTCTCGATTTCAGCGCAGCTCAGGTCTTTAAACATATCAGAAAGCCTGCCTTCGCCCAGTTCGTCCGATAGCTTTTTCCCATTCGTATAAAGCCGGATCAGTTCTTTCCTTGTTTCCGCATCCGGATTCCCGATATGGTATTTCAGGTCAAATCGACCCGCGCGGATCAGAGCCGGATCCAGTGATTGGTAGGAGTTTGTCGCACCGATTACCAGAATCCCGGAGGAGGGATTAAATCCGTCCATTTCATTGAGCATACTCGTGATGATGCGGTTGTTTTCTTTGTCAATACCGGTCCCGGCATAATTCCGGCGTTCCCCGATACTGTCAAACTCATCAATGAAAACAATGCACGGGCGGCTGCGCCTTGCCTTGCTGAAAAGGAGTCTGATCTTCATGGCGCCCATCGACATCAGCGCACTTTGGAAATCGGCGCCCTTCGTTGCGATAAAATTCACTTTACATTCTTCAGCCAGCGCACGGGCGAACAGAGTTTTTCCGTTTCCGGGAGGGCCTTCCAGGATAACACCCTTTATCGGACGAATTCCCTTCTGTGCGGCAGCTTTCGGATCCTTCAAAAAATCAACGACCAAAGCCATATCCCGCTTGACATTGTTCATTCCGGCGATCCGGTCAAATTTCACTCCGGTATGATGAATGACCCGAAAGGTGTTCATGTAAAGGGATACCAATTTGTAAACGCCAAAACCAATCAGACCGAAAAAGAAAAGATAAAAAACCAGATCCAGATAATATGTCAAGCCGTCGTTTTCATTTGTGTGGTCTTTTACAGGAATTTCTTCAAGCAGGAGCTGTTCTTTAAACCCGTTTCGATCCGGATTGTCTGTGCGATAAAGTTTATCAGAGTCAGTTGTTTTGTAAGTCAGTCGATCTTTGTAGATCTCGACTGAGGCTATGTGTCCGGATTCCAGATCCTTTATAAAGCCCGGATATGTTGAATATGTACTTTGATTGAACTCACCGAAGATCCATACGGCGCAGCCGATGAGAATAACAACAGCCAGGATCAGTAAAATTCTTTTTTTCATATATTTGGTTCCTGTTAATATAATTTACGGATGAATATCAGGAGCAGTCCTGAAAGAACAAACACAATCGTTACAAAAAAACAGTTCCGTGCAACGACAAGCCAGCCATGACGGCTGACATCCATAAAATCATACGGATAGGCGCTGGTTGTGTTTTCAAAAATTTTTCCTTTTGCGCCCATGATCATGGAATAAATAACATAGATCCAGGGGATAACGATCCAGATCAGTGCCCAGCTGTAGGATAATTCTTCCTTTTTCGCAAAAATCAGCCAGTTCAGCAGACTCAGCAGCGGAACAACATAATGAACACAATAGTTGGAAAAAGAATGAATCATCCTGAATTCAGGACTGTCTGAAGGTGCCTTTTTAAATTGCGGAAAGAGTACAAAATGAAAGATCCCAAAGGTCAAAAAAATAGACATCGTCACACTGTAAAACCACAGCTCAGAAAACACGATCTTTCCGAAAAACCCATCATATGAACGCATTATTCGCACAACGGTCCTGATCATGTAAAACATCACGACCAGCAGATTGCTGAGATTCGTATAATAACGAAAAAAATCACGTCTCACCTTGCCCTGAACAAATCCCGAATGCATCACCATTCCACAGACACCAATAAGCACTATGAGAACTTCCAATATTATTTGAAACACCATTTATTTTATCCTTTCATACACCCACTGATCAATTTCTGAGCGTCAAACGGACCGCCGGGATATCGCAGGTCGGCAAGAAATTCCACATTTCCTTTCGGTCCGAGCAGAGGTGACTTTACCAACCCTTTGCACTCATATCCAAAGCCGGCAGCTGACTGAAGAACTTCTTCCAGCACCTTTTGATGAACATTCGGATCCCGAATGACCCCTGCTCCTTTTGCAGCTTCTTCTTTTCCGGCTTCAAATTGCGGCTTAATGAGCGTGATCAGTCTGCCCGGCTCTCCCTGAAACCAATTGCAGATCACCGGCAGCAGAATTTTGAGCGAGATAAATGAAGCATCACAAACGGCAAGATCGATCCGCTCCGGCAGCAGTTTCACATCACGGGCATTGGTTTTTTCCATGGAGATCACCCGCGGATCATTGCGCATTTTCCAGTGAAGAATGCCATAGCCGACGTCGATCGCATAAATTTTCGATGCGCCGTGCTGGAGCAGACAGTCCGTAAAACCGCCGGTTGAAGCGCCTACATCTGCGCAAACGGTGCCGTTTACATCCAGCAGGTCAAAAGCCTGCAAGGCGCCGAGCAGTTTTTCTCCGCCGCGAGAAACGAACTGCGGACCGTTATCTACCGTTATTTCCACATCATCGGTGAATTGCTGGGACGGCTTGATGACCATATTCCCGTTTACTCGTACCTCACCGGCCATGATCAGCTTCTGGGCCAGCGTCCGGCTCTCTGCCAGACCTCGGTTTTGCATCATGATATCCAATCGTTCTTTCGCCATAATATCACATTTCAATAATTTAAATATAATTAGAAATTATATCATTTTTACAGGATTTATATGTCTTGATCCATTCTTTTTCATCGTAAATCGGTTAAATCCATAAAACTCCCGGACCATAGACAAAATGAGTCAATAATATCAGTGAAAAACGTCATGTTTTTCGAATGAATAAGCACCTTTTTGTCAGATAGTAATTAGAATTTTGTCTAAGGTTTAATTATTACCAGTCAGTGAATTTATATGAATTTTGCTGTAACCAATCATCGGGCGTCAGCCTATTTCGAAAAGAAAGAAGGACTTAGAATTTGAAGAAAACAGGGGCTGAAATTATCATGGAATGCCTGCTGGAGCAGAAGGTCAACACGATCTTCGGGTATCCCGGCGGTACGATTCTGAACGTTTACGACGCACTTTACAAGTACAAAGGGAAGATCAAGCATTATCTGACCGCACATGAACAGGGTGCCGCTCATGCTGCAGACGGGTATGCCCGCAGCACCGGGAAAGTTGGAGTAGCCTTTGCAACTTCAGGTCCCGGTTCGACGAATCTCACTACCGGCATCGCAACCGCATATATCGATTCCTCACCGATCGTTTTCATTACCTGTAATGTGTCTGAAAACCTGATCGGGAAAGATTCTTTCCAGGAAGTCGACATCACCGGCATCACGCTGCCGATCACGAAAGCGAATTTTATCGTCAGCGACGTCAATAAACTGGCTGACACCATCCGTGCAGCTTTCTCGATTGCCCGCAGTGGACGCCCGGGTCCTGTATTGATCGATATTTTAAAGAACGTCACTGCGGAAAGCGCGGAATATGAATTTTTACCGCGCAAAAAACACCGCGAAAGCGGGAAGCTGAAAGAGCTGATCGACCGTTCCACCATTGACTTCGAAACACCTTCGATTGACGAAGGGGATATCGACAAACTTGTCGATATGATCAATGAATCCAACAAACCGCTGCTGATTTGCGGAGGCGGTGTTGTTCGCAGCCGCTGCGATAAAGAGTTTTCGGAATTTGCGAACCTGATCGATTCCCCTACCGCTGTCACCGTTATGGGCGGCGGCGGAATCTGCGGCCGGAACCCGTTAGTGACCGGTATGATCGGCATGCACGGATCCATCGCTTCCAACATGGCATGTGATAACTGTGACCTGCTGATCGCTGTCGGATGCCGCTTCTCAGACCGTGTTGCACTGGACCCGAAGAACTTTGCCAAACAGGCAAAAATCGTCCATATCGACATCGACCGCTCAGAGATCAACAAAAACGTCCGTACAGACCATCACATTGTCGGTTATGCCAAAGATGTGCTCAAGATGTTGAATGCCCGCTTGAAACAGCAGGATCACAGTGATTGGAAAAAGTTTGTTTTCTCCTACCCGACAGAAACTGAATATGCCGATGGCGGTACGACACTCAACCCGAAACAGATACTCTCCGCGATCGCACGGATCTGCCCACAGGACACCATCGTTTCGACCGATGTCGGACAGCACCAGATGTGGGCGATCCAGCACTTTCATTTCGATTATTCCGGACAGCTGCTGACTTCCGGTGGTTTCGGCACCATGGGATTCGGGCTTGGCGCAGCAATCGGCGCAAAAGTCGGCAACCCGGACAAGTGTGTCATCCACATCACCGGTGACGGTTCTTTCCGCATGAACTGCAATGAACTGTGTACCGAACAATTTTACAAACTCCCGATCATCACTTTCATTTTTGATAACCAGACACTGGGCATGGTTCGCCAATGGCAGAATCTGATCTATGACGGACATTACTCGGAAACAACGCTGGATCGCGGCCCTGATTTTGTCAAACTTGCGGAAGCTTACGGTTTGCATGGACGGCGCGTCAATAATCAGGAAGACCTCTGTAAAGCTATTGAAGAGGCGTTGGCTTCCGGCGAAGGTTATGTGATCGACTGCATGATCGACATCGATGAAATGGTTCGACCGATGGTCAAAGCCGGCGACCCGATCGTTCAATTCCTTTTGGATTAGGAGGACAGCATGGAAAAAAACGAAAATGCGAAACTGCAGACCCTGGCTGTCCTGGTCGACAATGAATCCGGTGTTCTGTCACAAGTCTCACGAATGTTTTCACGCAAAGGGTACAACATTGAATCGCTCGTGGTCGGCACAACGGAAAACCCGCGTGTTTCCCGTATCACGATCGATGTACTTGCCGATGAACAGCAGATCACGCTGCTCGGCAATCAGCTGCGAAAGCTCCTGCCGGTCCATTCTGTGAAGCGCCTGACGCCTGAAACCTCAATCCAGCGTGAGCTGATGCTCATCAAAGTCCATACAATGGATGGAACACAGCGCAATGAAGTGATCCAGCTGGCAAATGTTTTCCGCGCTCAGATCATCGATGTTTCCATCGAAACGCTGACACTCGCAGTGATCGGTGATACCGACAAAATTTCGGCTATTGAAAAAATTCTGAAAGAATTCCATGTTTTGGAAATCGCACGTACCGGTGGAATCGCGCTTGAACGCGGTAAAGCCACCATCCATGATGAAACCAAGGAAAAAGGAGAATTCAATTATGGCAAAAATGTATTATGAAAAAGATTGTAATCTCGATGTTCTGAATGGCAAAACCATCGCGATCATCGGTTATGGCTCTCAGGGTCACGCTCACGCGCTGAACCTTCGCGATTCCGGCTGCAATGTGATCGTCGGACTGCGAAAAGGCGGAAAATCCTGGCCGGTCGCGGAAAAAGACGGCTTCCAGGTGTTTACGGTTGCCGAAGCAGCTGAAAAAGCTGACATCATCATGATGCTCATCAATGATGAAGTCCAGGCTGAAGTTTACAAAAAAGAGATTGCCCCGCAGATGAAAGCCGGAAAAGCGATTGCCTTTGCCCATGGTTTCAACATCCGCTACAAACAGATCGTCCCGCCTGCTGACTGCGACGTTTTCATGGCTGCCCCGAAAGGCCCCGGTCACACTGTCCGCAGCACTTATGTTGCCGGCAAAGGTGTACCCTGCCTAATCGCAGTCGAACAGGATGCCTCCGGTAAAGCCTATGACATCGCCCTGGCTTACATCGCCGGTATCGGCGGCGCTCGTGCCGGTATTCTTGAGACCACTATGGATGAAGAGACTGAAACTGACCTGTTCGGTGAACAGACTGTTCTCTGCGGCGGCGTTGTGGACCTGATGCGCTGCGGGTTTGAAGTGCTGGTCGAAGCTGGATACAAACCGG
>CAYWKZ010000079.1:0-13787 GCA_964459115.1 uncultured Leptolinea sp. | reverse complement strand
GTTAGGTGTACAGGAATAGCAACGTTTCGCTTGTCATAAATTGTCATAATTTTTACATGATTTTCGTTCAGGCGGTTGACATTATTTGAAAAAACACTATAATCTATCTCAACTTTAGTTTAGTGAAGTGATACAGAAGGAAAACGGATGAGGAATAGTTCCAATCAGCAATTTGCATGGGCAGCCGACAACAATGCTTCGGCATCTTGTGCCATGTATGCTGAAAACTGCACTTCCGGTTACCTTGCGGCCATCATCCCCATGATGGCTGTTATTTTTATTATCGCCCTCTGCAATTATCTCGCGCTGAGCATCATTATCTCCATCATTTTGGGCGTAATTATTCTCATGGTACGAGGCAAAATCAAACCTGTGAGCAGAACACGATAAGAAATGAAATCAAACGGGGCTCTGCTGACAGGCAGGGTCCTTTTTTTGAAAAAGCAGGAGATAGGAAATAGGGAATAGGGAATAGGGAATAGAACAAGGTTAGGGTTGGTCTGACACCTGAAACCTAAAACCTAAAACCTGAAACCTGAAATAAGTTTATAAACGGCAGGATTCAAAAAACAAACTGCTGGATATTATAAAAGGAGTTTTTTTATAATGAATAAGAAACTGTTCTCTGTTGTTTTGGCCGTCCTGATGATGGCTGTGTGCGTTTCCGGCGTGATGGCGCAGGATGCGATCAAAATCGGTGGTACCGGCCCTCTGACCGGCGGCGCTGCTATTTACGGTAACGCTGTTGCCAATGCTGCTCAGATCGCTGTTGATGAAATCAACGCTCTCGGTGGTCAGCAGTATGAACTGCGCTATGAAGACGATGCTCACGATGCGGAAAAGGCTGTCAACGCTTTTAATGCTCTGCTTGACTGGGGTATGCAGGTTTCCATGAGCTCCGTCACCTCCAAGCCGGCGGAAGCTACTTCCGAAATCAATATGGAAGAACGTGTTTTCGGTATGACCCCGTCCGCTTCTTCTACCGCTGTTATCGAAGGTAAAGACAATGTTCTGCAGATGTGCTTCACCGATCCGAACCAGGGTTCCGCCTCTGCTGCTTACATCTCTAACAAGGGTCTGGCGACCAAGGTTGCCGTGATCTGGAAGAACGACGATGTTTATTCCAAGGGCATTCGTGACACTTTCATGACTGAAGCTGAAGTGCTGGGTCTGGAAGTTGTTTCCGAAACTACTTTCTCTGATGGCAATGATACGGATTTCTCTGTCCAGATCTCTGATGCTCAGGAAAAGGGCGCTGAACTGGTCTTCCTGCCGATGTACTACACTCCGGCTTCCCTGATCCTTGCCCAGGCAAATGCCGCCGGTTATGCTCCGATTTTCTTCGGTGTGGATGGTATGGACGGCATTCTGACCATGGAAGGCTTCGATGCTTCCCTGGCTGAAGGCGTTATTCTGCTGACCCCGTTCAACGCTGACTCTGCTGATGAAAAGACCGCTGCTTTTGTTGCGAAATATCAGGATCTTTACGGTGAAATTCCGAACCAGTTTGCTGCTGACGGTTATGATGTCGTCTACGCACTGGTTGGCGCTATGGAAGCTGCCGGTGTAACCGCTGACATGAGCGCAGAAGAGATCAATGATGCCCTGATCGAAACCTTTGCCACCTTCACCTTCGATGGTGTGACCGGTGAAAATATGACCTGGTCCGATGGTGCAGTGAACAAAGACCCGAAGGGTATGATCATTAAAGACGGCGCCTACGTCGGTCTTGACTAAGTAACACTTTTTCAGAGAAGAGGAAAGAATTTCCTCTTCTCTGAAATTTTCAAAAAATAAGAAATAAGAAATAAGAAATAATGAAAGAATAGAGCCTGAAAAAAGAGGCAAAGGCCAGGATACATATGAAGCACAAACACGTATCTAAAGTCTAACGTCTAATGTCTAATGTCTACCATCTGATTTCTTATTTCTGATTTCTTATTTCTCATTTGGACTGGGGTGGAATAATATGCGATTTTTGAGTTTTCTGATCAGCGGTCTGAGCCTTGGGAGTATCTACGCGATCATCGCGCTGGGTTACACCATGGTTTACGGGATCGCGAAAATGCTGAACTTCGCCCATGGTGATGTGATCATGGTGGGAGGTTATATTTGTTTTTTTGCGATGATGCGCTATAATTTACCGCCTGTTGTAGGTGTGCTCCTGGCCGTGATCGTGTGTACGATCCTCGGGATGGTCATTGAACGGGCTGCCTACAAACCGCTGCGTCAGGCGCCTTCTCTGGCGGTTCTGATCACAGCTATCGGTGTCAGTTACTTTTTACAAAATGCTGCACAGCTCCTTTGGACATCTTCCCCGAAAGTTTTCCCGTCCATTATTGGCAATGGCAAGATCCAGCTGGGAGAACTCACGATCTCCCATGTGACTCTGCTGACGGTTGTGGTGTGTCTTGTGATTATGTTTGCCTTGACTTGGTTCACCGGCAACACCAGGATGGGGAAAGCCATGCGCGCCTGCTCGGAAGACAAAGGCGCGGCACAGCTGATGGGGATTGATGTTAACAGCACCATTTCCATGACCTTTGCCATCGGGTCCGGTCTTGCGGCTATTGCCGGTGTGCTGCTGTGCTCAGCTTATCCGACACTGGTCCCGACAACCGGGTCCATGCCGGGCATCAAGGCCTTTACGGCGGCCGTTTTCGGCGGCATTGGTTCCATTCCCGGCGCTTTCCTTGGCGGGTTGCTGCTGGGTGTCATCGAGACCTTTGCCAAGGCATATATCTCCACGCAGCTCTCCGATGCGGTCGTGTTCTCGGTGCTGATCATAGTCCTGCTGGTCCGTCCTGCCGGTCTGCTCGGCAAAGTCATCAACGAAAAAGTGTAAGGAGGGCGGCATGAAAGGAAAAAACACAAATAAATATGTTTCCTTTGCGCTGGTGATTGCGGCTTATGCGATCATGATGATCCTTTCCTCCACCGGGAAAATCACCCGTTCCATGCAGGGAATGCTGGTGCCGATCTGTGCATATATCGTGATGGCTATCTCGTTGAACCTGACGGTCGGTATTCTTGGCGAATTGAGCCTGGGTCATGCCGGCTTTATGAGCATGGGCGCTTTTACCGGTACCTGTGCAGCGCTGATGATGACGGAATCTGTTCCAAACAGTGGGCTGCGGCTGGGACTTTCCATGCTTGTGGGTGCGGTATTTGGCGGGATCGCCGGATTCCTGATCGGTATCCCGGTGCTGCGCCTGAAGGGTGACTATCTGGCGATCGTGACACTGGCTTTCGGTGAGATCATCAAAAGCATTTTTAACAACATGTATCTTGGCTTTGATAAATACGGTCTGCATTTCCGGCTGCTCAATGAAAAGGGTATTGTGCTGCAGGATGGCGGCCGCATGCTGATCCAGGGCGCGATGGGCATTTCAAAAATCAAAAAGATCTCGACCTTCACCGCCGGCTTTATCCTGATCATCCTGACGCTGTTCATCGTCTATCATCTGGTGGAAAGCCGTTACGGCCGCGCCATCATGGCCATCCGGGACAACCGTATCGCGGCGGAATCGGTCGGTGTGGACGTGACGAAATACAAGATGACCGCATTCGTGATCTCAGCTGCCATGGCAGGTGCCGCGGGGGCCTTGTTTGCGCAGAATTACTCGACCATCACGGCTAACAAATTTGACTTCAATACCTCGATCCTGATCCTGGTTCTCGTCGTGCTGGGCGGACTGGGAAACATCACCGGCTCCATTATCTCCGCGACACTGCTCACCATCCTGCCGGAAGCGCTGCGCGGCTTCGCCACGTACCGCATGCTGGTCTACGCGATCGTCCTGATCGTCGTTATGCTTTTCACCAATGCCTCCGGTACAAAGATCATGATCGACAAACTCAAAGCCAAATTTGGCGGAAACAAAGAAGAGGAGGAACAGTAATATGGCTTACAAATCTGATGGAAGCAATCTTGTACCGGTTCCTTCTAACGCTGTCATCCCGGAACGCGACATCAACGATATGCCCGCGCTGGAGTGTAAGAACCTGGGGATCACCTTTGGCGGACTGCACGCGGTGGAGAATTTTAACCTGACCATCGGTCGGACGGAAATTGCCGGGCTGATTGGACCGAACGGCGCCGGAAAGACCACGGTCTTCAACCTGCTGACCAATGTCTATCAGCCGACCACCGGCACGATTCTGCTCAACGGCATGGATACCCATGGCATGTCCACAGCTCAGGTGAGCAAAGCCGGAATCGGCAGAACTTTCCAGAACATTCGTCTGTTCAACAACCTGACCGTGGAAGAAAACATCATGGTCGCGATGGACAATTCCATGAAATACGGCCTGTTCGATGGGCTCATCCGCCTGCCTGCCTTTTTCCGGGAAGAGAAAAAGGCACACGAAAAGGCACTGGAACTGCTGCATATTTTCGAGATGGAAAATGTAGCCTCTCATCAGGCGGGTTCTCTGCCATACGGTGCGCAGCGGCGTGTGGAGATCGTCCGGGCGCTGGCGACAAATCCAAAGGTTCTGTTGCTGGATGAGCCTGCCGCAGGCATGAACCCCTCGGAAACCGCCGACCTGATGGCGAACATCCGCAAGATCCGTGATACCTTCCAGATCGCAGTAGTGCTGATCGAGCATGACATGAACCTGGTCATGAACGTCTGCGAAGGGCTTTGTGTGCTGAACTTCGGCAGGATCATCGCCAAGGGCAGTCCGGCGGAAATTCAGAAGAATCCGACCGTTATCGAAGCCTATCTGGGCAAGTCCCACACAGAAGGAGGAAACAAATGAGCACGATCCTGAAAGTCGACGATATCAATGTTTATTACGGCTCGATCCATGCCATCAAAGGCATTTCCTTCCATGTGGAAGAAGGCGAGATCGTCACGCTGATCGGTGCGAACGGTGCGGGAAAGTCAACAACGCTGAACACGATCTCCGGGCTGCTGCGCAGCCGGACCGGGTCTATCACGCTGAAGGATCAGCCCATTGACCATATCCCGCCGCACAAGGTGGTGGAACATGGCTTGGCCATGTGTCCGGAAGGCCGCCGCATCTTTTTGCAGATGACGGTAGAGGAAAACCTGGAAATGGGCGCCTTCACGGCGAAGGATATCAACATGGATGCGGAAAAGGAACGGGTCTTCGAACTCTTCCCGCGGCTCAAGGAACGCCGCAATCAGATCGGAGGGACGCTTTCGGGCGGTGAACAGCAGATGCTGGCCATGGGCCGGGCGCTGATGTCCAAACCTCACCTGATGATGATGGATGAGCCTTCCATGGGGCTGGCGCCGATTTTGGTGGAGCAGATCTTTGACATCATCAAGTCCCTGCACAAAGAAGGCACCACGATCCTGCTGGTGGAACAGAACGCGCAGGCGGCTCTTTCCATTGCCGACCGTGGTTACGTCTTGGAAACCGGCAAAATCGTCGCGGAAGGCACCGGCGCCGAGCTGCTGGCCTCTCCGGTCATTAAACGCGCTTACCTTGGCGGAGAACGTGAAGAGGAGCATCCCAAAGAAGGGGAATATTACTTCTAAACAAACAGGCCGGTTTTGCAAAACCGGCCGTTTGTTTACATTTTACATTTTATCTGTGGTATACTTTATACTGGTTTTCGAAGGTAAAGCCATATATATAATCTGCGGGGGAACTCCATGCTTGAATTCTATAAAAATCAGGAATTAGACTTGCATCCAATTGACGAAATTGTTCCGAACTGTTGGATCAATGCCATCAACCCGACTCAGACCGAAATTGAAAAAATCGCCGCTTTGGGGATCCCGCAGGATTTTGTCACCTATCCGCTGGATGTGGATGAGCGCCCGCGTATTGAAGAAGAAGATGACGGCACGATCATGATCGTTGTCCGTATCCCTACCTCTCATCCGCAGGATGATCCGGACATTCCCTACGGTACCATACCGATGGGCATCATTCTGGCGGACAAATATATCGTGACGGTCTGTTCCCAGCCGACATCGATCCTGGAGTATTTTTCTTCCGGTAAGATTGCCAAGCTCTCCACGACCAAGCGCTACCGTTTCACCCTGCGGCTGCTGATGGCGGTAACGACCCGTTTCCTGGATGCCCTGCGTGACATCAACAAACTGACAGACAAGCTGGAGGATATGCTCAGCAGTACAATGAAGAATGACGTGCTGATCAAGCTGTTCAAATGTCAGAAGAGTTATGTTTACTTTTCTCAGGGGCTCAAGCAGAATGAGTTGGTGCTGGTGAAGATATCCCGGCTGGCCGGGTTCAAAAAGTTTGAAGAGGACGAAGATCTGCTGCAGGACGTGATCACGGAAAACACCCAGGCGATTGACATGACATCCATTTCCAGTGACATTCTTTCCGGCATGATGGATGCCTTTGCTTCGGTGATCTCCAATAATCTGAACGTTGTCATGAAACTGCTGGCTTCGGTGACGATTATCCTGGAGCTTCCGAACATCATCACCGGTTTCATGGGCATGAATGTTCTGTTTCCGGATGCAGTGTCCTCAAATCCGGCAGTGCCGTTCATTGTGCTGGGTGTCATGCTGGTGGTTACTTTCGTCGCGATTTACATCTTCATCAAAAAAGACTGGTTTTAGTCTATGCGCTTTGTCCGTTTTCAGGAGACCGGCGATCCGACAATCCGTTATGGCTGGATCTATGGTGACCTTGTCGGTGAGATCGAAGGAGACATCTTCGGTGAATTCCGCCGCCTGGAGGCCAATCTTCCGCTTTACACCGTGAGGCTGCTGCCGCCGGTTGTGCCCGGAAAGATCGTGGCTGTGGAGTGGAACTACCTGGATCAGACGCGGGAATTCAACCGTATGATCTCAGAAATGCCCTCTTTGTTTTACAAACCGACCAGCGCCGTCATCGGTATGAACGATCCCATCATCCTGCCGATCGTTTCCAAACGGGTCGAGCAGGAATGTGAACTGGCCGTCGTTATCGGGAAAACGGCTAAGAGTGTGCTGCCGGAAAATGCCTTTGATTATATCTTTGGTTACACGATCGCCAATGACGTTACTGCCCGTGATCTGCAGCTTGCTGATGAGACCTGGACCCGCGCCAAGGGGTTTGACAGCTTCTGCCCGCTGGGACCGGTGATTGAGACGGACTTTGAACCTGCGGACGCGCTGCTGACCTGCCGCGTGAACGGTGAACTGCGTCAGATGGCTTCCACCCGTGACATGATTTTCCCGGTTCAGAACCTGGTGGCCTTTGTTTCCTCCATCATGACGCTTTATCCCGGTGATGTGATTCTGACCGGAACGCCGGTCGGCTCCGCGCTGCTGAGTGAAGGGGATGTTGTTGAGTCGCAGATCGACGGGATCGGCCAGCTCGTCAATCCCGTGCGGATGCAGACAGCTTAAAAGGCTCGGTCATGCTTTTCAACTCGCTGAGCTTCCTGATCTTTTTCCCCCTTGTTGTTGGAATTTATTTCATCATCCCGCGTAAAATCCGCTGGGTCTGGCTGCTGATCGCAAGCTATTACTATTACATGTCGTGGAACGCCAAATATGCCCTGCTGCTGGCGGCCTCTACCGGCATCACCTGGCTCAGCGGGCTGCTGATCGAGCACTTCAATGACGGGCAGCCGGGCAGCGTACGGAACAAAAAAATTGTTGTTGCATTCAGTTTTCTCTTGAATCTCACGATCCTGTTCATCTTCAAATATTTCCATTTCGGGCTCAGCGCTCTGAACAAAGTGCTGCGTCTGCTGCATCTTACCACGATCCAGTCTTCCTTCAGTGTGCTGCTGCCGGTGGGGATCTCGTTTTATATCCTGCAGGCGCTTTCCTATACGATGGACGTTTACCGCGGCAAAGTGAAGGTCGAAAAGAACTTCTTCAAATATGCGCTGTTTGTTTCGTTCTTCCCGCAGCTGGTGGCCGGACCGATCGAGCGCTCACAGGACCTGCTCCCGCAGATCCTCGTTCCGCATGATTTTGATTTTGACCGGGTGAAGCGCGGCTTATGGCTGATGCTGTGGGGGTATTTTCAGAAGCTGGTCATCGCGGACCGGCTGGCGATGTTCGTGAACACGGTCTATGGGGATCCTTCCAATTACCTGCACGGCGGTGTGGTGAACCTGACGGCAATGATCTTCTTTGCCTTCCAGACCTATGCGGATTTCGCAGGTTATTCCAACCTTGCGCTGGGCGCGGCGGAGGTGCTGGGCTTCCGGCTGACGACGAACTTCGTCCGCCCGTTTTTCTCCATCAACATCACGGAATTCTGGACCCGCTGGCATGTTTCCCTTTCCCGCTGGTTCGTCAATTATCTTTATATCCCGCTGGGAGGCAACCGGGTCGGGACCTTCCGCAAATATGTGAACGTGATGATCGTTTTCCTCGCTTCCGGACTCTGGCACGGCGCCAACTGGACCTTCCTGGTCTGGGGCGGGCTGAACGGGCTTATCTCCATCATCGAGCGGCTGCTGACGCCTTTCTGGCGGAAGCTGCGCGGTGTGCTCGGGTTCAATGACCGCTCCGGGCTGATGAAGTGTGTCCAGTCGGCTTACGTGATCTTCATGTTCGGGCTGGTCCAGGTCTTTTTCCGGTCGGAATCGCTGAAACAGGCGGTGGATTTCCTTCAGGGTATGTGCCGGCTGAACCCTTATGATTTCTTCAACGGCAGCCTCTTGAATTATGGCATGGACCATGTGAATTTCACCATCACCGCGCTGAGTCTGCTGGTGCTTTTTGTTGTGGCCTGGCTCACCCGGGATGGCAGCAGCCTCCGTGATAAGCTCGAAGTCCAGCCGCTGGTCCTGCGCTGGGGATTGATCATCACGGGCATTGCTGTGGTCGTCCTGTTTGGGGTCTACGGTCCCGGATTTGATGCCAGCCAGTTCATTTATTTTCAATTCTGAGGGAAAATAAGAAATCAGAAATAAGAAATAAGAAATTGCTTTGTGCTAAATAGTTCATATGAGATTTTAGCAGTTTTTTGGTAATAATTTTGGACAAAAGAATGCGTATAAAAATTAGAAGGATTCTTTCCGTTATCATATTCATGGCGGTCGTGATCGGGCTGTACCATGCTGCCAATGTGATGCTGTTCGAAAAGCAGCATTTCGGGACAGCCAAGAACATCGCGCATGAGGAACCGGAAACGATCGACGTTTTCTTTATCGGTGCTTCGCATATTTTTTACGGTGTAAACCCCATGGAAATCTGGAACCGGAGCGGGATCGCGGGGTATAACCTGACGACGCATCAGCAGCCGCTGTGGTCTTCCAAACTGCTGCTTCAGCACGCGCTCAAGCATCAGCATCCGAAACTGATCGTTCTGGATGTCTTGATGGCGACAAATTTTGCCCGCCCGATCCTGGGTACGGAGCAGGGCACAAACATGACACATCTGGCGCTGGATCCAGTACCACTCAGCCCGCAGAAAATTAAGGGTGTGCTGGGGACAGATTCCATCACGGAAAAGGGCGAAATTCTGTTCCCGATCATCATGAGCCATTCCCGCCTTCAGCAGGGACTGCTGAGCTACGATGATCTTCATTTTTTCAGCGGCGACCGTTCGCACCCGATGAAAGGTTATAACTATACGGAATATAACCTTTCATTCGAGCGTCCGGAGGTACCGGATGCGGATTCGACGTTTGAGCTGCCCGGAGATATGGAAGCTGTCCTGGTCGATTTCATCGAATTCTGCCAAAAGGAAAAGCTGCCGCTGCTGCTCATCAAAACGCCGCTGTTCGGGAATGAGGAGCTTTACAGGCAGATCAATCATATCGGGAAGATCGCGGAGAAGTTCGGGGTGCCGTTTGTGGATTTCAATCACCTCTATGATGAGATCGGGATGGACTTTTCCGCGGATCTTGCGGACAGCGGGCATTTGAATGTCCACGGTGCGGAGAAGGTTTCTGCATATCTGGCAGATTACCTGAAGGCGAATTATGAGCTGCCCGATCATCGCGGGAATCCCGCTTACGGAAGCTGGGAGACCGCTTCCCGCCATTTTGACGCGCTGGTCCATCTGCGGGAAAGTGAAAAAATCACTGATCACCTGGCGGCTGCATCTGACCCGAATCTTCTGACCGTGGTGCTGACCGGCGGTGCGTTGACTGAACCGCTGAGCCTTCCGGAAGATGTCCGAATGGCGGCCATGGCAGCCGGGCTTTCACAGCTGCCGGAGACCATAGGGGAAGGCGCCTATTATGCTGTGATCAAAGGCGGACAAGTGATCGCGGAAAAGGCTGACCGCTCCGGAATTCAGGAATATGAATTTCTGGTAAAAGACACGCGTTTTTTGCTGCACGTTTCCTCCCGGGAACCGGATGGAGGCTCGTACATGACCGCTCTGCACATTGGGAATGGCGGCGCTTTCTCCTATGAGCCCGGCATGCTGGTGGTCACCTATGACATGGACCGCATGGAGCGGGTCGACGCGGTGCGCTATGCCTTCGATGAGTCGTTTGGTGTATACCATATGAATTAGGTGTAATAAATTTCCCGCTCATTTTGATGATGGATTTTACAAAATCAGAAAATAAAAGTATAATTTTGACGTTAATCATTTTAGAATCGGCAAAATGGTTTTGTATTGATTAATAATTTTTAAAACAAAAATTATTTTATTTTATTCAGTAAAGGAGAATGAAATATGTCAGGCCATTCTCATTGGGCGACAATCAAACGTAAGAAGGGTGCAGGCGACGCAAAACGTGGACAGCTCTTCACAAAATTGGCGAAAGAAATCACATTAGCAGCACGCGATGGCGGCGATCCCGACACCAACTTCCGCTTACGTTTGGCCATTGATAAGGCACGTTCCAACAACATGCCGAAAGACAGCATCGACCGCGCACTCAAACGTGGCACCGGTGAATCCAAAGACGGTGCAGTCTTTGAAGAAGTTGTGTATGAAGGGTACGGACCGAAGGGTGTCGCGCTGATCATCGAATGTGTGACTGAAAACCGCAATCGTACCGTTGCCGACGTTCGCCATGCGCTTTCCCGCGCGGGCGGCAACATGGGTGAATCCGGTTCCGTTGCCTGGCAGTTCCAGCGCAAAGCTTATTTCATGCTGGAAGAATGCTCCATGGATTTCGACAGTCTCTTCGAACTGGTTCTGGAAGCCGGCGCTGACGACATCGAACAGAACGATGACGGTACCATTGAGATCTTCGCTGAAGTTGAAAACTTCAAATCCATCTCCGACGCGCTGATGGGCGCCGGGCTGCATGTCGCGGAAGCTGAACTGCGCTACATCCCGAACCAGGAAATGGAACTCTCCAAGGAAGATACGCTCCAGGTTTTGCGTGTAGTCGACGCTCTGGACGAAATGGACGATACGGAACACATCTTCCACAACATGGCTGTTTCCGACGACATCTACGCCGAAATGGAAGAATAATTCCGCATGGTTGTTTTGGGAATTGATCCCGGAACAGCGCTGACCGGGTACGGTTTCATTGACGTATCAGAGCGCGGTGATCTGACCGTCCTCGATTACGGTGTGATCTCCACCCCGGCCAAACAAAAAATGGAATATCGTCTGCTGACGATTTTCGATGAATTGCGAACCAAAATGCTTCTCCATAAGCCTGCTTACGGGGCTGTGGAGAAGCTGTTTTTTGCGAACAACGTTACGACGGCTATTTCCGTGGGACAGGCACGCGGTGTGGTGCTGCTGTGCATGGCGCAGGCAGGGATTCCGATTGCTGAGTTCACCCCGATGGAGATCAAGCAGGCAGTGGTCGGTTACGGCGGTGCGGAAAAAAAGCAGGTCCAGATGATGGTGAAGTCCATTCTCGGCCTGGAGGAGATCCCCAAGCCGGATGACGCGGCGGATGCCCTTGCGGTCGCTATCACCTGTTCCTCCAGCCTTGCATACCTGAAATTAATGAAGAATGAAGAAGTAAGAATGAAGAAGTAAGAACGTGCAGACGAATTCTTCATTCTTCATTCATAATTCTTCATTTATTAGAGGAATTCTATGCTGATAACAAGTCCTTCCAATCCCCGTGTGAAAGAGATCCGCAAGCTTCGCGAGCGAAAAGAGCAGAAGCGGACGGGTCTGTTTTACATGGAGGGGCTGCGTATCATCGGTGAAGCCTTTGACACAGGTGCGGAGGTCGAGACGCTGATCGTATGTCCGGAGCTGCTGAAGACAGAATTCGGGCTGGAGCTTTGGCAAAAGGCCCGGCAGCGCGGGCAGGATATTCTTGAAGTCGCCCGTCCCGTCTTTGAATCCCTTGCGGTGAAAGAGAACCCACAGGGGCTGGCTGCGGTGGCAAAAGCCCGCTATTATGCCCTTGATGATCTGGATATCTCTCACGGCATCATCGTGGCGCTGACGGAGATCGCGGACCCGGGCAACCTTGGCACAATCATCCGTACGGCGGACGCGACAGACTGCCAGGGCGTGATCCTGATCGGTGACTGCACAAGCCCTTATGACATCGGCTCCATCCGCGGGACCATGGGCGCGATTTTTTCCACAAAGATCGTCCGGACGACCCTGCCGGAATTCCTGGAATGGAAACGGCGCACCGGTCTGCAGCTGGTGGGGACCTCGGACAAGGCTGCCACTGATTATGCGGAGATTACCTATGCTGATCCGGTGATCCTCTTGATGGGCTCGGAGCGGGCCGGTATGTCAGCAGAGGAATTCGAAGCCTGTGATGAGATCGCTGCCATTCCCATGATGCGCTCCAGTGATTCCCTGAACCTCGCTGTCGCCACCGGCGTCATGCTTTATCAGATTTTTAACGCTCATCGCCGAAAATAAGATTGAGTCAAAGTGACCTGTTTTCGTTGACTCAGAATTGAGTCAACAGAACAGGTTGCATTGACTTATTTAACGTGAAATTGTTATTCGTCAGGACTTCCTTGGCTCAATATTGCAGCCGTCCTTCGGCAACCGCCCTCAGGTGCTCTCCGTAGGGACTCTTTCCGTATTCTTCGGCGCTTTTCAGCAGCCGCTCCCTGTCGATCCACCCGTTGATGTAAGCGATCTCCTCCGGAGCGGAGATCGTGATCCCCTGTCTGGATTCAATGGTCTCGACAAAGTTTGCCGCCTGCAAAAGGGATCTCATGGTGCCGGTATCCAGCCAGGCAAACCCGCGTCCGAGGATCTGGACATCAAGGAGACCTTCATCAAGATACATTTCACACAATTTGGTGATCTCCAGTTCACCGCGCGCTGATGGTTTTATCTGTCTGGCCTGTTCGGAAACGCCGGCAGGGAAAAAATAGAGGCCGGTGATCGCGTAATTGCTTTTGGGATTTTCCGGTTTTTCTTCGATACTGGTGGCGATTCCCTGCTCATCAAAGGTGACTACACCGAAGCGTTCCGGGTCGGGAACGTAATAGCTGAATACAGTTGCCCGCCCTTCCTCTTCTGTCTTTTTGACGATCGAGCGCAGCATGGAGCGGAAACCCGTCCCGTAAAAAATATTGTCGCCGAGGATCATGGCGCCGGGCCCGCCCGCAAGGAATTCATCCGCCAGAATGAAGGCCTGGGCAAGTCCGTCCGGAGAAGGCTGAACCATGTAGGAGAGTTCCATGCCGAGATGGCTGCCGTCTCCGAGCAGTGAGCGGAAACGCGGGGTGTCTTCAGGGGTGCTGATGATCAGGATGTCCCGGATCCCGGCAAGCATCAGGGTACTCAAGGGATAATAAACCATCGGTTTATCATAGATGGGCAGCAATTGCTTGGATGTCACTTTTGTCAGCGGATAAAGCCGCGTCCCGAACCCTCCGGCTAATATGATTCCCTTCATAGACCCTCTTTTTATTTAGACATTAGACGTTAGACGTTAGACATTAGACGTTAGACGTTAGACATTAGAC
>CAYWKZ010000078.1:7559-13794 GCA_964459115.1 uncultured Leptolinea sp. | reverse complement strand
GCTCGCACCTTTTAGCGCAGGTTTGGAACAGGCCCCTGCGGGTACCGTCCCCCTTGCCCGTCTCCTGAGTCGGAAGGGTCAGATCCTTCCGGCTCATACTGCGCACGAGCCTACAGAATCCGACCCCTACAACTCAGCGGCGCATGATGGAGACCGCCTGCTGTTCGATGCGGATCTCCGTCTCTTTGAAGGAACCGCCATACTCACCGTCTACGGTCCAGGCGATGTCGCTTTCGGAAAGAAAGCGTGCATTCGAAATGTGTCTGAAGGTGATGAAAGGATTGTTCATTGTCCCGCGCTGGACAGCATTCAGGATCCCCTGCAGGTCCGCGGCAGTTTTCGGCGTTTTGATGAGCAGGATCTCCATCATCCCGTCGTCCAGCCGCACATCCATATCCTTGAAAACACTGAAACCACCCACATAAGCGGAATTGCAGACAGCCCCGAAGATATAATCATCCTCCAGGACAAAATCATCCGACTCGATCCGGATGCGGCAGCTGTAGCGCATGTTTTCATATAAATCGGAGACGGCACTGACAATATAGGCCGCATGGCCCAGGATATTTTTCAGCTGCCGGTCCGTAGCGTAACTGACAGCCGAAAAAGCGCCAAATGCAGCTACGTAATTGAAATAGCGGCCGTTCAGCGTCCCCACGTCATAGCGAAAGGTCTGGTCCTGAGTCGCCATTTCCAGCGCTTTGTCAAAATCAGAGGGGATCCCCAGCGTCCGGGCAAAATCATTCGTGCTGCCGGCGGGAAGATAAGCCAGCCGCGGTTTTGTCCGCAGCCCCATGAGCCCCTGGACCACATGGTTCAGCGTTCCGTCCCCGCCGCTGCAAAGGACAAGCTCGACCTCCCCTTCATAAGCGGATAAGATGTTTTCACTGACCAGTTCCGTGCCGGGAAGGATCGGGTAAACGATCGGTTCATAGCCTTTTTCGGCGATCTTTTTGATGATGAGCCAGGTGTTCAGTCCGGTTTTCCCGGTCCCGGCGAAGTTGTTCAATAAAATCAGAGCCTTTTTGTGCCTGAGTTCCATCATATGTCTCTTTCATGATTCGTTAGTTGCGTATTCCCGGAATTTACAGCATCACACATGGGGACACTTCTCTGTGCCGGAAAAATGACCCGGAGGTCCAGAGCTAAGACGGCATCCCCGTGTGCTAATCAGCGGTGATTTTTTCCAATTCAGCAGCGAAGCGCTCCTGAAAGGCTGCCTCTTCCGCAGCAACGATCGCCCGATATTTGACGAGTTCTTCCGGGGTCAGGATTTCAGACGAGAGCCATTTCAGCTGTCCCGAGGGCTTTTCCGTTTTCAGCGCGATCTGACGGTATTCCGGCCCGATCAGGAGCAGATGCAGCGCATCATCCTCCTTCAGAAACCCGCTGGTGATGATGCCGAAGGTGTCGTAGATCGTGTCGTTGGCGATCGGCCCGATGATGACATCCGCGTCGAGCGGGTCCGGCTTCCCGGAACGGTTGGCAAAGATATATTCGAACCACTCCCGGCTGCGGGAGAATTCATGGACAGAAAGCCCGCCCATATCCAGTTCATAGGTGTTGACCACTGTCTGCATGCCGGTGCGCTCTTTTGCCCAGCGCCGGGAAAAGTCAGCGTCGCTGGTCAGGTAAAAGCCCTGGCCGAAGTCCGCGTTTTTCCGTCCGTGATGAACATCCGGTGTTTTGATTTCCTGAAATCCGGTGTGATATAGCAACATAAGTACATTATAACACAGCAATAATTCGCCGGGTGCCGTTTCTACTGTCACATATGTAAGCAAATATGTTCTAATATCTTGCTAAATTATTCTATCCATGCTATACTCAGGAAGTGTTCGAAAGAATAATGTTTAGCAATCTTAACGGAGTAACCAATCATGGCAAAGAAGACAAAACCAACCGAACCCCTTTCCCCGGTAACCGAAATCGATCCGGAAGCCCGAAAGATGATGCTGAAAAAGGCATTGACTGATATCTCAAAACGTTACGGTGAAGGTTCCATTATGAAGCTCGGCGAAGCAAAACAAATGGAAGTAGAAGTGATTTCCACCGGTTCCCTGGGGCTGGACCTGGCGCTGGGTGTCGGCGGCATTCCGCGTGGACGGATCACCGAAATTTACGGTCCGGAATCCTCCGGTAAAACCACGATCTGTCTGCATGTTGTTGCGGAAGCGCAAAAGAAGGGCGGTACCGCTGCCTTTATCGATATGGAGCACGCACTCGACCCAATCTATGCGCACAAGCTTGGCGTCGATATCAACGAGCTGCTGGTCTCCCAGCCGGATACCGGTGAACAGGCGCTGGAGATCTGCGAAACACTGGTCCGCTCCGGCGCTGTTGACATCATCATCGTTGACTCCGTAGCCGCGCTGGTCCCGCGAGCAGAGATCGAAGGCTCCATGGGAGACGCATCCATGGGGATGCAGGCCCGCCTGATCTCCCAGGCCATGCGCAAGCTCTCCGGCATCATCAACCAGACAAAGACTGCCGTTATCTTCACGAACCAGCTGCGTCAGAAAATCGGGATCCAGTTCGGAAATCCGGAAACCACCACAGGCGGCCTGGCAATGAAGTTTTACGCCTCCATCCGCATGGATGTGCGCCGGATCACCAGCATCAAGAAAAACGGTGAGATCATCGGCGGACACACGCGGGTCCGGGTCGTGAAAAACAAAGTCGCACCACCCTTTGCCGTGGCTGAATTTGACCTGATGCATGACCAGGGCATCAACAAGACCGCTGAAATTCTCGACATGGCAGCCGAGCTCGAAATCGTCAAAAAACGCGGAGCCTTTTATTCCTATCTGGATCTCAAACTGGGCCAGGGCCGGGACAAGGCCATTGATTTTCTGAACGCCAATCCCGAACTGTGCGCTGAGATCGAAGAAAAGGTGAGGGAATTTGCAAAGGATGCCGAAACCCCGATCCTTCAGTTCAATTCTGAGGAAGAAGATGAGGAGGATGAGAATAAAATCGTTTACCAGTCTCCCCGGAACGGACCCATCATCCTTGACCTGAATGACGAGGATGAGGACGACGAAGAGGATGAGGATTTCTGATCTTTCGATCAGGGGCAATGAGCAAAATGATTTTCAAAACAGGTGCTTCCCGGCACCTGTTTTCTCATTTCTTCTTTCTCCGCCAACTGCCAACAGTCTAATGTCTAACGTCTAAAGTCTAATGTCTAATGTCTAACGTCTAAAGTCTAATGCCTGTAACAACTTGGCACTCTTCTTGCACCTTAATATAATGGAGACAGGAGAGATGAGAAAGACAATAGTGCTGTTTTTATGCAGTCTCGGTTTAGTTTTATGCGGATGCAGGCGTTCTCAATTCAAAGGCGTTGAATTTGAGTCCTATATTCCTCCGACGCTGGTAGCCACTGTTGTCAACACTCCGACTGTAAACCCCATCACCCCCATGCCGACTGCGGCCGACATCAACTGCAGCTCATACCTCACCTATCTGGATGACGTAACTGTCCCGGACGGCAGCATTTTTGTTCCCGGCGACGAGATCGTCAAAACCTGGTCCGTCCGGAATGACGGTGACTGTGCCTGGAATGACAAGTATTCCCTGCGGTATATCGACGGCAGTGCGATGGAAGCCGACAGCAGGCAGTCCCTGCCGGCGCTGGAACCCGGTGAAGAAGGAGAAGTCACCGTGATTTTCACAGCACCGCAAACCGCGGGCAGCTACTACAGCGGCTGGCAGGCTTATGACGCAAAGGGGGATCCCTTTGGAGACGACATTTATATCGAAATCTATGTCGACCCCTATCATACCGTCGATGAAACACAGGAGGAGACAGGCTATGGACAACAACAATACGGCTACGGCTATTATTACTAAAGTTTTCATTCTTTCACTGCTGGTTCTTTCAACAGTGATCCCCGCTTTCGCACAGGAAAGCATGGTTCCCGATGATTTTGACTGGAGTATCTTCCTGCAGGGTTTGGACAGTGAATGGGACAGCTGGGGAAACACCCCGCAGCAGAATTATTACAATTACGGCTACCAGGAACCCATCACCTATGAATGGGCCGGCCAGACCAACACCATCAGCTTCGGGGCACCCACGTCCGAACCGCAGACCAATTACGGGTCCGCCGACTATGTCCCTGTGCCGGTTTATCAGCAGCAGCTCGACGGCTGGGGAAACGGCAGCTGGAACCAGAACGAGGCCAACAGCGACCAGTGGTTTTATCAGGTGCAGGACAGCCCGTATGATGACTTTTCCAACTGGAACGGCAGTCAGAACATCCAGCCCTCCGCTTATGTCAGCGGTTTTGTCGGATATGCACAGACCTATAACCTGGACTGTGAGACCCGCTCGGCAGTAGACCTGGCCGCATATTTCGGTGTAAACATCAATTCCGATGAATTCCTTTATTATCTGCCGAAATCCGATGACCCGAACGAAGGTTTCGTCGGCAGCTGGACCGATGCCAGAGGGCACATTCCGCCTGCTTCCTACGGTGTTTATCAGGAACCGGTCGCCGCGCTGCTCCGCCAGTACGGGCTGAACGCGGTCGGGGCTTATGCCTATACCGAGGAAGCGCTCAAAGCTCAGATCTCCGCGGGGAAACCGGTGATGGTTTGGGTCGTCGGCAACGTTGAGATCGGCTATGCCGTTCCTTACACCGCCGCCTCCACCGGCCACACGACCTATGTGGTACCCTACCAGCACACCGTGGTCGTGATCGGTTATGACGAGAACGGGGTCACCGTCCAGGACGGCGCGCTGCGCTATGTCCGTGACTGGAAGACTTTCCTGCTTTCCTGGGGAGCTCTCGGCAACCGCGCCATCTACGTGAGATAAAGAAGAAAATTCACTTTTATTTTTTCATAGTATAATCAAAACGTGCCGGAAAACTTTCCGCACGAAAAGGAGTCTTATGAAAAAAAGTTTATTTTTCGGATCATTACTGCTTGTCCTGATGCTCGCCTTCAGCGCCGTCGTCAGCGCAGATGAGTCCAATGCTGATTATCATTTTGAACTGACGCAGGGTTCTGCCAGAATCGACAATTCGGAATACTGGTATCTCAACATCTCCGTTCCGCAGATCAGCGGCATGGCCGATGAAGAAGAACAGACAAAACTGAATGAATATTTCCTGTCCGCGGCCGATGAAGTCAGCAAAGAATATGAGGCAGACAAGAGCTATTTTGAAGAGCACTTTGAAGGGGATGAAACGCCCCGCTTCGGGTATGAATATACCTATGACATGGTCACCGACAACGCGGATCACTTTGTGTTCAAGACCCAGATCTTTTATGCCGCCGGTTCTTCCATGACCGTCAATGATTACTGGACACTGGACAAACACAGCGGGAAACAGGTAGAACTCAGCGACCTGGCAGATAAAGAACGGCTGACAGAGATCAAAGGCATGATCTTTGATGCCATGAAACAGGAAAATGAAAGCAAAAACGAAGAGATTTTCTGGCTGGACGAGGAGAATCTCGATATTGCCTTCTCTTATATCGAGGAATTCCATCACTGGTATGTGAATGAAGCCGGCAGCCTGGTGATCACCTTCGACAAATACGAGATCGCACCGGGCGCCTACGGTGAAATACAATTTGAAATAACCGGAGACAAGGCTGTGCTGGTCAGAGATGAGAAATATTCCTTTGACCTTTATGTCGGTGACACCATCGAAGATGCCGATGTGAACTGGTACCTGAATATCAACGTTCCCGTGGTCGGCGGACTGGCTGACAAACAGGAAGAAGAAGCCATGAACGCCCATTTTGCCGAAGTCGCCGCAGGCATTCAAAAGGAATATGAGTTGGCCGTTGCCAGCGCTGAAGAAAACATGGTGGGAGAAGACGGTCCCTATTTCGGTTATGAATACGGCTACGAGATCCTTGCTGACAGCGACGATTATTTTGCCTTCAAGACCGTCGCCTTCTTCGCCGCCGGTTCTTCCATGACCGCGAGCGAATTTTGGACTCTGGACAAAAACACCGGGATGCCTGTCCGCTGGGAGGACGTGGTCCCGGAGGATCAGCTTCAGAAAGTCCATGACCAGATCCTGGATGAAATGAATGTTGCAAACAAAGCCAACGGCGGCATGTATTTCACCGATGCCGACACGCTGAACGTCGCGTTCGGCAACGTTCCGGCCTACCATCACTGGTACCTGAACGCAGACGGAGAACTGGTGATCGCCTTCGATAAATATGAAGTTTCCGTCGGCGCCATGGGCACACCGGAATTCATCAT
>CAYWKZ010000078.1:0-7459 GCA_964459115.1 uncultured Leptolinea sp. | reverse complement strand
GCTGCTTCCATGATCACCTCGGAAAGGGTCGGATGGGCATGGACATTCAGGGCAATGTCGCCGGCGGTTAGCCCGTGCGCCGCGGCAAGGGAAAGCTCGGGGAGCAGTTCACTGACCTCAGGCCCCACCATCACCGCACCGATGATGGCATCCGTCTGAGCGTCACAGAGCAGCTTCACCCAGCCTTCATTCTCACCCAGGCCCAGCGCCTTTCCGTTGGCGATGAATCCGGCCTTTCCGACCTTATATTCCACCCCGGCAGCTTTCGCTGACTCTTCGGTATATCCGAAGGAAGCCACCTGCGGATGGGAATAGGTGGCATGAGGCATCAGGTCATAGCGCAAGGGTTTCGGCCCCTTCCAGGCGATCAGATCCCCGACCATTCTCCCCATGGCCTCGGCTGCATGGGCAAGCAGCACCTTCCCGGCCACATCTCCGATGGCATAGATCCCGGGAACAGACGTCCGGCACATCTCATCGGTTTCGATCCAGCCGCGGGAAGTCACAGACACACCGGCTTTGTCCAAACCCAGTTCCGATGCGTTGGAGCGGAACCCCACCACGATCACCACCTGATCCGTCTCGACAGCGCTTTCCGTCTCGCCCTGTTTGAGGTGCACGACAACGCCATCCGCTGTTTTATCGACACTGCTCAGCGCCGTTCCGGTCTTGATCTTGACCCCCTGTTTTTTGAAGGAACGCTCCAGCTCCGCGCCTGCCTCCGCATCTTCATTCGGCAGCAGGTGAGACTGCATTTCCACGATGGTCACAGCAGCACCATAGCTATTCCAGACCGTGGCGAATTCCACACCGATGGCACCGCCGCCGATGATCACGACCCGGCCCGGCAATGTTTCCTGCAGGATCGCCTGACGGTAATTCAGGATCTTTTCACCGTCCGGCTCCATTCCGGGAATCTCCACCGGCTTCGTCCCGCAGGCAATGATGATATTTTCCGCACGGAAGTCCTCCGCTGTGCCGTCATTCATGAGCACGTGCAGGCTGTGGGCATCCGTGAAAGCTGCAGTGCCGAAAAACACATCCACACCGGCATTTTTCAGCAGGAAGGCCACGCCCTGGTTCAGCCGCTTCGAGACCTTGCGGGAACGCTGTACCGCGGAAGCGTAATCCAGACTCAGGTTTTCGCAGGAAATGCCGAAGGTTTTGCTGTCTTTGCGCAGCGTCCGGGCCAGTTCCGCGTTCTTCAGCAGGGATTTGGAGGGAATGCAGCCCACATTCAGGCACACGCCGCCGAGGCTTTCCCTTTCGATCACCGCTGTTTTCAATCCGTTCTTTGCGGTCTGCAATGCCGCCGTATATCCACCGGGCCCCGCCCCGATCACGATCACATCATATTCTTTCATTATTATCTCAATTATTTTCTTGCTTTTCTTTGTTCAATAGCCTTTTGTAATATTGATGAAATCTGCTCATCAGATAACTCCGGACAATCTTCATCAACAACTTCTGCTTTTAAAGCAAAATCTTCCATTCTATTTACAACCTCTCTGCTTAATACGGCATCAGGGGTGAGTGTGTATTTTTCCATAGTTTCAGGATCAAAGTGTTCAAGCCGTACTAACCTGCCATCAGACGCACGTATATACGCAACACCATCTTTATAAATGGGTTCAGTTCTTTTTACTTTGTTTCTTTTCCGCTCCTCGGCCAGCAATGAAGCTATTTTTACAGGAGAGATTCCATATTGTAAAAAACGTCTTCCGTCCAGAAAAAATTCAACAGGTGTGGGAATTGATTTTGTGACTTGTTCGTTCATTATTTCTCCTATGAAAAATTCTTAAGAGCCAAATAAAATAGCTTTACGATCTTCGTATAGTTTCTTTTCTTTTTTCGTAGCCATTCTCGCCGATTTGAATTCTTCCACTTTGATCACCGTTTATATAAAATTTTTTATACACCTATTCTTATGTCTTATTCTAAAAGCTTACTCTATTTTAGGGAAACGCTGATTAATGCCTATTTCATGGCAATTGAGTCAATACAACCTGTTCTGTTGACTCAATTCTGAGTCAACGAAAACAGGTCACTTTGACTCAAGCCGATTAAATCAGCGTTTCCTTAGATTACTATATATATTTTAATATTTTACACGGAAAGGCAATAGAAATCAATATGATATGTAAGCGTCTTTAGTAAGAATATCGTTACGTTTTATAGTTTTCGCCCGAAGATAACTGAGATTTGAACAAATATCACATACATGAACAGATTCACAGAAACAGAATTAGCTGTTCATCATAAAATAACAAATCATTGATGTAAAAGTATTTATGAATTCATTATACGTTTGAATAATTCTCCCGTGAGTTTCGCGTCGGCTTTGCCCCTCGTCTCCCGCATCACCTGGCCGGTGAACCAGCCCAGCAGCGTTTCCTTGCCGGCAAGGTAGGCGGCAACCTCCTTCGGGTGTTCCTCCACAATTTTCTCACAGATCTCACGAAGCGCGGCATCACTGCTGACCATCGCCAGCCCCCGTTCACTGACGATCTCAGCAGGACTATTTCCGCTTTCCTGAACCAGGTCGATCAGCTCTTTCCCGGTCGCCATGCTCACCGTTCTGCAATCGACCAGCCGGATGATCTCCGCCAGGTCCGCAGGACGGACCTTCAAGGCCCCTGCGGAAATGCCGAGGTCATGCATCAGGCGCACCATCTCGTTCATCATCCAGTTGGAGACGCGTTTCGGATCCCCGTCATAAAGTTTCAATGCCTCTTCAAAATAGTCCGCAGTCTCTCGCTCCGCGGTCAGCAATCCGGCATCATAAGCGGGAAGTCCGTATTGTGACATAAACCGCAGCTTCCGCTCACGGGGCAGCTCGGGCATCTCCGCACGGACCTTTCGGATCATCTCCTCAGTGATCACCACCGGCATCAGGTTCGGCTCCCGGAAAAAACGGTAATCCACCGCGTTTTCCTTGGAACGCATCTTCCGCAATTCCCGTGCCTCATCATCCCATTCGATGGTCCACTGCTCCACAGCCCGTCCGGCCTTCAATTCGCCTGTCTGCCGTTTGATCTCCGCATTGACAGCCCTGCGGACCGCCTCGATGGAGTTAACATTTTTGATCTCGCATTTTTTCCCGGGCCGGTCCGCTCCCGCCGGTGCAACGGAAACGTTGACATCACAGCGCAGCTGAGCCTTTTCCATGTCACCCTCCGAGACATCGATCCAGCGAACCAGCTGACGCAGCCGCATCAGGTACACCGCCGCCTCATCCGCCGAGTGCAGGTCCGGCTGTGTCACCATCTCCACCAGCGGAACTCCGGCACGGTTGAAGTCGATCAGGCGCACCCCGTCATCATTGCGGGTCTTCCCGGCATCCTCTTCCATGTGGAGGTTATCGATATGGACACGGACCGTCCGCCCGTCTTCCATATCCACATCCAGCCAGCCGCCGACCCCGATGGGCCTGTCATTCTGCGTCACCTGGTAGCCGCCGGGCATATCCGCATAGAGATAGTTTTTCCGGTCGAAGTATGAGGTCCGATTGATGCCGGCATGCATCGCAATACACAGACGCAGCGCCTTCCGCACCATTTCCGCGTTGGGTGAAGGGAGCGCCCCCGGCTGACCGGTACAGATCGGACAAATGTTTGTGTTCGGTGAGTCATTTCGGGAATCCGCTTTGCAGGCACAGAAGGCTTTGGTCTTCGTGTTCAGCTGGATGTGTGTTTCCAGGCCGATGGTGGCAATATACTCGGTCATGTCATCTCCTGTTCCGCCGCATAAGCCGCCCGCAGGATCTTTGACTCGCAGTAATCATACCCCGCCGCCTGCACGCCGATCGGCAGTCCGTTTTTATCTTTTCCGGCAGGGAAGGAAATGCCGGGGGTGCCGGCAAAGTTCATAGGAGCGGTGAACCGGTCAGCATAGCGGATCAACAGCGGATCGCTGCCCCGCCGGTCAAAGCGGAAAGCAGTGACCGGCGCTGAAGGCGTCAGCAGCACGTCCAGGCGGTACGGACCCTGCGGATCGAACGCCCGGTCATAGTCGCTGCGGATCAGCGCCCGGGCTCGCTGGGCACGCAGGTAATATTTCTCATAAAATTCCTTTTGGCTCAGGTAAAGGCCGGCCAGGATCCGCAGCTTGACCTCCCGTCCGAAGCCATCCTGCCGGGAATCGGCGAAAAAGTCATACATATCCTCATGGTCCTGCCGCGAAGCCCGTCCGTATTTCAGCCCGTCATAACGCTGCAGGTTGGAATAAGCCTCAATGCGGGAAATGACAAAATAAGCGGGGACGGAATATTTTGTGTTCGGCATCGGAACATCGCGCACGATCTCCGCGCCGGCTTTTTCAAGAATCGCTGCGACCCGCTCCACCGCAGCTCTGATTTCAGGATCGATCCCAAAATCCTCATCATTCAGTTCATATTCCGGGCCCTGAGACCTGAAACCTGACACCTGAGACCTGACACCTTTGATACTCATCAGGTCCGGAGAGATTCCTATGCGCATTCCTTTAACGCCTTTTTCAAGCTCTGCGAGGTAATCGGGTACCGGGACCCGGACCGTCACGTTGTCCCGGGGATCAAACCCAGCGAGAACATTCATAAGCAGCGCAGCATCCTTCACGGAGCGGGTAAGCGGTCCGACGGTATCCATGGAAGAGGCAAAGGCAGCCACACCCCAGCGCGAGACCCGGCCGTAGGTGGGCTTCAGCCCCACCGCACCGCAGAAAGCGGCCGGCTCCCGAATCGACCCGCCGGTATCGGTACCCAAAGAAAAGGCTCCCGCGCCGACAGCCACAGCCGCAGCCGATCCGCCGGATGAACCTCCGGCAACACGCTCCGGATCGTGAGGATTACGCGGACACGGCTGCCAGGCGCTGGTTTCATTGGTCCCGCCCATGGCAAATTCGTCACAGTTGGTCTTCCCGATCAAAACCGCATCCGCTCTGTCCAGCCGTTCGATAGCAGCAGCGCTATAGGGCGGCAGCCAGCCGGAAAGGATCCCGGAGCCGGCAGTGGTTTGAATGCCGCGGGTACAGAACACGTCTTTGGCAGAGTAAGGGACGCCTGCCAGCGGGCCCACAGCCTCTCCAGCGGTGATCCGCCGGTCCACGTCCCGGGCCTTTTCCCGGGCTTCCTTTTCACAGATCGTGACAAAGGCATGGAGAGTCCCTTCGGTCTGTTCCAACCGCTGCAGCGTGAGTTCCAGGAGCTCTTCAGCCCCGATCTGCTTTGAACGCACCAGTTCCGCCTGTTCGAGCGCGGACAAGGCTGTGACTTCCTCGCACCTGATCATGATCCACGATTTCCTAACTTGATATGCGCCACGTCCGGAGAGACGATGAATCCCTCACGGGAAAGGGGAGCCTGAGCGATGATCTCTGAGGGATACGCGAAGGGTTCCCACTCGTCTTCGCGCAATTCACAGCGGATCTCCGGCGGATAGGGGTTTCCATGGATCACCGGCGGCAGCGTCTCATCCAGCGGAATCGATTCCAGCTGCCGAATCACTTCCAGCTGTTCATTCAGCTCGGCCCGCAGTGTTTCGCTTTCCTCCGGAGAGATATTCAGCGCCCCGGTTTTTGCCAGCTCCTGAAATAAAGTTCTGCTCACCCTTTCTGTCATGCCTTTTTATCTCCTTCGACTATTGTACCAGAGAAAGGCACCAGCTGCTGATGTACCGGAAAGCCGGTCTCTTATGCACATGTGAGTTAATGCAACCTGTTCTGTCGACTCAATTCTGAGTCAACGAAAACAGGTCACTTTGACCCAGCCTGAATCAGTCAGCGCTTTTCTAAATCAATAGAAATCTGAAAAATTGTCACATTTTGAGAAATTTGTGAAAAATTTATTAATGACATTGTACTTTTTATGACCTTTTTTTCCGTTTTGTGATATAAATAACAATTGTGCTGAAAACAAATCGTTGAATAAAAAATGCGGGTGGTTCTCAAGGCATGGATTCAGCGGTCAACACATAGATATCCTCAAAAGGGATAAAAAATCAGGAGAAGGTACACAATGAGTGAAACAGTAAAAGGTACAGTTAAGTGGTTCAACGAGTCGAAAGGCTATGGCTTTCTTTCACAGCCCGAAGGTGAAGATATTTTCGTTCACTACACCGCCATTCAGGCGAACGGTTTCCGTACACTGAAAGAAGGACAGGAAGTTGAATTCAACGTTGAACGCGGTCCGAAAGGCCTTCAGGCGAGCAACGTTACGATCCTCTGACAAAAAAATGGCTTCTTCGGAAGCCATTTTTATTGGCAAATCGTGATATACGTCACATGTTTGAGCTGTTTTTCCTCAGAATTACTCCAGAGCCCTTGATTTTTTCGGAACATTGTGTATACTCATATTATGTGAGGTGACCGAAACAGATAAATATGGTCATTTCAAACATAAAGCTTGAATGCTTTGAATAAAACAATAAAAACCTGGAGGTAATAATGGAAGGATATTGTGTAAAATGTAAGGCAAAGCGTGAGATCCAGAATCCCACCGCTGGTTTCAACAAGCGCGGCTCCGCTGTCGTTTTCGGCACCTGCCCGGAATGCGGTACCAAGATCTATCGCATCGGCCGCACCGAACTGCATGAAGGCATGGAACCCCCCGCGAAATAATCGCCGGTTGTTGCCGAAAATTGTCAAAAGCTGTCCGCGCGGCAGCTTTTGGGTTTAAAAAGGACTGTTCTTCAAAAACCTATGGAAAAACTGACACAGGAAGAATTAGCACAGGCGTTGAGCAAGCTGCCGATTGGCGAGATTCACTGTTTTGACGCCATCGGCTCCACCAACGACTTCGGGTTTGAGCGGGCTGCCGCCGGTGCCCCGGACATGACCGTCATCACCGCCTTTGAACAGACCAAAGGCCGCGGACGGATGCAGCGGAAATGGATCACGGTGCCGGGCGCATCGGTGCCGATGACGGTGATCATCCGTCCCACGGAAACGGAAATGGAGTATCTCAATCTGTTCTCCCCGCTGACCGGCCTGGCGGTCCATGAAGCGCTGCGGGAGTGCCGGGACATCGAAAGCGAGATCAAATGGCCCAATGACGTGCTGCTGAACCGCCGGAAGATCTCCGGCATTCTCTGCGAGACACAGTGGGAGGGCAGCAAACTCAACGCCCTGATCCTGGGCGTGGGCATCAACCTCTATCACGGCTCCGCACCTGAGATACCCGACATCACCTACCCCGCCTCTTCGGTCGAAGATGAGACCGGGACCGTCATCCCGCGTCTTGAATGGATCCCCGCTTTCCTGACACAGCTCATCCGGCTGCGCCCGCTGCTCGGCAGCCCGGAGTTCTTTGAACGCTGGGAAAAGGTGCTCGCTTATAAAGGCGAGACCGCCCGGCTGGTCCGTCCCGACGGGAGCAGCGAGCTGAGCACGGTGACAGGCATCGCCCCGGACGGCAGCCTGATCACAATGGATGAAAAGGGCCAAACCAAAACCTGGCTGGCCGGGGAAATATCGTTAAGAAGTG
>CAYWKZ010000077.1:0-13861 GCA_964459115.1 uncultured Leptolinea sp. | reverse complement strand
CGTTATGAGCCTCCATCGTCTAGCGGCCCAGGACATAGCCCTCTCAAGGCTACAACATGGATTCGAATTCCATTGGAGGTGCCTGAACAAAACCGGTCAGATCGATCGGTTTTTTGTTTTCTAACTTTTTATAATCTTTTTCTAATCTTTCCCTCAGGCTCTTCTTATCTTGATGTTGTATGATAGATAACATACAAAAGCAAACGGGGTTTTTCCCCGGAGAATAAGGAGTGGAATCATGGAAAAGAATTTTGAACTCGTTGAAAAGCTTGTCAACACCTTTGGGGTGAGCTATGAAAAAGCCAAAGAAGCGCTGGAAGCCAGCAACTGGGATGCTGTTGATGCAGCTATTTATCTGGAAAAGGATAAAAACGGTGCTTCTCAGGAACAGTCACAGGAAAATGTGAACCGCAATCCGAAGGGCAGCTTCAACATTCCGGTTGACGAGATGAAAGAAGCCGGCAGCAATTTCTTCAAGAGCTGCTGGGACTTCCTCTCACTGAACACATTTGTAGTGAAAAAGAACTCCGGTGAAGTGTTCCTGGATATTCCGATCTGGCTGGCGGCCCTGCTGCTGTGTGCCTTCTTCTGGCCGGTGGTACTGATCATGGGGCTCGTTTTCATCATGGGATACCGCTTCAGCTTCAGTGGTCCGCAGATGGGAAAGAAACATGTGAAAAACACGATGGACCAGGTTGAAAATGCCGCGGAAGAATTCGTGGAAAAGGTGAAGAATGCGGTCGGCCCGGATGAATGTGAGAAAGTGGAGGAACAGCCGGAAGTCGTTGTGGAATCTTCCCCGGTTGAAGAAAATAAATCAGAAGAATAAGTAATAACGATAAACTTAAAAAAGACGGTTCCATGTCATATTTATTGTGACGTGGAACTGTCTTTATTTGTTAATAGACCCGGTGTGAGAAATTTATTGAAACCGTGGAGCGATTTTAATGAGATTGATAATGAGCTGCGCAGTGAAGATCCCAGAGGAGAGAATCCATGCAGAGAGGCGAATTTGTTTGTTGGAAAGATCCCGCAATGCCCGGGGCAGGGCGAAGATACAGCTCATCAGCGGGAGCATCATCGGCAGTACGTATTGGGTTGACTTGACTGCAACAAACCAGATCAGATAAACCGCTACCACGATCCACCAGAGGAAGAGGATTCGAAATGTCCACTGTTCCCTGCCGGCAAAGCAGGCGGTGAGCAGGGAAACGATCAGAAAGAAGAAACAGAACATCTCCGTGAAATGATCTTCAAAAGCCGGATACCAGGCATCCCAGCCGGGGCGGTAATCGTTTTTCGGATCACTGAAATCCGCATTATAACCACTGCTCATTTCACCGGTTTTTTCTGTAAGGATGGCAATCATGTTCTGCCGGGCATCCGCGCGGAACAGGAACGGACTGCTCCAAAGGATCGTACCACCCATCACCAGAATGAAGAATAAACCTTTAACGATCGCTTCATGCAGGCGAAGACGATTTGTAACGACAGCAGAGACCAGGCAGACAAAAACTGCCAGGAAGAAGAAAAAACCGAACAGACGAATAGCTGCGGAGAGACCAACGAAAAAGGCGCAGAGATAAAAATTCCGTCCAAAACGCAGCCGGTCCCGCTGCAGGAAATAAAGGGCTGCACAGACAAACAGCAGGTTGAGCCCGTCCGGATGCCAAAAGCCCTGGTTGTTTTGCAGAGATCCCGGTGCTGTCAACAGAAAAATATATACCGCTGCACTCAGCAGCGGATGTTCGAAGCGGGTGGTCAGGAAGGTCAGGATCATGCAGCCCAGCATCAGCGGGATCACCGAAACCATCACCCGCAGGGTCGGCACAGTCAGGTCAACTCGCTGCAGGTAATCCGGTCCGAGGATGAGCCGGTAAGGCAGCAGCACGGCATAAGAGACCGCGTAAAAAGGGTAGCCATAGTGGTAATCCTCGTGGATATAGTGGTGGTAGAGCCATTCACTATAGGTGTTCCCCGGATCTGCCACGGCCTGGAGGATCGGGTAGATCACTACTTCATCTCCGCCATAGGCCTGAAAATCTTTGGGATCACGGGTGCCGTTGATGTTGGAGGGCATCAGAATCGCGACGTAAATCAGGCTGATAATGGTCAGGACCAGCAGTGATTTTTTCTGTGTCTTGTTCAGATCCTGCAAACGGGGAAAAAGACGGTATTTTTCCCACACATTCCCGGTTTTAAACGCGTCCCGGTAACTAATGAAAAGCAGGATCGAGGCGGCCAGAAAGATGAATGCAAACCACAGCAGCTGCGGGCGCAGGTTTTTGGGGACAAATAACCAGGAAAAGCGGAAGATCCACAGGCACAGGAACAGTCCAAACAGGGATGTAAGAAAAGCGAAATAAGCCCGGTCTCCCTCTTTGAGATATTGATGGATTGCATTGGAAACAGCACCTTTGCTTTGTCTTTCCCGGATCAGCAGAAAGAGGAAAAATGCGGTAAGTGCTGCCGTGCCTAGACCCAATATCCAGCGGCTGAGGGAATAACCGGCAAAAAAGGCGTTTTTTGTCTCAGAAGGTTCGGAAAAGGTAAAAAAAAGCGCTGTCAGCCCGCTGAGGACTGACAAAGCGCAAAAAAATTGAAAATATTGACCGGTGGTTAGTGACTGGTGATCAGCCTTAATAGAAGTTCTATTATTTTTCATGCTTTATGGTTATGGAATGAGTCTGCCAGGAATTCAGGAAAGATACGATATGTATTTTCACAAATTTCTCATTCTTCATTCCTAATTTCTCATTTAATTTACAGTCTTGTCACCGTTGTGCTATCCGCATCACCGGCAAGCGTGACCGTGAAGGTCCGTCTTGAGGTACCGCGGTACACTTCGACTTCAACGGTATCTCCCGGACTGTATTTGAAAAGACAGTTATAAAATGAGCCATTCTCTGCGATGGTATAGTCTCCGATGCGGATAATGATGTCATCCACCTTCAGTCCACCCTTTTCCGCAGGACCGCCGGATGTCAGGTCCATAATGTAAACACCGGAATCGGTCGGAAGCTGGTAAGACCGGGCCATGCGGGAAGTGATTTCCGTCCAGCGGATGCCGAGGACCGGGCGGCTGAATGCACCGTTCTGAATGATCTGGTCGCTGATGAGTTTTGCGGTGTTGGAGGGGATGGCAAAGCCAAGACCTTCTGCGGTGGCACTGGAATAGCTGGAGCCGCGGACGATCATGACGTTGATGCCGATCACTTCACCGGCAAGGTTGACTAATGGACCACCGGAATTGCCCTGGTTGATAGCAGTGTCGGTCTGGATCAGGTTTTCCATCTGATAACCGTTAGAGGATTCCAGAAACCGTCCTGTTGCGCTGATGACCCCGACTGTGACGGTGTTCTTAAAGTTTCCCAGCGGGGAACCGATAGCAATGGCGGTCTCTCCCGCTTTAAGCAGGTCGGAGTTGCCGAGTTTTGCGACAGCGGGAACTTCACCTTCCACCTTCAGGACTGCCAGGTCGGAAAAAGAATCGGCGCTGATGAGCTGTGCCTGCAAAACGGTGCCATTGGCCAGTTCTGCATAATATTCGCGGCCTTCGCTGATGACATGGTTGTTGGTCAGGATGTATCCATCTTCACTGATGATCACACCGGACCCCATAGAAGTGGAATCGGAAGTACGGAACCCGAAGTAGGTCATGGAGCCTGGGATAACCGCGGTAATGGTCACCACTGCCGGGGCAACTTCTTCC
The DNA here is from genome assembly GCA_964459115.1 of uncultured Leptolinea sp. Taxonomy (GTDB): domain Bacteria; phylum Chloroflexota; class Anaerolineae; order Anaerolineales; family Anaerolineaceae; genus Flexilinea. The sequence goes on along the minus strand of CAYWKZ010000077.1, from coordinate 10,149 downwards.
ACTACACGGGTGATCTGGCTGGAAACTTCGGTCTGCATGGCTTCGATTTGTCCGACAGGCCGTTGAGAATCCAATTCAGTGATCTGTGCTCTTAATTCAGCAATTTGAGATTGCAGTGCGGTGACTTCCTCGCTGGCGACAGCCGGTTCTGCTGTTTGCACAGATTTGTTTTCATTATTCAGGAAAGGCAGGTTCAGGAATTTCATTTCCCGGTTCCCGCCGACCGATCCGCCGATGAAACCGCCGAGAATGGCGGTGATCAGGGCAATCAGAATCACCGTACCCCAGGAGGGACGGTTGTCTTTGTTTTTCTTCGGCGGATCCTGCCGAACTTCATAGTAAGGTGGGTATTGATTATACATAATTAAGTTGTTTGTTGTCTGTTTTCGCTTGTCAGTTGCTGGTACTTAATCGTGGCTCCTAATTCTTTACACGGGCATAAATGACGGATGTCCCGTCGGAGCCTTTGACTTCCTTGGTCTCGAATTCATCAGGATAGGCCTGAATGAGCAGGGAAAGCTGTTTGAAACCGAAGGTTCGGGAATCAAACCCAGGGTCCAGCTGACGGAGGTGATGACCGAGGGAGCCCAAAAATGCCCAGCCGTTTTCCTGTGCGGCCAGGTCAAAGGCCTTTTTCAGCAGTGGGATCGGTGTGTTTTGGGCGCTGTTGTCCTTTTCTTCAGCGCTGGCTGATTTCTTCGTACGTCTTTTCTTCGTCTGGATTTTCGCGGGCTGTTCCGGTTTGGAGGATTCTGCCGGGCCCAGGTTTTCCACATAAACAAAAAGATCACAGGCATTCACAAATGCCCGTGGCGTCTGTTTTTTACCGATGCCCATCACAAAAATGCCCTGTTCACGGATGCGTGTGGCGAGTCTTGTGTAGTCGCTGTCGCTCGAAACCAGACAGAAACCGTCAACCGCACCGGAGTAAAAAAGGTCCATGGCGTCGATGATCATGGCACTGTCAGTCGCATTTTTCCCGACAGTGTAACGGAACTGCTGGATCGGCTGGATCGCATGCGTCTGCAGTACTTCTTTCCATCCGCCCATGTTGGATGCGGTCCAGTCTCCGTAAATTCGACGGATCGTGATCAACCCGTATTTTGTCGTTTCGGCCAGCATCTTCTCGATCATGGAAGGCTGGGCATTGTCACCATCGATCAGCATGGCAATTCGCTGTGAGGGCGTGACATCCATGATGTCACGGATCGTGAAACTGTTGTTGTCTATATCCATATTTTTTGCCATAATTGATCCTTTCCCGGACTGAAAATTTCCAGTTCTCTCACAATTATATTTGATTTTTCCCGGGTTATGAATTTTTTATAAACTTTATATTGAGGACTGATGATGATATTTTTCCTGACAACTCCCGCAATATGATTTTTTGTGTAAAATTAGAGAGTAAGAGAATGCAAAGTTGGCGAATAAGAGGAGAGAGAAGATGAAAACTTTTCGCACGATTTTCATGATGATATTGCCGGCACTGATGGTTCTGAGCCTGTCTGCTTTTCAGATGGCAGAAGAAGGTCTCCCGATGATCCAAAATCCTTATTCGGATCCGGCAGCCGAAGACGGTGGCATGATACAGAGAAATTCCGCTGTTGAAACAATACCGGAAGATAACATTCCGATGATTCAAAATCCCAATAGTGATCCTGTTGTGGAAGAACAGGATTCAAATAATGGTCAGGTGGTGGATCTCAACCCTGTTACCGGGATGCCGATCTCAAACCCGGATCTGCTGCGTTTGCCGCCGGTGTTTGTGCCGCTGGCTCGTTATCCCTCTGCCTTCCGACCATCTTCCGGACACAGTCAGGCGCAGTGGGTCTTTGAAATGTATGTGAATAATGAAGAATCCCGCCCGATCCTGATGTTTTATGGGGAGCAGCCGACTGTTCCTGTATCCCGAATCTCTTCAGCAATTTTCGGTTTGGAAGAACTTCGCAAACAGTACGGAGGCATTATTATTGCCGGCGGTACGTCAAAATCTGTTCTGGATTCAGATATCAAAAGTCTGGAACTGTGGTACGGAGAGAGTGGTGACCAGCTTTATCCGGTACTTCCTGTGGAACACTATCAACGGATCGTTGATAAGTGGGAGCCGCTTTCCACACCTGCTGATCCGAATAACCTGCGCTATTCTTTCGATGTGACTCCTCCGGAAGGCGGACGCGAAGCAAGATCTTTGTTTGTTCGTTATGCGTCCACCAATGAGATCTTATGGCGTTATGACGATGCGGCAGGCCGGTATCTTCGTATGCAGAATTCCGTTGAAGATCCGCAGTCATTGGTTGCGGATGTAGATGCCTCAACCGGTGAACAGATCGGTGCGGAAAACCTGATCATCCTGATGGCGACCCATGACTGGGTTCCGGATCAAAAACCAGAATACGGGCTTTTTACTGTCTACCTGAATTATGTCGCTTCCAATCCGGCTTTGATATTTCGGGACGGAAAATTATATCATGTGACATGGACAACAAAGAGCGAACAATTTGAACGTGAATCTGCAAGGATGCGGCCGATTCGTTTCCTGGATGCGGAAGGGAACAATTTCCAGCTGAAACCGGGAAAAACCTGGGTGCATATCGTTATGCCCGGAAATCCTTATTATGAGGTAGAGGCAGAACTTGGCAGCGAGATCACGACCGGCAGCGGTTATTGGAAGATGCCTTACATTTCCTTCAAACCGGGTTCTACGGAAGAAGTAATGAAGGAAGTGGAAGAGATTCGGCAGCTCGAGATCCGACTGAATGAGGCATATTTTCAGCAGGAATCTGAAGAAACAAAATGAAGAATAACAAGACGAATGTAATGCGGGTGCTGGAACAGCATAAAATCGAATATGCTGCTTATAATTACGGCGACGGGGTAACGGCTGCCAGCGGCACGGAAGTCGCGGAATTGCTTGGAAAAGATCCCCTGAATGTTTTCAAGACACTGGTAACGGTTGGAAAAACCGGTCAGCATTATGTGTTTGTCGTCCCCTGCTGCTGTGAGCTGGACCTGAAAAAAGCGGCAGAAGCGGTCGGAGAAAAGAACATTGAGATGATCAAATCCAAAGAACTGCTTCCCTTGACAGGGTATATTCATGGCGGCTGTTCCCCTATCGGGATGAAGAAGTTTTTTCCTACGGTGGTTGATATCAGCGCCCGTGATTGTCCGAAAATGCTTTTCAGCGGCGGACATATCGGTTATCAGGTGGAAGTGATACCTTCAGATTTGGAAAAGGTCATTCCTTTGAAATATGCGGATATTGTGGAATAAATTGGTTTTGGTATGTTTTTTGCAAAATTAATAATTTAGTCTATATGCCTGCGTTGAATTATTGGAAAGTGATATAATTCGCAGGCAATTTGAAAAAGGAGATTATTATTATGAAAAAATATTTTGCTGAATTTATCGGAACCTTTGTCCTGGTCTTTTTCGCCTGCGGGACTGCCGCAGTGACCGGTTGTACCGCTGAAGCGAATGCGGCTTACCTGATCACCGCACTGGCGTTTGGCCTTGTTATTGTTGCCATGGCTTATTCCATCGGCAATGTTTCCGGCTGCCACATTAACCCGGCTGTTTCTATCGCCATGCTGTGCAGCGGAAAGATGAGCATTTCCGATTTTATCGGTTACGTTGTTGCTCAGTTCCTTGGCGGTATCGCCGGCGCCGGCGTTTTGGCTGCCCTGACCGGAAAGCAGTATGGACTGGGAACCAACGGACTCTATGACGGCTCAGTCTGGAAATCTATCATTATTGAGATCATCCTGACTTGTGTCTTCGTGATGGCGATCCTGGGCGTCACTTCGAAAAAGGAAAATGGCCGTGTTGCGGGTCTGGTCATCGGTCTTTCCCTGACGCTGGTTCACCTGTTGGGCATTTTCTTCACCGGTACCTCCGTGAATCCTGCCCGTTCCTTCGGACCTGCGCTTTTCATGGGCGGTGATGCACTGAAGAGTGTCTGGGTGTTCATCGTGGCTCCGCTCATCGGCGGTATCGTTGCGGCTTTCCTCTACAATTTTCTTGACAGTGAGAAATAATTGAAAAGGTAGTCCACAGAAAATGAAGAAAGAGAGTGTCTCAAATGCAAGCGAGGCACTCTTTTTTATCTTTGAGACGTGACAAATGGAAGGGTTTTTGTGATAATAAGATATAATTACGGAAAATCTGAGTTAGTATATGTGAAAAAGGAAAATGAATAATGGGAAAATATTTCGGAACAGATGGTTTCCGTGGTGAAGCAAACATTGACCTGACTTTTGACCATGCGGTGAAGATAGGCCGTTTTCTCGGCTGGTATTACGGAAAACGCTTGAACAAAAAGGCTAAGATCGTGATCGGGAAGGATACACGCCGTTCCAGTTATATGTTTGAGTATGCGCTGTGTACCGGGCTGACTGCCTCCGGTGCGGATGCTTATATCATGCATGTGACAACGACTCCTTCTGTTTCCTACATTGCCCGGACGGATGATTTTGATTGTGGAATCATGATTTCCGCGTCGCATAATCCTTACTATGACAACGGGATCAAGATCGTCAACAGTTACGGTGAAAAGATGGATGAGGATACGCTGTTGGAGATCGAAGATTATCTCGACGGTAAAACCGAAGTGCCGATGGCCGAGCGTGACGAAATCGGCTGCACGGTGGATTATGCTGCGGGACGCAACCGCTATATCGGTTACCTGATCGGGCTCTCCAAATACAGTTTCAAGAACATCAAGGTTGGCATTGACGCTGCTAACGGCTCTGCCTGGCAGATCGCCAAAAGTGTTTTCGATGCCATCGGCGCCAAAACTTATGTTATTCATGCTGAACCGGATGGCTTGAACATCAATAAAGACTGTGGCTCGACCCATATCGAACATCTGCAGAAATTTGTGGTTGAGAACGGTTTGAACGTTGGGTTTGCCTATGACGGTGACGCGGATCGCTGTCTTTGTGTGGATGAACACGGCAATGTGGTGACCGGGGACCATATCCTGTATATCTATGGCCTTTATATGAAAGAGCGCGGTAAATTGCTCAACAACAAAGTGGTCACAACGGTCATGTCGAATTTTGGGCTGTACAAAGCCCTGGATGCGGTCGGAATCGAGTATGAAAAGACCAAAGTCGGGGATAAATACGTCTATGAGAACATGGTCAAAAACGGGCATCGTATCGGTGGAGAGCAGTCCGGTCATATCATCTTTTCCAAGTACGCCACCACCGGTGACGGGATCCTTACCAGTCTGAAGCTGATGGAAGTGATGCTGGCGAAGAAAAAGCCGATGAGTGAACTGGCCGCTCCGGTGAAGTTTTATCCGCAGGTGCTGAAGAATGTAAAGGTGAAGAGCAAACCGGACGCGCAGAACGATGAGGATGTTCAGGCTGCGGTCAAGTCCGTGGCAGATGCCCTGGGTGATGAGGGCCGCATCCTGGTCCGAGAATCCGGAACGGAACCGGTGATCCGTGTGATGGTGGAAGCCGGTTCTGATGCGACATGTGAGAAATATGTGGATGATGTGATCAATGTCATCCGTGAAAAAGGACACATCCTGTAGAATAAGTAATAAGGAGTTAATATGCGTGTTGTTATTCAGGATAATTATGAAAAGATGAGCCTTTGGGCGGCTCATTATATTGCCGGCAAGATCCGGAATCATAAGGAAAATCGTCCATTTGTGCTGGGACTTCCTACCGGTTCTTCCCCAATCGGCGTTTATAAAGAATTGATCCGCATGAACAAAGCCGGAGAAGTTTCTTTCAAAAATGTCATCACCTTCAACATGGATGAATATGTCGGCCTTCCGCATGAGCATGACCAGAGCTATTGGTATTTCATGCATGATAATTTCTTCGATCACATTGAAATTCCGGCGGAAAACATCAACATTCTGAACGGGATGACGGATGATCCGGAAAAGGAATGTGCCCGTTACGAGAAGAAAATCGCGTTTTACGGTGGGATCGACCTGTTTATGGGCGGCATCGGTGTTGACGGTCATCTGGCCTTCAATGAACCCTTCACCTCCCTTTCCTCCCGGACCGGTGTCCGGGTGCTGACTACTGATACCCGCATTGTCAATGCACGCTTCTTCGGCAACGATCCGGAAAAGGTTCCGGCAAAGGCGCTTTCCGTCGGGATCGGTACGGTGATTGATTCTAAAGAGGTACTGGTGCTGATCTCTGGACACAACAAAGCCCGGGCGTTGGCAGCAACGGTTGAAGGTGGAGTCAGCCAGAAGTGGACCTGCAGCGCGCTTCAGATGCACAACGGCGCCATTATTGCCTGTGATGAAGACGCCTGCGGCGAACTTACGGTCGATACTTATAAATATTTCCTGGAAATTGAAAAAGCGGAAAGATTGTAAGTCCATAGAATTCGTAAATGTTTTGACAGGAGGCCGCTATGCGGTCTCTTGTGTATAATATGGATATGGTTTGGATCAAGAAAATTTTGCAGGTGATCGGGTTTGCTGCAGCCTTTGTGCTTTGCGGTATAGGGTTCCGCTGGCTGCTTGTGGATGATACGCAGTCCTATACCCGGCTGATGATGCATGAGTTTTATAATCAGCAGAACATCGACATTCTCTTTGTCGGTTCATCTCACTGTTATGGTGCGTTAGACCCCTCGATCACCGATCTTTATTTTGATGCCAATACTTTCAACGCGGGCAGCTCCCTTCAGGCTCAGGATGCCTCTTTCGCTCTGATCCGGGAAGCGGTGGAGCATTATCAGGTAAAACACGTATATCTGGAAATGTATTACCTGATGATGAATAACGATGATTACCGGGAGCGGGAACAGCTCACCGGTACTTATATCGTTTCTGATTACATGCATCCCTCACTGAATAAAGTACGCTTTTTGCGGGAAGCATCTTCTCCGAAATACTATGTCAACAGTTTTCTGCCTGCCCGCAGAAACTGGGAAAATCTGCTTCATCCGGCGGAGATACAGGAACTTCTGTATAAAAAGCAGACTGCGGAATATCGTGAATTTCAGCCTTTTGGCGGGTACCGGGAGAAGGGTTTTGTTGCCAATCAGGGGGAGATCCCGAACGGATTGCTGCTCGATACTGCCGGGTTTGACAGCATTCATTCTGAAAGTGCCTCAGATGACTGGCTGAAAACGATCCGTGAGATCATCGCTTACTGCGAAAAAAAAGATGTGGAACTGACACTGTTCTCTGCACCGATGACGATGTTTCAGACGGTTGGGGCAGGGAATTATGATGACTATATCGCGCTGGTGCAGTCAATGGTCGCGGGAACGAAGGCGGATTATGTGGATTTCAATCTCTGCCGGGAAGATTATTTTGATCAGACCCCTGATCTGTTTTCTGATGCGGGCCATCTGAATGAAGCCGGTGCGGAGGCTTTCAGCCACCTGTTTGGTGCTTATTTCAGCGGAGAGATCCCGGCAGAAGAACTGTTTTATGATACGATGAAAGACAAGATTGCTGCTCACGGGCCGGATATTTTTGGGTTGAGCTATCTGGATTCCGGTGACGGGATGCGAAAACTGAAGATCGTCTCATCATTTCCGGCTGGGACACTGTATTCTGTGGAATTTTCCGGGCCTGATGGGTTGGTTCGGACGCTGAAGGAAAATTCTGAGGACCTTTATTTTGAGATCCCGCAGGATGAGCATGGAACACTGCGCATAATAACGAATGAGTCTGTGATGGAGATTGGAGTGTAAACCATGTCTCTGAATTCCCTTCCTTTTGCCGCCTTCTTTCTGATTTTTCTCATAGGATTGTTGATCCTGCCGCAAAAGCTGCGGAAAGTCTGGCTGCTTGTCGGGAACTGCTTGTTTTATTTGAGCTGGGAGCGCTGGTCGATCATTTTGCTGCTGCTTTCTGCATTGATGGTGTGGGGATGCGGCCTTATGATTAGCCGGCAGGGATCTGATGCCGGGAACCAGATGAGGAGCAGGAAAGGAACCGTATTTCTGGTTTTGCCGGTGATATGGAATGTGGGACTGCTGGTTTTCTTCCGTTATACCGGGCTGATCGGGTCTCTTTTGGGTCATGCGGGGATATCTTTCTCTGCTCAGACGATTCTTGTGCCATTGGGACTTTCGTTTTATACACTGCGCTGTATCGGTTATGTGGCTGATGTTTACCGCAGCAAAGTGGAAGCCGTGAGAAACCCGCTGGATGTGCTGATCTATGTCTCCTTTTTTCCGCAGATCATCTCCGGACCGATTGAGAAGCCGGGGAGATTTTTCTCAGAACTGGAGTCTTTCGGTCAGAATAATCAATGGAAATTCGAGCCGCTGTGGCAGGGTTTTCTGCTGTATGTCTGGGGTTTGTTTCAAAAACTCGTACTGGCAGAGCGGCTTTCTGTGATCACTGCTCACTATTTCGGAGACTTTCAGCAATACGGGTTTTGGGAATTGCTGGTCGCTTCGCTTGCCTATACACTGCTGATCTACTGCGATTTCGGCGGCTATTCTGATATGAGCCGGGGAATCGCACGAATGATGGGATTTGCCACAATACGGAATTTCCGTCAGCCTTATCTGGCAGCGGGGATCAAAAACTTCTGGAGGAGATGGCATATTTCCCTGACATCCTGGCTGACGGATCATGTCTATATCCCGTTGGGCGGGAGCCGGAGAGGATCGCTGCGGAAATATCTGAATATTCTGATCGTATTTGCGGCGTCCGGTCTTTGGCATGGAAATACACTGAATTTCCTCTTCTGGGGTCTGCTGCATGCGTTTTTCCAGATCATGGAAGACCTGTGGAACAGGGCCGGGAGAAAGATCCCCGGGTGGCTGCTGCGGGCTATCACGATATCTGAGGTGAACTTTGCCTGGATCTTTTTCTATGCGGGCGGGCTGAACCGTGGCTTTCGCATCATCCGGCAGATGTTTTCCCATTTTACCTTCCCGGGAGCATGGGATACGGGTCTGGTTCCGGGAAATCTCGTGGTGTTGGGGGTTGGGTTGGCGATTTTACTGATGGTGGACCTGCTCCACGAACGGGGAATTGCCATTCAGCAGAGAGCAGCTGCTTTGCCGCTGCCGCTCCGCTGGCTGATCATCCTTGTTCTGTTCTGGTCAGTCATCATGCTGGGAATCTATGGTGTTGGCTATGATACCTCAGGATTTATTTATGCACAGTTTTAATCGACCTGATTAACATCATAAATATTCCGGTAATTCGTCATTATCTGATAAAATTTCTCCATCAAATTTTTTGATAACCAATTACAGGAGAAATATTATGGCAGATGTACGACCGGAATCCATGGAACGGATCACGACTGAGACATTAGCTCAGGCTTTTATTGACGAACAAATCTCGGCTATTAAAGCACAGGTCGGGGACAAGCGCGTGTTGCTGGCACTTTCCGGCGGTGTAGACTCTTCTGTCGTTGCCGCATTACTGATCAAGGCGATCGGGAAAAACCTGGTATGTGTGCATGTCAATCACGGGCTGCTGCGCAAAGGTGAACCGGAACAGGTCATCGAGGTCTTCCGTAACCAGATGGATGCGAACCTGATCTATATTGACGCGGTGGACCGTTTTCTTGACAAGCTGGCAGGTGTGGCGGAACCGGAACGAAAGCGCAAGATCATCGGAGAAGAATTCATCCGTGTTTTCGAAGAAGAAGCCCGCAAACTGGAAGGCATCGAGTTCCTGGCTCAGGGCACCATTTATCCGGACATTCTGGAATCCGGGCCGGTGAAATCCCATCACAACGTGGGCGGTCTGCCGGAAGATATCCATTTCGAAGGTCTTGTGGAACCGCTGAAGCTGCTGTTCAAGGATGAAGTCCGCATGGTCGGGAAGACGCTGGGGCTGCCGGATAGTATGGTTTACCGCCAACCCTTCCCGGGCCCGGGCTTGGGTGTGCGCTGTACCGGCGCAATCACCCGTGAACGGCTGGAGCTGGTCCGTGAGTCAGATGCGATCCTGCGCGAAGAATTTGCTAATGCAGGACTGCAGGGTAAAGTTTGGCAGTACTTCACTATCGTTCCGGACTGCAAGTCCGTCGGGCTCAAGAACAATCTGCGCTCCTTCGAGAACTTTGTTGTCATCCGTGCCGTCAACACCGTCGATGCCATGACAGCCACGATCGAACTGATTCCCTATGAGCTGCTGGGAAAGATCGTCTCCCGCATCACTTCCGAAGTTCCGGGTGTCAACCG
>CAYWKZ010000076.1:5664-13873 GCA_964459115.1 uncultured Leptolinea sp. | reverse complement strand
TCAGATTTGCCAACACTGTACCCCGGGTGGGACTCGAACCCACAACCTAAGCGTTAGGAGTGCTTTGCTCTGTCCAATTGAGCCACCGGGGCATATGCACACAAAATTATACCATTGTTTTTCCGCTGACAGTCAGAATCGCCGGGCTTTCATGGCTTAATCAATTGCAGTCTCCGTGTGCTCCGGATAAACATGGAAGCCTGTCCAGATTGGAGCAGGCTTCATCTCTTAATGACATCCAATCACCGGGGGACAGGCCCGCTTCGCGGTACCGACCCCCGTTTGTAGTGTAAAATTTACAGTCCTCTCAGCCAATCTACGGTCAGGCGGACACCGAAACCGGTGGCGCCGGGAACATAGTAGGCGGAACCTTCCATATTGTAAGCCGTACCGGCGATGTCCAGATGGGCCCAGGGCATACCATCATTGATAAAGGACTTCAGGAACATCCCCGCCACGCAGGTCCCGGCCTCCCGGGCACCGGAGGAATTCTTGAGATCCGCGTCCGGGCTCTTCAGCGGCTCCAGATAATCCTCATCGGTCGGCAAACGCCAGATCCGCTCCTGTGTCTTTTCACCGGAGGCGAACAACCCGCTGAACATCCCATCGTCCGTGCAGATGCAGCCGGCCCGGGTGTGTCCCAACGCAACCACACAGGCGCCGGTGAGCGTCGCGTAGTCAATGATGCAGCGCGGGTCCAGATGCTGCTGGGCATATGTGAGCCCATCACACAGGACCAGACGCCCTTCCGCATCCGTGCTCCGGATCTCAATGGTCTTGCCGGAGAGGCTGGTGAGGATGTCATCCGGACGATAGGAACGCCCATCCGGCATGTTTTCCGCGGCACAAATCACGCCGGTGACCGGTGTTTCCAGCTTCAGGCAGGCAGCTGCCCGCAGGATCCCCATAACGGTCATCGCGCCGCACTTATCATACTTCATGTTCGGCATGCCCTGAACAGTCTTGAGGGAAAGGCCGCCGGAATCAAAGGTGATGGCCTTCCCGACCAGCACCACCGGTTTGCCGGGTTTTGTCCCCGAATATTCCAGGATGATCATGCGGGAAGGCGTTTTGGAGCCCTGCCCGACCGCGACGATCGCGCCGGCGCCCATCTCACGGAGCTGCTCATCATCCAGAACAGTGCAGTTCAGGCCATAGACCTGCGCGAATGCTTCCGCCCGGTCAGAAAGTGTCCAGGGATTGATCACAGAGGCCGGTTCATGCGCCCATTCCCGGGCCATGTTCTGTGCGTCACAGATGATCTTCACCTCATCGAAATCCGTCTTATCCATCAGGACGGAGAGCGGGCCGGGGACTTCCTTCGGAGCTTCTTTATATTTTGAAAATTCATAGGCGCCGAGCATCAGCCCCACCAGCAGCTCCCGTTGATCAGCCGGTCCGCAGTCGAGCCCGGCGGATTTCGGACAGTGCCCCTTCATCCAGGCCGCGATTTTTCCGCCGGTTTTGCGCCAGCGGTCGCGGGTGTTCTCATCACCGGCATAGACGTCGATCACGGTCTGTCCGTCCGAAACGCGGACCACCATGTCACCCGCTTTTTTCAGCAGACCGGTTTTCTTATCCGTGACGTGAAAGATCACATCCCCTTCAAGTTTTTCCGACTGAAGGATCTCAAATGCATTGGCTATATCAAAAATCTCTTCCATTTATTCTTCCCGATTAATTTATATAATTCCATACATCTTCAAAATACATTGCAGCTATTCAGTAAATTTCCCGGGGACAGTCCCATAAAGGGACTGTCCCGGATGATACCTCCCGAACAGTTACTATTGAATGATATGTCGAATCGCTTCCAGCAGCTCGTCATAGGTCTCAAAAGCCGGGAGCTGGGGATAGTCGGCCTTGATCTTTTCCGTGCTGCGGAACAGGAACCCGGCTTTGGAATTGAGGATCATGTCCAGATCGTTATAGCTGTCCCCGGCGGCAATGGTCTCGAAGCCGATGCTCTGCAGGGCGCGGACGGTGGAAAGCTTGGAGTCTTTAATGCGCATAGCGAAGTCGGTGATGAATCCGTCATCGGAGACCACCAGCGAATTGCAGAAAATGGTCGGCCAGCCGAGTTTCTTCATCAGCGGCTTTGCAAATTCCGTGAAGGTGTCACTGAGGATCACGACCTGCGTCATTTCCCGCAGGCGGTCCATGAATTCCAGCGCACCGGTGAGTGGGTCGATGGTGGCGATGGTGTCCTGAATTTCCTTCAGGCCGAGTCCATGCTCCCGGAGCAGATTAATGCGCCATTTCATCAGCTTATCATAATCCGGTTCATCCCGGGTGGTCCTTCTGAACTGCGGGATCCCGGTCGCCTCGGAAAAAGCGATCCAGATCTCCGGCACCAAAACGCCTTCCAAATCCAAACAGACGATGTTCATGATAACTTCCTTTTTCTCCTTCCTGCTGAATACTGTCTGTACATTTATTTATGGGAACCTTTAAAATCACCGATTTCTTTTGTCCCTCGTATATTCAAAGAATTAATTCTTTGAATATACGAGGGAGGTCTTCGGGGCTATGCAGCCCCATACCCCGCCCGGTAGTTTTTAGAGGCGCTCTAATTTCTGATTTCTTATTTCTTATTTATCTCTTGTCCTTATCCACGAATTCGAGGAAGATGACGGACAGGAGGGCGAAGAAAGCGATGAACAGGCACATCGGCATCCAGTAATGCAGGACATTCTCTCTTGTGTGCTCATAGAATGCTTTCCGGTTGGCATCAGCGGTCATCGTCTTGACATAGGTCTCGGCTTTCTCCCTGCCGATCAGGTCCAGCACCTGACCGACGGTAGTGCTGAAGTTATAGGACTCATCCCGAAGTCCCTGCTCTTCCGTGATATTCGCCAGCGTGTCGATCACCTGACCGATCTTGAAGGTCTCAGGTTGTTTGTCCACGGGAGCGCTCTCTGTCGTTGTCAGGGCATCCTGAGCAGCCGCGGCCTGTTCCGACAGCGCAATCAGCTGATTAAAACTGAATTGAGATTCACCCAGCTTTGCGTTCGGATCGATGTTGAAAGCCGCAAAAATCTTCTCCATGGTCGGGATCTGATATTCCCGCTCCCTGAAGTCATGGATCGGAGGAAGATCCTCCCGCTGCAGGAAATCCATCACCTCACCGAGGGTGATGGTGGTGCTGAGTTCCTGTTTTTCAACTTTCATGATGGAATCCCAGCCGGTCACGAGGGGTAGGGTGTTATAGTCCGCCTGTGAGGTGATGCACTTCAGCCCGTAATTGGAGATGGAAATGGCCGAGACCTTGACAGCCCAATCCGGCAGGGTGAAGATCCCGCCCGAAAAGACCAGCTGGAAGATCAGGATGAAGGGCATCACTGTCATGGCAGTCGTGGTAGAGCGGGTGACGGAGGAGACCCACAGGGAAAGCATGTCGGAGGAATAGGTGATCAGGAACACCGTGATGCCGATGTCAACGATCAGCCACGGGGTGAACAGGCTTTTCCCGTCGGGAAACTGCATGCCGGTCGTCTTGCAGACATAAAGCGTGATGATGGTCTGCAGCAGGCAAAGCCCCGCTTGATAGACCATATGGGAAAAAATATAAGCGCTGATGTGCAGGCCGGAACGGTGTTCGCGTTTGATGATGTCCCGTTCCCGGCACACGACCTGGATGGAGTTGAAGCACCCGTTCCAGATCGCCACGCAGGTCAGGGCAAAAGCGCCCTTGATCGTCCCTTCCATAGTGAGGAAGAAATCTCTGCGCACCACCATGGAAACCAGACCGGCGATGATCGCAGCAAGCGGCATCACTTTCCAGTCGCTCTGATAGACAAACCCTCTCAGCAATTTACCGAGATAGATCAGGATCTGGTTGCCTCTGCCGGGGTAGTGTAATTTTTGCTGACGTGTTGCGGGCATAACTGCTTCAGACATGCTGCACCTCCTGAGCGTATTTGATAATGAATTCGTCGGCACGGCCATCGCCGCCTTCTTCCGGACGGTTGATGCATTTCACGATTTCCTCCATCCGTTCTTTGCCGAAGAACTTCCGGCACTCGTCGACAGTCCCGTAGAAGGCCAGACGGCCGGTGCGGTCTGAGTCTTTCGCGAGGATGATCACGTCGTCGAACAGGTCAATCACGCGGTCCGGTGTATGGGTGATGGCGATCACGATACGTCCGGTGTCGGCAACCTTCCGCATCTGCTTGAAGAGTTCCTTGGCCATCACACCGTCCACGCCGGAATCCGGTTCATCCAAAATCAGCAGGGAGGGATTGGAAAGGAATTCCATGGCGATGGAAAGACGCTTGCGCTGTCCGCCGGAAAGCTGGGAGACCATGCTGTTGCGGATGGGACCCAGCCCGAAGAGCTTCAGCGCTTCTTCGACCCGGTCCTTGCGGTCCTTTGCAGTGAATTCACTGGGGAGGCGCATCGCGGCATAATCATTCAGGGTATGCTGGACCGTGTCTTTGCCCCGCATCAGGTCCGACTGCGGGACGAAACCGCATTCATACTGCATCTTGGAATATTCTTTATAGACGTCCCGTCCGTTGAGCATCACTTTGGCGTCCGCCTTTTCATAACCGTTGATGGCGTTCACATAGGTGGTTTTCCCCGCACCGGAACCGCCCAGCAGCATCACCAGCCGGCCGGGTTTGATGCTCATATGGATATCTTTGAGCAGTATCTTTTTGTGGAACAAGCCGTCAGGAACTTCGCGTTTATTCAGGTTCACGGTCAGCCCTTCGCCCATATCCGCGACGTCACCGCCCCTCACGTGGGTCACGGCATGGTCACGGAATTCACCCGCTTTCCAGGAAGGCTGGTATTTGTCGGAAAAGCCCCAGATCAGGGCCGGGATCGGTTCTGCCAGGATCCACAGCCACAGCCAGCGTTTGCGGACGTTATAAACATCGATCAAACCGCTGTAAACCTGGATGGAATAGGCAACGTTGATGATAAGCGCTATGACCTGGAAAACGGCGATAAACAAAATGACGTATTCATTTTTAATAAAAGACGCGGCGATATTGGTAACAGATACGAAGAAAGCAGTGATCCCGATCGCTCTTCCTTCAGACTCTTTTCCCGCGCATTTACCAAGCTGATACTCGCGGAACCAGGGAACCAGCGCCCACCAGCCTTTGATCTCCGATTTTTCAAAAATCTTCCACAGACCAATGAAATATAGACATTGCGTGATAATGGTGATTAATTCGGTTCCACCGAAGAATATGTAAGCAATGATCTGCAAAACGCTCATTTGCGGAATTTCGACACTCATATGACATGTCTCCTTTCACGGCATTATGTATCAATACAGCCAAAATTATACTATGAAAATGATGAAAGTATTTCTTCTTGTGTTAAGGGCACCTATAAAAACTACCCGGCAGAGGTGTATGAGAACGGCAGCCCCGGATTGTTATAATGTCATAAAAAAAGATGAAATTCCCCTTTTTTATATGCTTTTTGTCGTTTTTAGAGTATTATTCAATAAAATTTGGGACATGTAAATGAAAAAAATCCCATTACTTATGAGGTGCTATTATGCCAGAAAATGAAGTTGTAGTTGCAGCGGACGGAACTACTGTTGCTGCGAATAGTGCTTTGGGTGCGGTTTTTGCTACACTCGGCATCTTTTCTATCGTTTTTGCTATTGCCTGGTATATCCTTCAGGTAGTCGCATATTGGAAGATCTTCACCAAAGCCGGAAAACCCGGCTGGCACAGCATCATTCCGATTCTGAACAATTGGGATGAAATTGATTTGGCCTGGAACCGCACGATGGCCTGGGTCTTTACCGCCTGTATAATCCTTGGGTCTGTTCTTTATTCTGCCGGTACTACCGTGACTTCTGACGGTCAGACGATAACGACCACCGTCGGTATCATTGGTTCTGTCATCAGTCTGGCCGCTTGCGTGATCGGTTTGATCAACGAATACAAGCTCGCGAAAGCTTTCGGCAAGGGGGTCGGCTTCTTCATTGGTCTGGTTTTCCTGAACCCGATCTTCAAGCTTATCCTTGGTTTCGGCGATGCCCAGTACCAGGGTCCTCAGGGCTGAGATTCCTTCAAATAAAACCTGAACGATCAAAAAAACCACGGGATTTCCCGTGGTTTTTTGATTTGATTTCCGTGCCTGATGGTGGTGCGCTGCCGGTTTTAAACTTTTTAGAGGTTCCTATTAATGAAAAAAATGGCATAATATTTGCATGTTTTTAAAAGAATATATTTTAAAATGCTTGTAAATATTTGCCCGCTGTGCATTATCTTCTGTAGATTACAAAGGGAGCGACCATGAAATCGATGAACCGTCTGAAAATGTTTTTCTGTCTGCTTGTGATTTTCTTCGTTCTGCCGGCGGTACCGGCTTATGCGGAAACAGTCTGGGGCAAAGAAGTGACCCTTCTCGAGCGTTCCTGGGAGGGAGAAATTCCTTTTTGGGCACAGGATACCGGTGAGGGTCTCGAGCAGCCCCTTGAACCGAAAGCATCCTTTCCGGAAAAATTTGACCTGCGGGATAAAGGTTATGTCACCTCTGTGAAGTTCCAGAATCCTTATTCCACCTGCTGGTCCTTCGGCGCCATCGGTGCGGCGGAATCAAGCCTGATCTCAGGCGGTTTTGAGGATAATAGTGTGGATCTTTCCGAAAAACATCTGGTATGGTTCGCCATGCACCCGATCACGGAAGCTGATGAAACGGATGTTGAACCCGGACACTCGCAGAAAGGTGAGGGCATTCATGTGATTGCCGAAAGCGAGGATAACCCGAATGCAGCTTATATCGCCACCCACCCGATCCTGGTATCTTCGCTCTGGTCCTCCGGGGTTGGCCCGCTGTATGAAGAAATGTTCCCATACCGGGGCAAGGAAGGCTTTACAGAAAAAGATTTTCTCAAGCGAACGGATGAATGGAAAGAATGGCGTACAAAAGAACTGCTTTCCATTTATGGTTCAGAAGAAATACTGATTGAAGAAATAAGAAAGAACTCTGATTATAATTCGCTTGATGAATATCTGACAAATGAACGTAAAACACAACTGGAAGACTATGAGGAAGAAAAAATTCCAAATGCCTACAGCAGTGCTGACGACTGGTCAATTCCGGCGGTAAATGAGTATGGTCAGTCCAACCGCAACTTTTTTGCCGGTTATACGCTGCGGGATGGGAACGTGATGCCTGATTTTACAGTTCCGGCAAAAAATGCAGATGGGACAAAAAATACGAACGCTCCTTATTCGATCAATGAAGAGGGTATGGCAGCGGTAAAGCAGGAGCTGATGGCAGGCCGTGCGATTTACGTAGCCATGAAAGCCGATACCGCTTCACCCGGGTCGATAACTAAAGAGGTATACATCAACTTGGATAATTGGGCTCATTATACCTTTGACGGTAAAAGCGCCAACCATGCCGTTGTGATTGTTGGCTGGGATGATAACTATCCAAAAGAAAAATTTAATTCAGGCACGGATGACGATGGAAATAACAAACAGCCGCCTGCAAATGGCGCATGGATCGCAAGGAACAGCTGGGGAAAGATCGACGGTACGGAAACAACCGCTGACGGTCAGCTTCTCGGCAAAAAGAATTGGGGTGTCGGGGATTCCGGATATTTCTATATCTCCTATTATGACAAGTCACTGACGATGGGAGAAACTTTCAAATTTGACAAAGATTTCGAAGGTTCCGAATTTTTCCCGCACCAGTATGACTTTATGCCTGCGCTTGCCGGGTTCTTTACACTTGTCGACAAGGATCCAATGTCAGCGGCAAATGTTTTTACTGCGGAAGAGGATGAGGTCATCACCCAGGTGGGCACCAGAACAAACAAACCCAACTCCCGTGTTACCTTTACCGTTTATCGCTTGAATGACGGTTACACCAGTCCGGTGGACGGAGAACCGGCCGCACATGCATCCGAAACCTTAGCTTTAGCGGGTTTCCATCGTATTGATCTTGATACACCTTTGACCTTCAAAAAAGGTGAACATTTTTCTGTAGTTTTTACGAATAATCTGGTGAATGAAGGAAATATAGATTACCGGGTCATGGCGAATGCGGGCATTAATGAAAAATACGCAATAGATCATAAAGTCGCTTATTATGCGCAAGCAGTCGTCAATGAAGGTGAAAGCTTTATCTATTCAAATGGTGAATGGGAAGACTGGTCTGATTTGCTCGAAAATGACGATGAAATTGCCGAACTGATCAAGCAGTCCGAGCTTACCGACTGCGATAT
>CAYWKZ010000076.1:0-5564 GCA_964459115.1 uncultured Leptolinea sp. | reverse complement strand
TGCAGATGTCTCTGCAGATCCCTTCCTTGAACGTGGAAACGGAACTGGTGACGGTCCCGCTGGCAGATGATAACTGGCAGGTGAAATGGCTGGGTGAAAAAGCGGGTCTGCTGGAAGGCAGCGCACTGCCGGGGCAGGGCATCAGTGTTATCGCAGCCCATAACACGCTGAACAACACCGAATACGGTCCGTTTGCGCTGCTGAGCACGATGGGCCGGGGCGATATGATCACGGTCAGGAATAAAAACAATGAGCTGCTCATTTACCGCGTTTACGCCAACGAGCTGCTGGAGCCGGATGATATGCAGAAGCTTGCTGCCATTGCCGGACAGGAAGAAAATGCCTTGGTCCTTGTCACCTGTGAAAATGAGGCCGCTGAAGGCGGTTACCTGAACCGCCGTGCAGTCTTCGCCAAACCGGCAGGAATGTAGGAAGTCAGGAAGTGATTTGGCGAAGGACGGGGAATTTATACGATCAAAGCGTCTCCCCGTGATAAAATGGAAACCAGGAGGAACGATCATGTTCGGCTTTTTGAAAAAGAAAGAAAAATTTGAAGCGCTGAACCTGGATGACAGGAAAATCAGCTCCCTCGGGAACGGGAAACTGATCCCGATCGCATCCGTTTCCGACCCGATGTTTGCCCAAGAGATGATGGGGGAAAGCATCGCCTTTTCCTTCAGCGGCAACGGTGTTACGATTTTCGCTCCGGCCAACGGGACGATCAGCGCCATCTTCCCCACCGGTCATGCTTTCGGCATCACGACTGCGGACGGTGTGGAGCTCCTGGTCCACATCGGCGTCAATACGGTGGAAAGCAAAGGGAACGGGTTCAAACTCCTCGGCAAAAAGCAGGGAGACTCCGTCAAAGCCGGTGACCCCATTGTTTCCGTGGACTTCGACAGGCTCAGTGCCTCTTATGACATGTCCACCATGCTGGTCATCACCGATGCCAATGACAGGAAGGTAACGCTGAAAAAAGATGGTACCGTCGAAAGAAGCACCATCGTCGGTACCATCGACTGATAGGCATCTCAGCTGTTTTTGAGCACCTTTTCGGCGAAGCGGATCTGCTCCATCACGCGGAAGCGGGCGGTGCCGCCCCAGGCGCAGCGGGCGTCCACCGCGTTTTCAACCGAGAAGGTGTCATAGACATCATCAGTGAAAAGCTCGCTGATCTCTTTCCACTTTTCCAGCGGGATCTCCTTCAGGTCGCACTTCAGCGTCTCGGAAAGCTTCACCGCTTTGCCGACCGCGTGATGGGCTTCCCGGAAAGGCATCCCCTTCTTCACCAGGTAATCCGCCAGATCGGTGGCCAGCGCCTGAGTGTTGATGAGGGCCATGCAGCGGTCTTTATTGACGGTCAGTGTGTCCAGCACGCCCTTCATGACAGACATCGCGAGCGCGGCGGTGTCGGCAGCGGCAAAGACCAGCTGTTTGTCCTCCTGCAGGTCCTTGTCGTAAGCTGAAGGCAGACCCTTCAGCGAGGAGAGCAGCGAGAACAGATGTCCATACTGCATCCCGGCCTTGCCGCGGATGAGCTCCAGGGAATCCGGGTTTTTCTTTTGCGGCATCAGGCTGGAACCGGTGGAAAAGGCGTCGGAAAGGGTGATGTAACCGAATTCCATGGTGGAATATAAAATCATTGCTTCTGCGCAGCGGCTCAGGTGCATCCCGAGCATCGACGCCCAGTAAAGAAAATCACAGGCGAAGTCCCGGTCAGAGACCGCGTCCAGGCTGTTCGGTGAGGGCATGGAAAAGCCCAGCGATTCCGCCAGGTCAAAGCGATCCACCGGGTAAGCAGTCCCGGCCAGCGCTCCGCAGCCCAGCGGCAGGGAATCCGCATGCTGAGCGGCTTCTGACAGGCGCTGACGGTCGCGGTCCAGCGCCCAGAAATGGCTCATCCACCAGTGAGAAAGCAAAATCGGCTGTGCCTGCTGGAAGTGGGTGTAGCCGGAAAGATAAACATCAATATCCTTTTTTGCCCGGTCAAGGAAAGAGTTCTGCAACGCCCGCAGGTGATCTGCCAATTCAGGGATGGTATCCAGCATCCACATGCGGAAATCGGTGACAACCTGGTCATTGCGGCTGCGTCCGGTATGCAGCTTGCCGCCGGTGGGGCCGATGATCTCGGTCAGGCGGCGTTCCACCGCGGTATGGATGTCCTCGTCCGTGTCCTGATAGACGAAGGAACCTTCGCGGATCTCAGTCCAGACCTGCCCCAATCCGTTGGTGATCAGGTCGCGTTCTTCTTCCGTGAGGATCCCGGCGGTGCAGGTCGCCTTTGCCCAGGCAATAGAGCCGCGAACGTCCTGCCACGCCATACGTTTGTCGATGTCCAGTGAGCGGTTCAGATCCGCCATTGACTGGTTCAGGGCGGCAGAGAGACGTCCGCCGGACCAAAGGGTGTTCTTTTCCATGTTCTTTTCCTCAGTTATCAAAATTTCAGTTTTCTCCCCGGTATAATCCGTGATGAGTGCGGAACCGTCTTCAGCTGCCGGGTATTTCCGGTCACCGTCCGTATTGTAAGTGGAATTCTTCGATTTTGCAATCGTATATTCCGCTCCGTTAGCGGTGATCGTGATGGTTCCGTCTTCAGCGGCGCAGCAGGTTTTGAAGCCATTTTTCTTTAAGGTATCAATCAGTGTGCCGTCAGCCCGTCGGTCCTGACCGTCGGTGATCAGGGCGATCCCGCCCCTCTTCAGGCGCTTCAGCAGACCGGGAGTGTTTTCCCCACAGGATCCATGATGCGGCAGCTTCAGGATATCGTAATGATTTTCAGGGATCTGATGATTGCTCAGAAATTGTTTGACACCGTCATCCTTCAGATCACCGGCAAACAAAGCCGTATGTCCCTTATATTCCAGCGTTACGGCCATGGAGACATCATTGTCATTGTCACCGTCGAATGGAATTTGGCCGGGATAAAGATTATACGCAGCCTCCCCGAGAGAAAACCGCATATTTTGGGTCAGACGCTTGTACGGAATTTTTCCTTTCGAGAGTTCTTCCATCATTTCTCTATAGACGGACCGGGTGCCCTCATAATCGGGCATATAAACAATGCCAATGGGGATTTCCTCAAGGAGCTTCGCAGCGCCGCCGACATGATCTTTGTGAAAATGGGAAATGATGAGTGCATCGAGCTTTGTAATTTTCTGTTTGTTCAGAAAGCTCAGTACGTCATCGACCGTATTCTTGTAACCGGTATCGATCAGGACGTTTGTATCACCGGTCTGAACCAGAATGCAGTCTCCTTTTCCGACATCGATTGATGTGACCTGAAACATATCCTCCTCAGCTTTTGTTTCCTTTGTAAAGAACATGATACTCCCCATCATCAATGCGGAAAAAATGAGATAAATGTCTTTTTCATTTTGGTGACGACCTCTCTGTATCAACGGATCCCTTCGGTCATTATATCACGAATAACAATATAGAAAAACGTCTCCGGTCAGAACCTGTATCAGGCGTGTCATGTACATTCTTAAGGAAACACTGATTTATTCGGGCTGAGTCAAAATGACCTGTTTTCGTTGACTCAGAATTGAGTCAACAGAACAGGTTGCATTGACTCGTTTGCCGCGGATTAAACATTAATCAGCGTTTCCTTAAAACGATGGAAGGCGCAGCACGCCTTCCAACTTATTAATCTTATTTCTTATTTCTATTTTTATTCCAGTCCGGTCTGCTTTTTCATCATGGCGATGACCTTGCCCGGGAGGGAGAAGCAGCTGATGAAGCCGGTGGCATCCTTGTGATCGTAGAGCGAGACATCACCGAAGGAAGCGAAGTTCTCATTGTAGAGATTGTACTTCGGTTTGCGTCCGGCGATCATGATGTTTCCCTTGTAGAGCTTCAGCTTGATGGAACCGGTGACCCATTTGTTGGTCTCATCGAAGAACACGTTCAGGGACTGCACCAGCGGGCTGAACCACAGACCGTTGTAGACGAGTTCAGCGTACTTCGGGGAGACGGTATCTTTGAAGTGCATGGTTTCGCGGTCGCAGGTGACGAATTCCAGTTCGGAATGTGCGGTGCAGAGGATGGTGCCGCCCGGGGTCTCATAGAGGCCATGGGACTTCATGCCGACCAGACGATTTTCCACCATGTCGCAGCGGCCGATGCCGTTGCGTCCGCCGATGACGTTCAGCTCATGGACGATCTGGGCCGGAGTCATCTTTTTACCGTTGACGGCAACAGCCTCGCCGGCTTCAAATTCGATTTCCACGTATTCTGCCTTGTCCGGGGCCTGTTCCGGGGAGACGGTCATCACCCAGAAGGATTCATCCGGTTCGGCATCGATGTTTTCGATCGGGCCGCCTTCGTGGGAGATGTGCCAGATGTTACGGTCACGGCTGAAGAGCTTCGGGTTCTTGGCAGAATCCGGGTAGCCGATGCCCTTTTCATCCAGGTAGTTGAGCAGATCTTCGCGGGAAGTGAAATCCCAGATACGCCAGGGGGCGATGATCTTCAAGCTGGGATCCAGGGAGTGGATGCCGTTTTCCAGACGAACCTGGTCGTTGCCCTTGCCGGTGCAGCCATGAGCAATGGCGTCGGCATGTTCCTGCTGGGCAACTTCCACCAGACGTTTGGCAACGATCGGGCGGGCGATTGAGGTACCGAGATAATACTTGCGTTCGTAAACAGCTCCGGATTTTACCAGCGGCCAGATATATTCCTTGCAGAGCGGTTCGACAAGGTCATCGATGATGAGCTTGGTGGCCCCGGAAGCTTTGGCACGTTCTTCCAAATGGTCCAGTTCTTCTTCCTGTCCGACGTTGGCGCAGTAGCAGATGACTTCACAGTGATAGTTGTCGATCAGCCACGGGATGATGGCTGAGGTGTCCAGACCGCCTGAGTAGGCTAATAACACTTTGTTGACTTTTTCAGACATGATAATTACTCCAATAATTTTGGCTTATTGCCGATAAAATAAAAATCTCCGCGGACTGCGGAGGATTAATACATGGGGATACAAAAAACTGCCGCAGTTCAGCCTTATTTACAAATGGTTCGTCGGTTGGTTCGAAGCAGTCCTTGTTTCATGCCCATGATTATATACTTTTCCCGAAATACCTGAGGAATGTCAGCGGATTTTTGTGACAAGTGACGGGCTCCCCGGCGCCAATTCTCTTTGATTTAAGGAAACGCTGATTTAATCGGCTTGAGTCAAAGTGACCTGTTTTCGTTGACTCAGAATTGAGTCAACAGAACAGGTTGTATTGACTCAATTGCCATGAAACAGGCATTAATCAGCGTTTTCTTAAAACAGCCGAAATCCTCCGGGAGATCGGCTGTACCTTAAATTCTGACACCTGACACCTGACACCTGAAACCTGATACCTGATGCCTGACACCTGATACCTGATACCTGATACCTGATACCTATTTCCTTTTCTTCCGTTTTTCCCGCAGTTTCTTCCGGGTCTCATCCGATGGGCCGGAGCGGGGACCTGTCCCCGGATGCCGGGCCGGGACCTCCGGCTCTGGATCTTTCAATTTATGGAATCGTTCCATCAGCTGCTCGAATTTTTCCCGCCGGATGGTTTGAGCTTCTTCGAAGT
>CAYWKZ010000075.1:0-13877 GCA_964459115.1 uncultured Leptolinea sp. | reverse complement strand
TCTATGATGCCGGTATTTCTACCGAACTTTTCCCGCTCCTCATCTTCATCGGTGTAGGTGCGATGATCGACTTCCGTCCGCTGCTTGCCATGCCGAAGATGGTCATTCTCGGTGCCGCCGGCCAGTTCGGTATTTACGGCACCCTGATCCTTGGCTGTGTACTGGCAAAGCTCTTCCCGCAGCTTGGCTGGGGTCTGGCTGAAGCCGCTTCCATCGGCACCATCGGCGCCATTGACGGCCCGACCGCCATTTATGTCGCTACACAGATCGCTCCGCACATGCTCGGCCCGATCGCGGTGGCTGCCTATTCCTACATGTCCCTGATCCCGATCATTCAGCCGCCGATCATGAAGGCCCTGACAAGTAAAAAGGATCGCCAGATCCACATGGAATATGCTCCGCGTGAAGTTTCCGACCGTGCCGTCATCATTTTCCCGATGCTCGTCACCATCGCCATTTCCATCATCTCCCCGGATGCCGCACCGCTGATCGCAGCACTGATGCTCGGCAACCTGATGAAGGAATCCGGTGTTGTCGACCGTCTGGACAAGGCTGCCCAGAATGAGATCATCAACGTCTCCACCCTGTTCCTGGGTCTGGCAGTCGGCGGCACCATGACCGGTGAAAGCTTCCTGAACTGGGGCGTCCTCTTCATCATGGCTCTCGGTCTGCTGGCCTTCATCCTCGATACCGTTGCCGGTGTTCTGTTCGGTCAGTTGATGAAGATCATCACCGGCGGCAAGATCAACCCGCTCATCGGCGCCTGCGGTATTTCCGCTTTCCCGATGGCCGGCCGTATCGCTGCCCAGATCGCCCTGGAAGATGACCCGGACAACTTCATCCTGATGCACGCCATGGGCGCCAACACCTCCGGTCAGTTGGGTTCCGTCGTCGCCGGCGGTGTACTGCTGGCTCTGGTCAAGGCGTTTATTTAGACGCAAAGTGTTTATCACATTCAAAAAGGGCGCTCCCGCGCCCTTTTTTCGTATCTGCAACGATTCAGAATATGCGGAACGCATCACAGATACAGTTTCTTTGTGCTCCGCCTAAAACAGATACTCTCCGTATCAATAATAACTGTCGACCATCGGTATCTCAGAAAATTCCCCGGCGATCCACAGGTCAATGAGGTAATCCCCGTCTCTGTCATAGCGATACTCACGCATGACATTAAAAGACGCATCATCCTTTACAGGTAATGAATTATCTCTGGCAAAGGTACGCGTCCATCTTTCAACCGGTTCATCAGGTGTTTGAGACGACATGACACCCCATTGACTCCCGTCTCTGCCAGCCATTGCCATAACATCAGCGGAAAAACAATCCTGAATCGTGATCGGGGTTGTTTTGTTGTTCAATGCGTCCTGCTGCTGGCCCGGCATTTTAACGAAGTATATCGGTTGATGATCTGTGTTTTTTCCGGTATTGCTGCCGTGGTCGGAAAGAATAATGATGCCCGTCTTGTCATACAATCCCATGGCTTTGAGCTGATCCATATAACTGTCGATCAGGGTAAATGATCCGGCCAACTGCTCTTCCTTTCCAACGATTTGCAGAACATCAGAAGAAATAGTACTGACATCCTTCAGCTGTCCGGTCTCATCGAGTTTATAAGGGCCGTGAGACCCCGGCAGATAATAAAAGATGAAAGCGTTCTGATGGTTTCCAGGCGTCAGCTGTTTTTCATTCATGCCCGCAGCGAAGTCCCATTCATCTTTCCATGCATCCTTCCAGGTGACCATGCTGCTGAAATCGGAGACAGACATCATAAAAAAGGGTTTCAGCATGATCGGGCAGCACCGGAAAGCCGACATTTTATACAAATTCCGCTGAGCGTCACGATCAATAACAAACCCATGACCCTGTTTTAAATTGGAAAAAGTACCCAATAAAACAGAGGGTTCACTGGAAACATAAGGAAGATGCAGATAAAAATTCCGCTCAAAACCTGCTTTTTCGAGTTCATGATAAAAGGAAACTGTCCGGTCGGACTGCCATGCCTTTTGCATGTATTCACGGACTGTTTCCGTCTCACAATCCCATTCTTCTCCGGTAAGCAGGTTGATCAGAGAAGGAAACGTGTACATATAGTGAGAATTTGCGTTGTCATAACCGGTAAAATCATGAAAAGCAGTCATTACTTCCGGATATTTTTCTGACATGCTCTGCAAATCTTTGCTGCCGGTTTCGTTCAGCATAAATACCACGATATTTTTATCATTCCCAACCGTAAACATTTCTTCATCGGAAAGGTAGACCTTTTCATGATGCGCCGTTTCATTCTGCCTTACTTCAGCCAGGTCTTTGACCAGAAACACGGTCTGTATCACAACCAGGATGATAGAAACCGCAACGGAAAAATAGCGCCAGACACGGTTGGAGAAATAATGGATCAAATGAGGAAGAATCAGAATGGCACACCAGACAGCAAGATTGATGACCATCTTTGTGCTGAAGCTTTTCCAATTGATCACAAAACCATCCAGTGAATCAAAATCACTGTTCAGAAAAAAGTTCTGAACAAAAAAAGCAATGCTGATCCCCACATAAACGGAAACGATAAAGGCATGGACTTTACCGCCGGGTATGGCTGCAATCAGGAGAAGGATCAGCAGAAGGATTCCCGCTGACAATGCAGTAGCAGGCAGAATGTCAACAGCCGAAAAGGACAAATTGTTCCGGTTGGAGCTTGTTATGTTCAGCGGAACAAAAAACAGAAGTGTAAAGCTTAATGCGAGCGCAGGAAATAATGCCAGACAAAGCCGCATTGGAAACGGACGCTTTCCTTTGATGAGTTTTTTGAGCTTATTCCTGTTCATTGTTCCAATGCTCCTCTAACATGTAAATAAGGCCTTTTGTCATCGGATATATAACCATATCTTCTCCGCGGAACGCCTCAATTAAATCATTACGGTCACCGGTATAATGATATTCATAAACCACGTTTGATGGTTCGTTGGTCCCCGTAGCAGGGTAATCGCTGTTATAGCTATAGATCCTGGTCCAGCGTTCAATGGGTTCATCTTTGATATCGAAGACAGTGTCTCCATAATCAAAGTTCGTGAAACCGAGAACATCCGCAATCGTCGGCAGCATTTGGGTTTGCGTGGTAATGGGTGCATGCGTAATGACCATTGAGTCCTGCTGCTGGTGCGGAGGTTTGATCCAGAATATAGGCTGCGGATCATAAAAATAGTTTCCGGCAGTGCTGCCATGATCAGCCAGAATAATGACCAGCGCATCATCATAAATGTCCAGAGATTTCATTCTCCATAAATAATGACCGACAAGATTCAAAAAACCGGCGCCCTGATCGACCATGTTGGTAACGTTCAGCTTGCTGTAATCACCTGTTATTTCGCCTCTTTCATTCAGGGTATATGGCCTGTGTGTTCCCTGAAGATAATAAAAACTGAACACATTATCTTCCGGTCCTGTTTCCAGATCGGTATTGTAAATCTGTTTTACGAAATCCCACTGGTTAACATAGGCTTTCGGGTTTGTAATGATCTGATTGATGTCATCTGTATATATGACAAAAAAGGGTTTTGCAGCGATCGGCAAATAACGGAACAAGGACAATTTATATAAATTCAGCAGTGCAGGCCGATTAATTTCGATATCATCACTGTATTCGAAGATATTGGAAAGATATGGCCGCAATTCTCCGAGGTTATTGGTTATATAATTTTTGGGCACATAAAGATTTGTCTGATAACCGGCTTCCCTCAGAGCAGAATAGAATGCATCGGCCTTCGGATTTTTCCATGCCCGATCAATATGGTCGTACAGATCGAAAACCGGATCATTCGGATCAAATGTGGTCAGAATTTCGAGCACGGAAGGGACAGTGTACATAAAACGGGTGTTCGCGTTATCAAAGCGGGTAAAATCTCTGAATTGATAAAGAATATCGGGGTAAGCTTCCGTGATCTGTTCAATGTCTTTGTTTGAAATAGTATCCAACAGAAAGATAACCACGTTTTTTTCTTTTCCCAGGTGAAACATGTTTTCTTTGGAAAACAAATAATCATCAGTATTTTCCCTGTCCATACGCATTTGATCGATAAGCTTGGTGGTAAGGGAAACAGCTTGCATCAGGACCAAAATCACAGAAACCAGTGAGACAAACCTGCGCCAGTTCCGGTTGCTGAAATAATGAATCAGATAAGGGATCAGCACAATGAAAAACCACAGCGCAAGATTGAGGAGCATCCTCGTGCTGAGACTTGTCCATTCGATTGAATGTCCGTCAAGCGTCCCAAGATCCGGATTGAGAAAAGCACCCTGAATATATAACGCGATACCGAAGCCTGTATACGCAGAAACAAGACCGGCGTGGATCTTCCCTCCCGGGATGGCGGCCGCAAGCAGCAGAATCAGAAAAAAAATCAACATGATCAAAGCCGTCACGGGGACAATTTCCAGAGGAGAATAGGTAATATCATCCCTGCTTACATAAGCAAGGTCCAGCGGTCCGAAAAAGAACAACGTGAAACTTAACGCAAAAGACGGACCGGCAGACAGCGCGAGCCGCTTCGGAAAAGAACGTTTGCCGGTAAAAATAGATTTTATTTTTTTCAGCATTTAATCAGTCTTCATCGTCATCGTCATCAATTCCGGAAAGCTGTTCTTCAACAGAAACACCGGTGGCTTTTTCATCATTTTTACTGACTTTATTCTTGATTTTCCGCCAATAGTAACCAAAGGCAGCGCCACCCACGACAACAATACCGACGATCAGTTCCAGCATGTAAGATGTCGTAGCTGGATCAATATAGGCTGATGCAGGAGAAAAAGACCCGAACATCGCAAAAGCAACGATAAAGAAAAATAATGCAGTCATATTTTTATCCTTTCTATTTCAAACTTAAAGGTGATCTCTAAAAACGTCAATTTTTCTCTGTCGCGAGGTGCGAAACTCCTGCTCCGCATTCAAACCGGACGAAGCTCATACCTCTCGGAGCAGGTTATAAACCTGCCGCCCATACCCCGTCCGGTAGTTTTTAGAGGTATCCTTAAGCCTACATTCTGTTTTTCAGGCTCGAAATAATATATTTCCCGCCATTTTGTCCGCTATGGCCAATATTATATACATTTTCTTCAAAGTAATTGATGATCGTTTGACGATAATCGTTTTCCCGTGCAAAAACTTCAGAAACATGATCCGCAATATGATTCACTTCATCAGGATCAATTGATATCCCGATGATGTCACGATAAAACATCTCAACCGGCTTGTTTTCATATTGGTCATATTCGGGATTAATTACCTTTATTGGTGTATTGATGTAAAGCGCCGGTCGTTTCGTCACAAAACTGAATTCGCACCCCACTCCGGACCAGTCAGTGATCAACATATCCGCCGTGTAAACAGATGTATGTGTGGTGAAATTCGTTTCGAATACGAGCCGGTCTCCGGTCTTTTCCGCATAACGCTTCTCCAGTTCAGGCATGAAATCCGGATTTCTTTTGACGAATTGGGGGTGCGGACGAACCACTATTTTATATCCGGCAGCATACAGATTTTCAATGATTCCATCAATACAACTTTCTAAAATGTTATCGGGTTGGTGGGATGGCGCAATCAGGATCGTCCGCGGATCATTGGGGCCTTCCGACGAATTCTCATGTTCTCGGAGCAAACGGTCAAACAATCCGTACCCGTGTTCAATCAGTTTCTTCGGTTTCAGCCTGTATTTCGCCTCTGTTTCCCGGATCTCGTTGATCATATAAGGCCCAATGCAGAAAATCGTATCGAAATGGTCAAATGCGCCTTTCCTGTATTGGATCGTCGTGCTCCCATATCCATGAAAGACATAAATATATTCAATATCCTTCTTCACAACGGATCGTTTGATGTGGAAGGTCTGCAGATCCGGCATCGTCATCACTACGATCGGGACATCCAGTTGTGCAAAGAACATGCCCAGATTCCGGTCGCTGACATAATAAGGAACCAGATTTGGTTCATTCATCCGGAACACCTGATCATCCGGATCTCCCGTGACATAATGGATCATGATCTTTGTATGGGCAAGAAGATATTCAATGATCTCGGCAAAATAGTTGTAAAAACCGCTTTTTTCGGAATAAAACATGACCAGTTTGTTTGGCGTATCGTAAAAGCGGTTCATATCTTCATGTTCCCGCAGGCTGAGTTTTCGTTCAGTTTCCCGTCTGGCAGCGGCTTCTTCGCTGTTATCTGCCAAACGTTCTTTCCTGACTTTTCTGGCTTCGTAGTCAATATATTTTTCAGGAGCATAGATCCTGTTCAGGATCATCATCTGAATGATCGCCATCAAATTGGAACAGATCCAGTAAACCCCGATCCCCGCCGGGACGAGAAACGCAAAATACAGGGAAAACAGAACCAGAAAAATGGTCATACCCCACTGCTGCAGCTTCCCCTGCTCCCGCTGCAATACATTTGCCCGATCCTGGTAGAGACACAAAGCCAGTGCACTGAGCGCGGAAAGGATCGGTACGATCCAGAGGATTCCCGGTTCTTTGATGGAAGGAGTTTCCGTCAGCCGGATACCCAGAAAATCCAGACGCATAGCCCGGATTTTTTCAATCGTTTCCTGTGTAAGCAATCCGGCATTCCGGACAGCTTCCGCAATTTCATCGCTGTGGAGAGCCTCGATTGACTCCAATTCCGCGGAATTTCCGCTGAATACGGTACCCAGCATATTGCCGACAAACGTAATTACTGCGGCAGCTATGTCCTTCGTGACCCGAAACAGGTGCTGCAGCGGATGGTAAATCACCTGGATCAGACCAAGAATGATCGGAATTTGCAGAACTGTCGGCAGACAACCAACAGCCGGGCTGTAGCCTTCCCGTTCAAACAGTTTATACTGTTCTTCGGCAATGCGTTCTTTGTCGCCGGCATAAAGACTTTTGATTTCATCAATTTCCGGCTGGAGTTTCACCATTTTAATGGAATTTTTTTGAACAAGCAAAGAAATCGGAAGGAGAATGATTTTTGATATCAGCGTGAACAGAATGATCGTGATCCCATAATCATGAACGATATCATAGCATAGACGCATGATCCATCCCAACGGCGCTCCAAATAAAGAATTGATAATTTCCAAAGACTTTCCTCCGTTTCTTATTCCGATTATTCTGATTATACCCGATATCCGAATGCTGTATGAGAATATCATCAGGAAAGCGGCTTCGATATTTCTCCATCAGCGGTCGCATGAAATCTGCGCACCGTTTGTGTTTCCGGTCTGAGTTCTGTTTTGCAAGTTTTTCTACACCGGGCTTATGGCGAAACTCCTTCATAAGGAGCAGACCCGTAAGTTGTAACGGGAGGTTGTCTTCTTCGAAATGATATGTGTATTTTTGTCGCTTTCCAGTGCAATTCCGCTTATAATTAGGAACAAGGCTTCTCTTTTGGGTTTTGTATTCAGCGATATAAAAATTACACCAAATTGGAAGTCCTTTCTTTACTTTGCCGGTAACCGTTCAGAACCCGATGTGACGCACATAGTGACAGGCCCCGTGTAAAAATATATTCAGAAGGAGAAAGTAAATTGAAAACAGTTTACACGTGTTTCAGTACAGATGTCATCCATGAAGGACATCTGAATATTATAAAGGAGGCGCAGAAATATGGACGGGTAGTTGTCGGATGCCTTAGTGATAAAGCTTCGATTCGTTATAATCGATTTCCGACAGTTGATCAGGATAAGCGTTTAGTGCTCTACAAAACTATAGATGGTATTGATTCTGTAATTCTACAGAATGACATGCTTTATGATGATGTGATAGAGTACCTAAAACCTGATTATGTTATTCACGGAGACAACTGGAAAGAAGGAGCAGAGTCTGCTATCCGCTCTCATGTTGAGGATCTTCTATCTGCTTACGGCGGCAAGATTATAGATGTTCCGTATACATATAATGAGAAAGTCAAAAAGATAGACCTTCAGCTGAAAGAAAAGCTTTCCATGCCTGAATACAGGAGAAAAAGGCTGCGTCAGCTCATTTCGATGACTCCGATTGTCAAAGCCATGGAAGCGCATTCAGGTCTCACCGGGCTTATTGTAGAGAAGACGGTTATTGAAGGTGATAACGGAAAGCTCGACCAGTTTGATGCGATGTGGATAAGCTCTCTCTGTGATTCTACCGCAAAAGGGAAGCCGGATATCGAACTTGTGGATATGACGAGTCGGTTTCGTACGATTGAGGATATTACGGAAGTAACCACAAAGCCGATCATTTTTGATGGTGATACCGGCGGACTTACGGAGCATTTTGTATATACTGTTCGTACCCTTGAGCGTCTTGGTGTCAGCGCCGTGATTATCGAGGATAAGACCGGACTTAAGAAGAACAGTC
This sequence comes from uncultured Leptolinea sp., assembly GCA_964459115.1. Classification (GTDB taxonomy): domain Bacteria; phylum Chloroflexota; class Anaerolineae; order Anaerolineales; family Anaerolineaceae; genus Flexilinea. Next base: position 5,522 of record CAYWKZ010000075.1, on the reverse strand, counting down.
TCTTCGGAACAGAAGTTAAGCAGACACAGGACAGTATTGAGAATTTCAGTGCAAAGATTGCCGCAGGGAAGAAGGCACAGCTTACTGATGACTTCATGATTATTGCGAGAATTGAGTCTTTGATCCTTGAGCGGGGTATGGAAGACGCACTTGAGAGAGCACGGGCGTTTGTGGCTTCCGGCGCTGATGGAATCATGATTCACAGCCGCAAGAAGGACCCCGCTGAGATTCTGGAGTTCTGTGATAAGTTCAGAGCTGAGAACAGTACGACACCTATTGTGGTTGTACCCAGTTCTTTCAACACCATCACAGAAGCAGAACTTGCAGATCACGGTGTGAATATTGTCATCTATGCAAACCAGCTGACCAGATCAGCGTTTCCGGCAATGCAGCAGACGGCAAAGGATATTCTGAAGTATCATAGAGCAAAGGAAGCAGATGACAGGCTGATGCCGATTCAGCAAATCATCACACTGATTGATGAGATATAAAGCGATTAGAGGGAGGTAACTGTGTTGAATAAGAAAATAAAAAGAAATGTTTTATTAAATCCCGGCCCATCAACCACAACCGATACTGTAAAGATGGCACAGGTTGTTCCGGATATTTGCCCTCGCGAGAAGGAGTTTCAGTCGATCATGGCTCCTATGAGAGAGGATCTGGTTAAGATTGTGCATGGCAAGCCGGATGATTATACCGCCGTGCTTTTCTGTGGGTCCGGCACCATCTGTATAGATGTATGTTTGAATTCATTGTTGGCAGATGGCAAAAAGGCGTTTGTGATCAACAACGGATCATACAGCCAGAGAGCAGCAGATATTTGCAAGGCCTACAATCTTCCGTTGATTGAACTCAGACAGCCGATAGACAAGCAACCTGATTTAGCAGCTATTGAAGCGGTTCTTAAATCTAATCATGATATTGGATACGTCTATATCACCTATCACGAAACAGGTACCGGACTTTTGAATCCTGTGAAAGAGGTGGGGGCGCTTGCTCATAAGTATGGCGCGTTTCTGATTACAGATACGACTTCTGCCTATGCTATGATTCCTATCAATGTTTACGAGCAGAACATTGATTTCTGCATGGCCTCAGCTCAAAAGGGTATCCAGGGAATGACCGGGCTTTCTTATGTTGTTGGTAAAAAGAGCATAATTGAAGAGAGCAAGAATTACCCGATGCGTTCTTACTACTGCAATTTATTTATGCAGTATGACTTCTTTGAGCGTACAGGAGAGATGCATTTCACTCCTCCGGTGCAGACAATTTATGCTGCAAGGCAGGCATTAATTGAGTATTGGAACGAAGGTGAAGCGGAGAAGTGGAAGAGACATCAGCGCATCACGAATGCTATCAGAGCGGGTGTGGACAGGCTTGGATTCAAGGAAGCCCTTGATCGTTCCGTACAATCCGGACTTGTATCGGCAATTATTTATCCGGATGATCCGAATTGGGACTTCGAAAAGATACATGATTATTGCTATGATAGCGGCTTCACGATTTATCCCGGGAAAATCGAAGCAAAAGGTACTTTCAGACTTTGTGCTCTTGGTATCATCGATGAAGATGACATTGTGGAGTTCTGGAAAGTGTTTGAAGCCGGACTTAATGAGATGGGCGTAAGTGTGCCGGTAAAGTATGATAATTGAAGGACAAGACTGAGATTATGAGTGAAACAGCAATACTTATGGCTGCCGGATTGGGAACCCGAATGAGGCCGCTGACTGAAAACACTCCGAAGCCGTTGATAAAAGTACATGGAAAGCCTATGATCGAGACTGTGATTGACGGGCTTAAGCAGAGAGGCGTGGAGCATTTTATCGTTGTGGTTGGTTACCTCGGGGAACAATTTGGATATCTTGAGCAGAAATATAATGGTCTCAGAATTGTGGAGAACAAAGACTACCAGACTGTTAACAATATATCTTCCATTAGGGCGGTAGCAGATGATTTGATAGCATCAGAAGATGATGTGTTCATCTGCGAAGCGGATTTGTATGTGAGTGATAATAAACTTTTTGATACGGATCTGAACCATTCCTGCTACTTCGGTAAAATGGTTGAGGGACATTCTGATGACTGGGTATTTGATACCGATGAAAAGGGGAGGATATCAAGAGTTGGCAAAGTCGGTGATGACTGCTTCAATATGGTAGGTATTGCATGGTTCCGAAGAGAAGATGCACACAAACTCGGAATAATTATTAAAGCCCGATACGAAACTGATGGATACGAAGATCTGTTTTGGGACGATGTTGTAAATGAAAATTTGGATCAATTAGATCTTATCGTTCATGAAATCCATAAAGGGCAGCTTGTTGAGATTGATACTGTGGATGAGCTTAAAGAGATTGATTCGAATTAAAGAGCTTACAGTGGATGGGTGAAAATCTTACCGGGAGGAGATACAGAGATTGAAAGTACAAAAGCTTGTCGAAATAATCGGATCAGATTTTTATACCGGTGTGCCGGACAGTCAGCTGAAAGCCCTCTGCAACTATCTGATGGATCGTTATGGTATCGATCCGAAGCATCATATCATCGCTGCAAATGAGGGCAACTGCACGGCATTAGCTGCCGGTTATCACCTCGCAACCGGTAAAATTCCTGTTGTGTACATGCAGAATTCAGGCGAGGGGAATATTATCAACCCGGCAGCGAGCCTGCTGAACGATAAGGTCTGCGCCATCCCGGTTGTGTTCATCATCGGCTGGCGCGGAGAACCCGGTATCCATGACGAGCCTCAGCATATCTATCAGGGCGAGGTCACCACGCGTCTTCTTGACGACATGGATATTGTCAACTTTTCCATCGGCAAGGACACCACAGATGAAGAAGTCGAAGCGAAAATGGCAGAATTCCGTGAGATTCTGGCAACAGGCAAGGATGTCGCATTTGTGATCCGCAAGGGAGCTCTGACGGATGCTCCGAAGGTCGAATATAAGAATGAAAACCACATGATCCGCGAGGAAATTATCCGGCACATTACAGCCGCCTCCGGGGAAGATCCGATAATATCCACAACCGGCAAGGCGAGCCGCGAGTTATTCGAGACCCGCGTGGCAAACGGACAGAGCCATAAATATGACTTCCTGACTGTCGGCTCTATGGGGCACAGTTCTTCCATTGCTCTTGGTGTGGCAATCAATAAGCCGGATACCAGGATCTGGTGCATTGACGGAGATGGCGCTGTCCTCATGCATATGGGTTCCATGGCTGTGATGGGTGCAAATAAGCCGAAAAATCTCATCCATATCGTCATTAATAACGGTGCTCATGAAACGGTTGGCGGTATGCCCACCGTCGCAGGGAACATTGATCTGGTCAAGATAGCTCTTGCTTGTGGTTATCCGAACGCTGTATGCGTAGATAATTTTGATGATCTGGATAAAGAATTAGAGCTTGCGAAGGGAAGAGATGAACTGAGTCTGATCGAGGTAAAATGTTCCATCGGCGCAAGGGAAGACTTAGGCCGCCCAACAACCACAGCTCTTGAAAATAAACAAAACTTTATGGAATACCTGAAAACTGACCTGTGATAAAATAATGGGAATATGGAAAATGCGGACCGCGATTTCGAACAGTTTCCGGCAGAGAAAAGGCACATCAGCTTCGAAGAACCGCCGGAACTGATTTTTTTTGACACAGATGAGTACTCGGAGGAAGCAGATTTCATCCGGGTCGACGACCTGTTCAGAGAAGAAGCCGGGGCAGCAGAAAAGCTGACAGGGTGGCTCACCTTCACCTTTATTCCCAAAAAGAGTGAAAACCTGATCAGCAGCCGGATGGCACGGCAGATCCAACGCTGTCTTTTGCTAAGCGCTGTCCGGTTGGAAAAACCTTTGGATAAAGTGAGGATCCGCCCGAGATTTGTACAATTTCAAACCGAACTGGGATCCGATGATCCGGCTGAAGAAATCGCCCGGGAGCTCCGGGATGACCTGGAAGATGCGGTTCGCTTTAACTATATAGATCAAAACAAAGAGCGATTCTGGTCGGCAAACTGTTTTGTCAGCCCGGCCGACACAGAATTTTCGGATGAGTTTATCGTTCAGGCTGTCTCAGCCAACAGAAACCGGGAAGCAGCGACAAGGAGTTAGAGATGACAGAGACCCTTTATCTTGTGGACGGGCACGCGATTGCCTACCGAGCTTATTTTGCCATTACAGCAGGACAGGACACATCACGCTGGACCACAGCGGACGGAGAACCGACTGCCGGAACTTACGGGTTTGCCTCGATCCTGCTGCGGCTGCTGGAAAACAACCATCCGGACTACCTGGCCGTCGCCTTCGATATCGGGAAGACCTTTCGCAACGAACTGTTCCCCGCCTACAAAGGAACCAGGGCAAAAATGCCGGATGACCTGCGGCCCCAAATCGACCGCATGAAGGAACTGGTGGACACGCTGGGCGTACCGAGACTCGAAGTGGAAGGGTATGAAGCAGATGATGTCCTCGGTTCCACTGCCAAACAGATGGCCGCAAAAGGATATGATGTAAAAATCATCACCGGAGACCGGGACCTGCTGCAGCTGGTGGACGATCACATCGTGGTCTCCCTGCCCGGCAGCAAACTTTCGGATGCCAAAGACTACACACCTGAAATGGTGAAAGATTTTCTGGGCGTGACCCCGGAACAGGTGGTAGATTACAAAGCCCTGGTGGGTGACCCCTCTGACAATTATCCCGGGATCCCGGGCATCGGGCCGAAAACCGCGGTAACGCTGCTGGAAAACTACGGCACATTGGACAACATTTACGCCAATACCGACAAACTCAAAGGGGCCGTCAAAACCAAGATCGAAAACAATAAAGAAAGTGCTTACCTGAGCCAGGACCTTGCCCGTATCCGCACCGACCTGCCGGAATATTTCCGCATTGAGGAAGCCTCCACAGCCAACATCGATTTTCCCGCCATAGAGAGGCTGTTCCGCACACTGCAATTCAACACGCTGCTGCCAAAACTGCGTAAACTGGCGCCAAATTATCAAAAAAATGAAGCACAACCATCCCTGTTCGGCATGCCGGACTTGCCCGCGGCAGACGAAGAGAAGCCATATGAAAACCATACCGTCATCGTTGACAGTGAAGCCACACTGGATGAGCTGACCGAAAACCTTCACAAAGCTGAGATGATCGGACTGGACACAGAAACCACCGGCGTGGATCCCATGTCCTGTGACCTGGTCGGTATCTCTCTGGCGGCCGAACCGAAAACGGGATACTATATCCCGGTCGGCCATACAGGGGAAGAAAAACAGCTTCCTTTGGACCTGATCCGGGAAAAGCTGGGACCGATCCTTGCGGACCCCAACATCCCGAAAGCCGGACATAACATCAAATATGACATGATCGTGCTGGAACGCTGCGGTATGCCGGTGAAGGGCATCCGTTTTGACTCCATGATCGCCGGCTGGATCCTGGATCCGGAATCACGGCAGCTGGGTCTCAAACCGATGGCAAAGGCGCTGCTGGGCATCCGGATGACTGAAATCGAAACACTGATCGGCAAAGGGA
>CAYWKZ010000074.1:0-13927 GCA_964459115.1 uncultured Leptolinea sp. | reverse complement strand
GCTCTTCTTGCCCGCTCCGACGGATTCCCCGCGGAAGATATCGAACAGTTCGACCTTCGCGAGCATCTTGCCGCCGCCCTGTTTGATGACAGCCAGCACTTCTTCAGCCGTTGTGCTCTCATCCACCACGATGGCCAGGTCTTCATAGATTCCCGGATACGGGGAGATGGGATGAGACGGATAGTTCTGTTCGGAGGCCGGCAGCAGATTTGCCAGGTCGATATCCAGCAAAATCACCGGGGCGGAGAGCAGATCAAAGTTGCCTTTGACAGCCGGGTGCAGTTCGCCCATCACACCGACGAGGGTATCGCCGGCATAGATTTCGGCGGTCTTGCCCGGATGCAGCCAGGAGCGTTCCCCGACTTTGAAGCTTACCGCCGGGATGTGCATGCCTTCCACCATGGCTTCCACGATGCCCTTCATGGAGAAGAAGTCGAGATTGCCCTTGATGTGGGTGTCCCAGGCATCGGAGAACTGTTTGCCGGTGATGGCGGCAGCCAGATGTTTCGGTTCGTTCGGGCGCTGTTCACCCGGGACCGGTTCAAAAACAGGGCCGATCTCATAAAGCATCAGACGATCCGCGAGACGCACGTTCTTTTCAACGATCTCCATCACCTGCACAGGCAGATGGCGGCGCATCACATTGCGGTCCGGAGAGATCGGGTTGGCGAGGGTCACATAAGACTCTTCCGGAGTGCCGATCAGACGGGCTTCGCGTTCCGGTGAGGTCAGACGGTAGGTCACGATCTCCTGCATACCGAGAGAGGTCAGAACGTCGCGGAGCTGGTCTTCCAGCTTCATTGCCTCGTCGGTGTAAGCCGGAGGCAGTTCATCGGCCATACGGGAGTTCGGGATGTTGTCGTAGCCATAAAGGCGGGCGATTTCTTCCATCACGTCGGCACGTCCGATCACACCTTCGCCGATGTCCAGACGGTGCGGCGGGCAGGTGACCTTCAGCGTTTCGCCTTCCTGCACGCAGGTGAATTCCAAACGTTTGAGCAGCGCTGCGATCTCATCAAGAGAAAGCTGAATGCCGAGGCTGCGGGCGACATCTTCCGATGTGATCTCCACGGTCGGGTCGACACGAACCTCAGCATAATTATCCACGAAATCAGCCGCGATAGTGCCGCCGGACCATTTTTGGATCAGCGCCAATCCCATTTTGCAGGCTTCTTCAGCGATAGCCGGATGGATACCGCGGGAATTGCGGTAACCGGCTTCGGAATTCAGGTGCAGCTTGCCGGTGGCCTTGCGGACGTTGATAAAGTTCCATGCCGCGGATTCCAGCAGGATATTGGCGCTGTCCGCTTCCACTTCACTTTCCAGACCGCCCATGACACCGGCGATGGAAAGGGCGCCGGTCTGGTCGGTGACCAGAATCATGTTCTCGTCCAGTTCGCGGTCGACATTGTCCAGCGTGGTGAGGTGTTCGCCTTGGTAAGCGCGGCGGGTGATAATGGTCGGAGCCTTGTCTCCGGCACGTTTGCGCAGTGTATCGAAGTCAAAGGCATGCAACGGCTGACCGAGGTCGAGCATCACATAGTTGGTGGCGTCGACAACGGAGTTGATCGGGCGCATACCGGCTTTGTAGAGGCGCATACGGACTTCGAACGGGCTCGGCTGAGCCTTGACGCCTTCCACCAGTCCAACCATGAAGCGCGGGTTCAGTTCCGGTTCAGTAATTTTTATGGCGACCTGTCCTTTCACACTCGGTCCATCCGCTTTGAATTCATAGGAAGGCGCCTTCAGCGGCAGATCCAGCTGCGCGGCGACTTCACGGGCAACCCCGCGGATGCAGGCGTTGCGGGCCATGTTCGGCAGGATGTCGACGACGTAAACGGCATCGCCCATGTAATCAGCCAAAGGCATTCCGGTCGGTGCGTCTTCCGGCAGCAGCAAAATGCCGTCGTGCTCTTCGCAGATGCCCAGTTCTTTCGCGGAGCAGACCATGGATTTGGTCTCGAAGCCGCGGATCTTTGTTTTCTTGATCTTTGTCAGTTCCCAGCCCGGTTTGTGTCCATCATAGACCACTGCGCCTTCGCGGCAGTAGCAGACCTTGAGCGGTTTTTCCAGCCGACCCTGACCGATGTACCGGCGGATGTTCGGAGCGCCGCAGAGGATGGTGTGCTCGCCGGTACCGTCTTCCAGTTGGCAGAGCGTCAGCTTGTCCGCATCCGGGTGCTGGTTGACTTCGCGGATCTCTGCGACGACAAATTTATCGGCAGGCCAGGAAAGGCCTTCGAATTTGAAGCCGTGTTTGTCGTTATCCGGTCCCGGGAGACCGATCAGCTGTACTTCGTCCACTTCCAGACCGGCCATGGTCAGCACGCGGGCGATCTGATCGAGCGGGAGGTTCACATCAACATAATCTTTTAACCATGAAAGAGGAATATTCATCAGAACTGCTCCAAGAATCGAATGTCGTTGCCCCAGAAATTGCGGATATCATCCACATGATGACGGAGGATGGTGATACGTTCCGGCCCCATGCCCGCGGCCCAGCCGGAAAATTCATTCGGGTCGTAGCCGCCGTTCATCAGGACGGTCGGGTGGATCATGCCGCAGCCGAGGATCTCCAGCCAGCCGGATCCTTTGCACATGTTGCAGCCCTTCCCGCCGCAGAGGAAGCATTCCACGTCCATTTCCGCGCTCGGTTCAGTGAACGGGAAGTAAGAGGGGCGGAAGCGGGTGCGGACGTTTTCGCCGAACATACGCTTGGCAAAGTCATCCAGGGTGCCCTTGACGTCGCCGAAGGTGATGTTGTGCCCGACCACCAGCAGCTCAATCTGGTTGAACTGGATCTCATGCCTCGCGCTGATCTGTTCATAACGGAAGCACATGCCCGGCAGCGCTACGCGGATCGGGTTCGGGGCGAACTTGCGCATGGAATGGATCTGGCCCGGGGAGGTGTGAGTGCGCAGTACCACGTTCGGGTCGGTGGTATAGAAGGTGTCCTGCATGTCGCGCGCCGGATGATAGTGCGGGATGTTCAGGAGTTCAAAGTTATATTCGTCAGTCTCCACTTCCGGGGTGCGGAAGGTCTGGAAGCCCATGTGAGCCAGGACGTCCAGGATCTCACGCATGTTCTGGTTTGCCGGATGTAGGCGTCCGGGGTTCGGACGGCGTCCGGGAAGGGTGATATCCAGTTTTTCGCTTTCCAATGAGGCGGCCAGGGCTTTTTCATGCAGTTCTGCATGGCGTTTTTCCATCGCCTCTTCCAGAGCCTGACGAACCTTGTTTGCTGCCTGTCCTATTTTCGGACGTTCCTCTTTGGAGGCTTCTTTCATCTTGCTGAAGACCTGCTGCACATAGGAGGTTTTTCCTAATCGTGCAGTCTTCCATTGAGCCAGACTGCCTTCATCCAATGCGGCATCCAGCGCAGCCAGTGATTCGATTTCGAATACTTCCAGCTTCTCCAATAAATCGAGTTCTGCCATAAATCTTTCCTTACATTAGTGAATAATGAATAGTGAATGGTGAATAGTGAATAATTGCGGTACTGCTTCGTGGTTTTTACTGATCCTGTGGATAATTTGGTTAACATTGATAAAACTAATTCACCTTTATTCACTGATCTTTAAAGTCGCGAAGCGACACCTTAGCTATTTATTATTCACTGTTCATTATTCACTATTCACTTTAATAAAAAATGCCGTCCCGACTGAGGGACGGATGTTTCCGCGGTACCACCCTGATTGACTCACAAACGTGAGCCCGCTCATTGTGTCTTTAACGCAGATCTGCGGCCCTAACTACTGCGCTTTCGCGGTTCCCCCGGGCGGCTCGGGAGCGAACTTCGGCTGCTGCTTTCGCCGGGAGGGTCTCAGTCTCTGCCCTCACCGTCCCTGTCCGCGCATTTCAGCGTACTTTTCTCCGTCAATGCTTTTCAGAAGTTGATTATACAACGGAAACGATTTCTCAGCGAAATTCCGTGACGCTGCTATTGTTCGCGCATTTGGAAGTCGGGGTCTTCGCTGATCATTTCAAGCATGATCTCGGCAAATTTCGGGTCGAACTGGGTGCCGATCCCTTTGATGATCTCAGCGCGGGCGGCTTCCTGCGTCAGGGCGTCGCGGTAGGAGCGGCGGCTGGTCATGGCATCATAGGCGTCCGCAACGGCGATGATCCGCGCTTCTTCCGGGATCTCTTTCCCTGCCAGCCCATCCGGGTAGCCTTTCCCGTCATAACGCTCATGGTGCCAGCGTGCGCCGATATAAAGAGCCGGCATTTCTTCGATGTTCTGGAGAATTTTACCGCCCACTTTGGGATGAGTTTTGATGACGTTGTATTCATCAACACTGAGTTTCCCAGGTTTGTTGATGACTGCGTCCGGCACACCGATTTTGCCGATGTCATGGAGCAGCGCCATCATATAGATCTCGTCCTGCTGTTTGATGGTATAGCCGTATCGGCGTCCGATCTCTTTTGAGTATTGAGCAACACGGGCGGAATGACCGTTTGTATAGGCATCTTTGGCGTCTATGGTTTCCGCAAGCGTATGGACGACATGCATGGAGATCTTTTCGTTTTCCTGGGCTTTCCGCTGAACAGCCTCAGCCATGTTGCGCTGCAGCTGGACCAGTTCGATGGCATGGCTGACGCGCAGGTTCAGAATTTCCGGCAGGAAGGGCTTGCGGATAAAGTCCATCGCTCCGAGCGCCAGACACTGCGCAGTCGTTTTATCATCGCCATCCGAGGTAAGAATGATTACCGGAATTTGTCTTTCAGTGTCAATTTTTTCTCTCAGCAGATGAAGCGTTTCAAGGCCCTTTTCCGCGGGATGTGAAATGTCCAGCAGGATGAGGTCGGGTTTTTGCAGCTTTACCAGGTCTATGAGCTGTACACCGTTTTTGAGGATCGTAACATTCATATTATGTCGGCTCAAAATGTCTTCCGTCAGTCTTAATATTTCATTGTCATGATCCATTACGATGACAGAGGCCTTTTTCTGGGCGTTGATTTCCTGGTTGTTATGTCTCTTCAGCTGAACCTGTCCGGCTTCGTAGGTGACTTCGGTTATCTCTGCATAGGGCGTTTCTTTCCATTTTTTGATCAGCCTGGTGAGAACACGATCCACGTCGTATTCCTGAATCTCCGGCAGCAGTAAAAACAGCTGGTTGTCGCCGCACTCCATCATCACGTCACTGTTGCGGAGAGAATTCTGCATCAGTTTTCGGAACTGCATCATGATTTCGGTGTTTTCGATCTCAGAGATGGCGGCGGTGGTTTTGACCGTAAAAAGTACCCGGAAGGCCACGGAATGATAGCGATCCATGTAGCGGACCATGTAGCGATAAATGCTCCCGAACACATCATTCCCCATCCACATGGCGTGGGGTGATTCGTTCCGCTCTTCGAGTATGGAGGTGAGTGTTTCCAGGTCCATCAGGCGGTGAGAATCTCTCGGGTTGAATTCATGGTGTTTATACAGCTTGCAGTTGTGCTTCCCGTTCTGCTTGACAAAATAAAGCGCCTGATCCGCCAGATGAAAAAGCTTCTCGTAATCCTTTCCGTATTCCGGGACTGCGACGGCACCTGCCGAGACACCCAGCGGAATGGGTTGATGTTCACCAAGGAGTTTCTGGGTCTGGAGAAGGTAGTCCTCATTGATCCTTTCAGTAAAATGACGGAGTTCCTCTTCCGTTTCCATTCCCTTAATGAAGAGAATAAACTCATCCCCTCCGATCCGTCCGATTTCCGCTTTATATTCGAGATCCTTCCGCAAAAGGTTGGTAAACATGAGCAAAACCCGGTCACCGATGTCGTGCCCGAAAATGTCATTGATAGATTTGAAGGAATCCAGATCCAGGGCGCACAGCAGCCCGCTCTCGGTTTGGCAGAGGTCGGAGATAGCCGCTTCGGCGGCGGTTTTGTTCAACAGTCCCGTCAGCGGGTCTGTTCTTGCGTCTCTTTCGTATTCCTGGAGCCTTTTTTGAATGTCGAGCGTTTTCTGGACCCGGCTGACCAGCACTTCGGGGTCAAGGGGTTTCCGGAGAATGTCGATCGCTCCGGCTTCCAGCCCTTTTGTTTCCAGTGCCAGATGATCGACATCCGTCAGAAAAATGACAGGGACTTCTTTCCCGGGGATCATGATCAGTTTCAGCAGCTTCAGCGTCTCAAATCCATCCAGGTCAGAAAGGTTGATGTCCATCATGATCAGGTCCGGGAATCCTTCCTTCCTGACATGGTCCAACAGGGATCTGCCCGATGTCATGACTGTGACGTCTTTCCCAGCTTTTCTGAGTATGTTTGAGGCTGTTTCGAGGCTGCTGGTGTCCTCGTCAACGATGATGATCCGATCTGTCATCTTTTGTTCTCTCCCTGACTTGGAGTAGTCATTTGTTTTGTTTTGTGACAGAATTTCCTTGCTGAAGAACAGAAACCAATGAATGATCTCTGCTGAGGAGATAAAGCAGGTTTCTTGCAGTTGGAGAAGGATTGGATCGTCCGCTTTCCCATGCTTCTACTGTCCTTGTAGAAACACCCAAAACAGAGGCGAAAGCCTTTTGAGTCAGATTCAGGGTTTTCCTTTCTGATGCTACATCAATATCAGGAAGATTCCTTTTTCTGACAATTGTACCCTGTCTTGCGGCCCCATTTTCAAAGTCAAGAGCTTCTTCAAGACCACTCATGAGTTCGGCAAATATATCAATATTTTCAAAGTTACGATCAATCATTTCCTGCGGCAGTTTTGTGTTTAATTGAATTGCTTCCATTTTATTCCCTTTTGATCATTTCTGCGATTTTTCGAACCATCTTTTTCTGTTCGTCAGTTAGATTGCTTTGTTTACTTTTGGGGTAGGCTAAAAGCAGGTAAAGACGTTCTTTTTCGATTATATCGATATAAATCACACGTCCTCCACCGCTTTTCCCTTTGCCATTATTCAACTGAATACGCATTTTCCTGACTCCGCCTGTTCCCTCAATCACATCTCCGCATTTTGGGCTTTTCAGCAGAGTGCCTTCCAACAGGAGTAAATCGTCATCCGATAATCCCAGAGCTTTCCAGCTTTTTTGAAAGGGTAATGTGTATATGAAAAGTCTATTCATAATTTATATTATACGATATTATCGTAGTTGTCAACATTTTTTTTTATAACGTGATTGGGCTATGTTTGAAATGTAATATAAAGCTGAGCAATTTTGATTTAGCTGTTATCACGCAGTCTGCGCAGGTAATCGGCCAAAAATAGTTCATGCGGGAGGGCGAAGTTGCCGGTAGCCGTGGTTCCCGCGGGAACGTCCGCAGCGGCGACCGCACCGAGTGAGACCCGGCCCCCATTTCCTACGCTGACTTCACTGGAGACAGTGGCATTAGGGCCGATCCAGACGTCATCCCCGATTTCCGCTGATCCGCAGACACAGGCGGAGGCTGCGATCAGGGCCCGTTCCCCGATGTGGCTGCCGTGGGCGATGTGGACCAGGCTTTCGATCTTGGTGTCTGCTCCGATGCGGGTCTCGTGCCAGGGAAACAGGGAGCGGGAGACATTGCAGTTGTACTGGATCTCCACCCGGTCACCGACTACGAGCTTGCCACGATGTTCCACGCCCAGCATGCCCTCTGTTCCCATGCGGATGAATTCCAGTCCGCTGCCGCCGAGTACCGTCCCGGAGCGGATGATGCAGTCTGCCCCAATGGCGACCGGTCCATAGATGATCACACCGGCTTCGATGGTGGTGTTTGCTCCAATGGTGACATTTTTTCCGTCTATGATGGCTCGCGGGTCAACCTGGGCGGTGGGATCGATCACAGTCGGGATCTCTTCATTGAGGTAGCGAGGAGCCCACTCCGGTCTGCAGAGACGGTTGTGCAGTTTAAAAAAGTCGATCCGCACGTTCGGAACCGTGACAATGCCGTGCTGCGTACCGGCCGCTTCACCCTGCTCACGCAGTTCCGGCGGGATCATCAGGCAGCTCACGTCCGGATTTTTCAGCGCCATGCGCAGGAATTTTTTGTTCCCGCAAAATGTGAGCAGTGGGATGCCGGCTGAGGCCGTGCAGAGCCCGAGGGAGGAAAATGCACCGTCCCGTACCAGTTCCCATCCCGGCAGACAAATTTCTGACAAACGGATCATTCCCATAATTCCTCCGCTCTCCCGAATGTGATGTTGTTCTGATCCGCCACCTCCTTGATGCGCAGCAGGAAATCCCGGGCTCCGATACCTTCTCCGTGATTGACGAAGGGGGCCAGTTTTTCGAAGTCATGATAATAGGGTTTGGCGCGGTTATAGCGTGCCATGTCCTCTGTGTTCAGATAAAGGTGGATCGGGTGGAAGTTGAAGATGCGCAGCCAGTCCCCCGCGGCCAGGATGTGGCGTTCCGGTGTGTCGTGTCCCGGTTCCGCCATCCAGGCGTCGTCTTCAAAAAAGAAGGGCAGGCGTTTGAGCCCGCTGAAATGATAGAAAGGATAGGGTGTGATGCAGGAGGAAAACGGGATGAACAGGTTCATGTCCGCGCGGATCCCCAGCTTTTTTGCGGCAATGAGGATGGGCGTGGCGTCTACCAGTGCATGGCAGCGCATAACTTTTGCCTCCTGGACAATTGCCAGCAGCTCTTCCAGTGTTTGCTGATAGCTTTTGTCAGTCTGCCCGTTCAGCTGCGGCAGAAAATTCGGATGGATGCCGAGCGTGAACAGCGGGTGTTCCCGCAGCGTCTTCAGCATCGGTGTGTCGTTGGTGACGAAAAAGCAGACAGGAATATCCAGCTGCTCCACCAGGCTGACGGTGTCAGCCAGGACCCCGTCATTGGCCCAGTCCATGTCCATTGTGATGTAAACTGTCTTGCTCATAATAAAATAAGAAATGAGGAAAAAAATCCTTATGCTACATTCTTCATTCATAATTCCTCATTTGAAAGGAAGGTTTCATCGAGACCGCGCATGATATAGCCTTCTTTATAGGCGAAGTGCGGTTCGATGGTCTCCCCCAGCAGGTATTTGCGGATCATGATGTCGGGTTCGTTATAACCGACCATTGCGCGGAAGGAAGAGGTGCCGGAATACCGCGGGTTGATCTCGAAGACATAACACTTTCCGTCGACAAAACGCAGCTGGATGTTGATGGCGCTGCGGGCGCCGAGTTTGAGCGCGATCTGTTCGCATTGTGAAGTGACCTCCGGAAAGCGCCCGATCTGCCCCTGGGAAATGCCGTTGGAGATCACCAGCATCTCGCCGGTATAGCGCGATCTGATTTTCAGACGGTTGGAGAGGGCGGTCATGATGTTTTTCTTGACGGCGATGGAGTTGATGAGCTTCCCTTCCATGTCATTCAGGACGCCGACGGTGTATTCGCATTCCGCATTCCCAACGTATTCCTGAACGATGAATTCGGAGTAGATGTGCAGCATCCAGGTGCCGAAAAGCTTCAGCTCTTCCGCATCCTGTGCGATATAGGCGTTGGCGGAGCCGCCGCCTCCAATGGAGGGCTTGAGCACGACCGGGAATTTCGTGATTTTTTCAAGATCTGCCTGTTCCCGAATGGTGACCGATGCCGGATGGGCAAAGCCGTGTGCGTCCAGCCAGGCCATGGTTTGGGATTTGTCCATGCACCTGTCAATGACTTCCCTCGTATTCATTGGCAGGAAGATACCCGCTGACCGGACTTCATCCTGCACCGCACTGATCTTTTTCAGCTCCGGTTCGGAACCGGTGAAGAGGGCCTGCACGCCTTCTTCATTGCAGACCTTCAGCAGGGTCTCAATATAATTCGGGTCGGATGCCGGCGGCAGGATGCGCTTTTTGTCCACCAGGAATAAGCCTTTGGATACAGGCGTGATGTCCGCCCCGATCAGATAATAATTTTTATCGGACATCTTCAGGGCTTTTACCAGCTGTTCGCCGTTGCCGCCCCCGCCGACGCCCGTCACCATCACACGAATTCGTTCCATGTTGATCTTTTTCTCCTGAATAGATAGTATATCATGAAGCAAACCGGAATAAAAAAACAGCAGATTTGTCTGTTTCGGTCAGGTTTCTCAGTCTGTTATTTGTGTTGGTAATAACAAATGTCAGATTGATCAAAGCGGTAAATATAATCATGGTCAATCATTTCCTGGACTTCCGGTATGTGATTTTCTCCACTGCAAAAAGCGAGGATCCATTTCGGTGGATCATTGCGCAGCGTGTCAAGAAATTCGGTTTTCAGTTCCGGAGCAGTGCCGAAATGAACATGCTGGTATGCGCAGAAGCGGCTGACCGGTTCGAGACCGTAATTCAGGTAAACTTCCGGCGGCATATTTACAGCGATAACGGAATTTCGTTCGTCTAATGGAATTTTTTCTGTTTCGGTAAACATCGGGGGCTGTCTGTGCAGGGTAATCAGGTTCGGGATCCTGTGAATATTTTGCCAACCGAACCAAATACAAAATATAAGCATAAGAGTCGATTCAAAAAATCCGATTCGATCTGCACAGAAGATCAAAACAAAAAACAGGACAGGTACAAAAATAGTGAAATAGTGCAAATAGACGTTGGTTCTTCTGAGTAACCAGACCGATGTGATGAGGATCGCTGAAACGATCCAGTCAACGAATCGGAGACATCGGATTTTATACCAATGAACAATAAAAATCAGTATTGCGGTGAGCACAGGCAGGTAACGAGTAACAAAAGGTTCTCCGCTGAATCTCAGATAGGATCGAAATTGCGCATATTTGAGATTGAACGTAAAAGTGGCATAAATCATTTCAGATAACGCTTCCCGCTTACTGTACCATCCAAATATCGGTATCCAGACCAGAGCGATTCCCAATAATCCGAAAAAAATGTTTGCTATGGCATTCTTCAGGCATTTTTTGTAAAGCAGGTACATGCCGATGACGAACAGCCCTGCACAGACAGGCAGTGCATTATTCGCACGGATCAGCAGCATCAAACCAAGATCAATTCCGTGGAGAAATGAAAAAACAAGCGGGTGTTTTGGATCAGTTTCTGTGTTTGAGGCATATATTACCATCAAATAGAAACTGCAGCAGATCATGGGAAGGCACCATTCTTCTGACAGGTTTCCACTTTCGATAGTGAGGCTGAAGACAGAGGATGTACATATCAATATGACAGGAAATGTCCATAATGGTGCTTTTTCGCCGACAGACAATTGATAAATTTTGTACATAAAATAAACGGAGAGAAAAAGCGAAATCAGCTGCATCATAAAAAGGACATTTGTCCCTTTATTGGTTGTGCCTCCGATTGCTCCGAGTGCCTGTATGAAATAGAGAACCGGTCCTTTGTGATCCCAAATATCGGTATAGGGCGTTTTCCCTTCTAATATTTCTTTCCCAAAGAATCGAAAAAAGGCTGAATCATAAGAAAAGTTATGCGGATACAGCGGACTGGTAGCGAGTGAACAGACCAGCATCATACCGGTCAATAAAATCAGAGTTGAAAAGAAAATCCATATTTTATTTCTCATCAGATCCACCTTGCCCTAACAGGCGTGAAGAGTGTTTACAGCTGTTTCCTTGAAGTATTTTATCACAGTGGAAAATGGATATCCTGTGTTACAATGGGAAGTCAGGAGAGAGGTATGAAAAAGATTCTGAATTGGCTGCTGCCCTTTATTTTTATCCTTGTTTTTATTTACGGGCGCGTTGTCTGTTATGGCCCGATGAATGATTCTGTTGCGGTGCAGGATACCGAGTCCTATTTTGCCACGGCTGAAAAAGCTGCGTTTACGCTGGAATTTTTCCAACAGCCGCGGTCGGTAACATATCCGCTGCTCATCAGGCTCTCCAATCCGACCCTTGAACATGAGCTGACACAGCTTTCGGAGCCTTATTTCGGTACGGAAGCCCGCCTGGCGGTTCAGCCCGGAACGGAGAACCTTGTCCGTAATCAAACGGTGATCTCCATCCTCTGCTGGGTGCTGTTCGCGGTTCTGGTCGCGTCCTCACTGAACGGATGGTTTGCGAAGGCTCTTGCCGTTTTTTTGATCCTTGTGTGCGGGTTTGTGCCGCAGGTCGCGGATTGGGACAGCATCCTGAGCACGGAATCCCTCAGCTTTTCTCTGTTTGTGCTGATGTTGGGTTTGTTGTTCAAGGTGATCCCGGACGGGCGTGAGGACAGCTGGCGCTCATGGCTGTCCGGCGCCGGTCTGGTGGTTGTGAGTTTCTTCTGGGTGTTCACGCGGGACACCAATGTCTATTTCATCGTTGTCGAAGCCCTGCTGTTGGTTTTCACCGGGATCCTGTTCTGGCTGCGCGGCAAGGGTCAGCGTGTTTCAGCATTGCTTTCCGGGTTTTTCCTGATCGGGCTTTTTTTCTTTCATCAGGGGACTTTCCGGGAAAGTGACCGCTGGGTGGTGCCGCTGCTCAACAACCTGACGACAAATGTGTTCCCATATGAGGAACGGGTCGCTTTCTTTGAGGAGAACGGCATGCCTGTGGAGGGAACATTGCTGGAAACAACGGGCTCGGCGGAATATAACGACCTGATGGAAAATGAGAAGTTCATGCACTGGGTGCGGCGCTTTGGACTGAACATCTATCAGAAGTTCCTGCTGTCGATGCCGCTGTGGAGCGTGCTGCAGGTCTATGAAAATCTTGATTCTTTCTTTGAGGAGAATCGCCAGCCGTTTTTCTATGGTTCGAAGGAACAGCGTCCGCATTGGGCGGAAAAGCCGGGAAACCTGGCGCTGCCGCTTTCGGCTGCGGTGATCGTGATCGATCTTTTGCTGCTGGCGCTTTTGGCGGTGAAAGCTGTCCGAAGCGGTGACGGAAATGATATCCGGGTCTTTTGGACGCTGCTTGTGCTTTTCCTGGGCGGCGGGCTGCTGATGTCTTTGTCCTATCTTGGTGAGGTTCGCTCTATCTGGCGGCATGTGCTGGGCGGAGTGACCGCGCTGCGGCTGATGACCTGGCTGGGAATCTGCGGGCTCTTTTCGACCGCAGCCGAAGGTGAAAAGTAACTTGACAGAAGAAGGGTTTGAGCTATAATTAAGTCAGGATGAAGGCCGGACGCCTTCGAAAACATCCGGCCTTACTTTAGCTAATCTTTGACCTTGACGGTCAAAACAATTTCGTAACCGTTAGGGGTTCTGACCTTAACGGTTACTTCTTTTTGTTTTGATTTCCGTTTTTTCGCCATATCTTAGCCTCCTGATTTCACCTCACTGTCTTGCATCCTTTGTAAGGCAGTGTTTGGTGAGATTTGGTGACAGATATCACCAATCGGAAATACTGTTTTCAGTCTTCCCGGTTGGTGCTGTCTGCACGGAGCGCTTATAAATTGTAAAAGTTCAAACAGTATTTTTATTATACTTTCAAAAAATCATCTGTTTAATGCTTCCAATACGCTTTCGTGGACGAATCCGCAGAGGGCGAATAGTGGTGCGGGGTCGGCGCTGACACGGCGGATCTCTGCCGTGCCGCTTTGGCTGTCATAAAGGCACCAGGCAGGCTTGCTGCCGCCGCCCTCATCCCGGGGCAGGCCGACAGAGCCGACATTGACCATCAGCGTGTGCGGATTCTGCCGGATCCAGGGACGGTGAGTGTGCCCGACAAAGATGATATCCTCATGCGGATCGTCATAGAGAGCCAGTTCACTGTCCGCGTAACTGTAGCCCTTCAGATGGTTCAGCGGGGAGCCGTGAACGAAGGTGAGCCGCTTTCCGTCCAGTGTTTCGTGGACGATCTCCGGCCAGCTTTTGACGAATTCCAGTTCGCGCTCTGAGATCTCAGCTATAGTTTTCCGCAGTTGATAGACCGGTTCATGCTTTTCGGGGATGGGAAACTCCCCGCGCAGCATGGAATCATGGTTTCCTTCGATGCAGAGCGCACAGAGCTCCCGCAGTTTTCGGATCACCGCACAGCCAAAGGGATAATAGGAGACGGCATCGCCCAGGAAGATCAGGCGGTCAACGCCTTCGGCTTCCGCATCCCGCAGAAAAGCCTCAAAGAAGTGCATGTTGCCGTGAATATCAGAAAAAAC
>CAYWKZ010000073.1:0-13973 GCA_964459115.1 uncultured Leptolinea sp. | reverse complement strand
CTTTTTTTGAAATGGGTTTTTACCAGGACCGGTAATTCTGCTTCAAAATAATGCGGCAGATAAGCAAAAACAGTTCTGCCGGCATCAATACTTATGCTGATTATTGGCAGCAGAATACCGGACTTTTCTTTAAGATTCGACCAAACTTTGTAAGGGAAAATAAAAAAAATTTGAAATCGTGGCAAAATCGTGGCAAAACGGGGTTTCAAAAAATCCATTCGACAAAAATGGCCTAAAATGGCAAAAAAAATGCCTGTTCTCCGATCCATTTACTCGTAAAACAGGCAAAAAAAAGTAGCGGGGATTGGATTCGAACCAATGACCTCCGGGTTATGAGCCCGACGAGCTGCCTCTGCTCTACCCCGCATCAACAGTAAATATAATATCGCGAATTTTAGAATTCGTCAAGTATCAGGTAAACATTTATGACATCTTGTAAACGAACCGAATTATGACAAAAATATAAATTTCTCCATTTTTTTCGCGGCATTATGATATGCTCTGTTGTCTAAAGTCTGCCGGTTATGATTTAGGCTTAATTTAAATTATCGATGTATATATTCCCAAATCAGCTCATAAGAATTTCTTAGTCCATCTATGTGGGTCCGCTCATATCCGTGACTGTTAGCGGTTCCGGGACCGATCGCAGCATGACGAATATCATAACCGGCAGCGATTGAGGTATCTCCATCAGTACCATAGTGCGGGGTGAAAACGTCCATAACGTAATTGATTCCAGCCGCTTTGGCGGTATCCCGCAGTTCTTTTGTCATTTCCACATGGTATGGGTAGCGGCTGTCCTTGGCAAAGATGGTAACCAAATGCTCTTCGGAGTTTTGTTCTGTCCCGGTAGGTGCGATGTCAATGGAGAGAATATCCTTTACATCGGAAGGCAGCCAGGAAGTCCCATGTCCGATCTCTTCATAGCAGGAGAAATACGCATAAACCTTGCGTGTAGGCGCTATGCTTTGCTCATGCAGAGTTTTCATCACGTTCAGCAGCACAGCCACACAAGCCTTGTCATCCACGAAACGGCTTTTGATGTAACCGTTAGACATGGTAAAGCGTGGTTCCAGCGCGATCATGTCACCGGTTTCGATGCCGAGGGCTTTTGTATCGGCTGCTGTATGAACGGGCATATCCAGCACTACACAGATGTTTTTACGGAAATCACCGATGGTGGTGCGGATCTCCTCTTCGGTGACGTGGATCGAATTCGGGGTGCGGCAGACAGTGCCGGTATAAACCGATCCCTCACCGGAATAAACGCGGACATTCTCCCCGACGCAGTACACCGGATAAAGTCCGCCGACCGGACAGACATTCAGCGTGCCGTCAGCGTTGACGTGGCGGACCATTAGTCCGATATCGTCCAGGTGTGCAGCGATGGCGAGCGCATTTCCCTCACCGCCGAGATCCGCCAAAACGCCGCCTTTGTGGGTGACATGACAGGGAAACCCAAGCCGTTCGATTTCGGATATGACCCAATTTTGGATTTTCCGGAATTGTCCGGTCGTGCTGTCGATAGAAAGCAGCTTTTGAAATGTATCAATTACATAGTTTTCATCAAAATAACTCATTTTATCTCCGTTTTCAGGTCTCGGGTTTTAGGTTTCAGGTTTCAGATAAGAAGCTCGAATTCTCTGATTACTGCTATCTATCTCAATTCTGACTGACACCTGAAACCTTACAACCTCTACTATCGAAAAAAGAAGAACCAGCCGACCAGGACCATCAGACCGAGCCCGATCAGGGCAGCGGGAATGAATGTGATCAGCGCGGCAAGGATCATGGCGAGGGTATCGTTTTTCTCGAGTTTATCCGAGATGTTTTCGTCATTATATGCCAGATCGCGTCCCTGCATCTGTTCTTTTTGTAAGGCTCTCGCCCGGTCGTATTTTCCCCGAAACATCAACTCAAAATTTCACCTTTCACTCTTCAACCTTCTAACTTAATATATGGTGACAGGCTACAAAGTGGTTGGGAGTGGCTTCCACCCATTCGGGAATCTGGTGTTTGCAGATCTCCGTACAGTATTTGCAGCGGGTGTGGAACTTACAGCCGGCAGGCGGGTTCACCGGGCTGGGAATATCCCCTTCCAGAATCTGCATTTCCTTCCCGTTGACCACATCCGTAGTCGGTATGGCATTCATCAGCGCTTCCGTGTATGGATGAAGCGGATGGTCAAAAATTTCCTGTGAATCCGCCAGTTCCACAAGGTTTCCCAGGTACATCACTCCGATGCGGTTGGAGATATACTTCACAACGGACATATCATGGGTGATGAAGAGATAGGTGAGATGCTGCTGCTCCTTGAGATCCTGCAGAAGATTGAGAATTTGAGACTGAATGGAAACATCCAGCGCAGAGACAGCTTCATCGCAGACCACAAAACGCGGCTGAACCGCGAGCGACCGGGCGATACCGATGCGCTGACGCTGCCCACCAGAAAACTGATGCGGATAACGATGGACGAAATAAGGTTGCAAACCGGCGTCATCCATAACCTTGAGAATATATTCCTGCATCCGTTCATCCGCTTTTTTGAAATAATTGTGTGCGAATAATCCTTCGGAGATGATTTGTCCCACCGTCATGCGGGGATTCAGAGAGGAATAAGGATCCTGGAAGATCATCTGCAGATCGGTGCGCAGCAGACGGATTTCTTCATAATTGAGACGGGCAAGGTCGATCCCGTCATCACGGAATCCTTCCAGCCGCTGAAATTCCGCATTGTCCTTGTATGCTCTGCGCATATCTTCAATTCGTTCCTCGGCCTGCGCCAGTTCCTTACGGATACCGTCGATTTTGTTCTGGATCTCTTTTGTTTTTGCTTTTGCCTTTTGAACTTTATTTTCCTCGGATCCAGAGTTATTCCCTGACTCTTTCGCCTTTTTCAGTCCAAATTCCGCATCTGCAAGATTCAGATTCGCTTCTTCAAGCGCGATGTTTTCTTTGTGCAGACGGGCACTGATTTTGTAAACATTGCTGAAGGCATCAATAACCGGTTTGGTATCTTCGGCAAGGATAAAACCGCCGAGGAGGTTGGTCATATCCAGAAAAATATCATTGACAGCTTTTCGGGCTGCATCCAGCTCGTTCCTCTTTTGATATTTCTCCTTTCCATCCGCCATAGACTCATATTCTTTTTCGACAGCATCCCGTTTTTGTTCCAGTTCCGCCAGTTTTCTCTTATTTTTGTCCAGATCTTTAATCGTTTTTTCTACATATTTCGGGGCCAGATCATAAAGGGAACGTCCGTAATACATGGTGCGTCCGTCGGTTTGTTTGTAAAGCTGCAGAAGTGTCCGCCCGAGGGTGGACTTTCCACAACCGGATTCTCCGACCAGGCCAAGGGTTTCCCCTTCGTAAATATCCAAAGTGATACCGTCGTTGGCTTTTACATATAAGCCTTTGGTCTTCAGGGGAAAGTATTGTTTGAGGTTGCTGATGCGCAGCAGCGGTTTTTGTGTTTTATTTTGCGAGCCTTGCATGGCGTTCCTCCTTATTCGCATGGAAGCAACGGACCTGCTGTCCCGGCATGACTTCCTTCAATTCCGGTTCCTCTTCAATACACTGTTCGGTGCAGTATTTACAGCGCGGACCGAATTTGCAGCCTTTCGGCAGGTTCAGCGGATGCGGTACAGCTCCGGGAATGGCATCCAAACGCTCGTTGGCAGGCGTATCCAGACGCGGAATGGAAACCATCAACCCTTCGGTGTAAGGATGAGAATATATTGATTTTGTGAAGATGGTTCGGGCGGGAGCCATTTCAACCACCTGTCCACAGTACATGACTGCTACATCATCCGCCATCTGAGCGATAACACCAAGATCATGGGTGATGAAGAGAATGGACGTGCCGTGTTCGCGCTTCAAATCATTCATCAGTTTCAGTATCTGTGCTTGGATGGTGACGTCCAATGCGGTGGTTGGCTCATCCGCGATAAGCAATTTCGGGCGACAGGCCAGCGCCATAGCGATCATCACACGCTGCCGCATTCCGCCGGAAAGCTGATGAGGATACTGTTTGGCGACCGTTTCCGGGTTTGGGATCTTAACGTCCTTGAGCATCTCGATCACATGGGCGGAAGCTTCCTTTTTGCTCATCCCCTGATGGATGATGAATGGTTCCGAAACTTGTTTATCCACCGTGAAGACCGGGTTCAGCGAGGTCATCGGTTCCTGAAAGATCACGGAAATGTCGTTGCCGCGAATCTTTTGGATTTCTTTGAGCGGGAGTTTTGTGAGTTCCTTCCCGTCAAAGTAAATTTCACCGGAATTGATATAACCGTTGGCGTCCAGCAGCTGGAGAATGGACATAGCGGAGACGCTTTTCCCGGAGCCCGATTCACCGACAACACCAAGCGTCCTGCCTTCATCAACGCTGTAGGAGACGCCGTTGACCGCCTTGACGGTGCCGCGTTTGGTTTTGAAAAATGTATGAAGATCTTTCAGTTCAAGTAATGCCATTTCCTCACCTCCTCAGCGTTCCGTACTCTTGGGATCGACTGCATCCCGCAGTCCGTCACCGATCATGTTGATACAGATGGTGCAGACACCGAAAATCGCAGCCGGGAAGACCCATTGCCACCAGTATTGCTGTATGACAATAGAGTTATTGGCACCCTGAAGCAGGTTGCCCCAGGTGGGGGTGGGCAGCGGAATGCCAAAGCCCAGATAGCTCAGCGTCGATTCAGTTAGCATACAGGTGGCAAAATCAAGCGTCAGGGAGACGAGCAGCATGGACATAACATTCGGGAGAATGTGCCGGAACACAATGCCGGTTTCCCGGATCCCCATGGCTTTGGCAGCGGTGACATATTCCATCTCACGTTGTGCAAGGATCTGCGCACGGATCAGGCGGCAGGTACCGGTCCAGGAGAGGACACCGAGAACGACCATGATGAGATACATGCGCTGAGTCGGGTCCAGACGGGAGCCAATCACCGCGGAAAGGATCATGGCGAAGGGAATGAAGGGTAGACCACCGACGATCTCGGCAATACGCATGATGACCAGATCCGTTGTCCCGCCGAAATATCCTGCCAAACCGCCTGTAATGACACCGATGATGGTGGCGATGATGACGGAGATGGCGCCGACCGTCATGGTCACGCGGCCGCCGTTGACGATGCGGTTGAGCATGTCCCGGCCGAGACCGTCGGTACCCAGCAGGAAGCCTTTCAAGCCCCAGGTTTCAATGGAACCGTCATTCATCACCGCATAGTTTTGAAAGTTGCCGGTGTAGATTTCTTTGATATTTTCATTTTTGCGCAGAGAAAGCGGTACATCGGATTGATGATATTTGTTGGATCCCCAGGCGAGAATTTCCCCATCCTCCAGCCAGGCAACGTAATGGAAACGTCCGCCGTAAAGTTTTTTGACCGGAGCGGAAAATTCCGGGATGTTCTTTTCGCCGTTTTTAGCATTACCCCATACCACAACTCTGCCATCATTGGTGACCGCCGCAACGGTGGAACTGGTGGAAGCAATATCAACCACACTGCCGGGTACTTTCAGCTCTTCGGGAATGGCGGAAAAAGCGCTGCCTTTGTCTTTATAACCGGTATAGGCAACGGTGCCGTCTTTGAGCAGGCAAATATACTCGTTGGATGTCAGCGCGACCTTGGCGATCTCACCCTGATACTGTTTCCGTAGTTTGATATCTGCCAGGTTGGTGTTGCCCCAAAGGTAAAGCGTACCATCGGAAGAAAGCGCTGCGGAGAACTGGTTGGAGGCTTCCAACTGGATGATGTCCCAGCTCTCATCCGGTTTCTTCATGCCTTTTTTCATTTCGCTGGTGAAGTTACCCTGCTGGAGTCTCGTGTTGCCCCAGACATAAAGCTGCTGATTTTCATCCATGGCGACCACATGATCGTCACCGGCGGCAAACATGACCAGATCAACATTTTTAACTTCATCCGGGATATTGGCGATGTCGATTTTTTCGGTGATCTTGGTATGCCCCCAGGTGTAAATCTCACCGTCTGTGTCGACAGCAACGCCGTAGGTGCGTCCGGCGGCAATATCTTTCACTTTTCCTTTCAGTGCGGACGGGATGCTCATCATGTTATTGCTGGGCGGCAGGTTGACCAGTGTTGAGTCCTGTTCTGAAAGATCCAGCACCCAGTAATGCGGTCCAATCAGGACAAAGAGGAAAATCACAATAAATCCCGTCAGTCCGACGCGGACAGTGTGTTTGGAAAAGAAGTTCTTTGCCATGGTCTTGAAAGGTGTTTCAACCTGTTCTTCCTGCATGATGTCCCGAACTTCCTGATCGGAACCGTGAAACGCACGTTTGAACCAGCGGGACAGGAAAAATTCACGTTTTTTAGCCATTTTCTTATCCCTCCTTCTTATTTATCTACCCGGACGCGCGGGTCAACCAGACCGTAGCTGATATCGATGAGCAGCGAGCCCACCAGCGAGACGATGGAATAAAACATCTGAATGGCGAGCACCAGTTCAAAGTCCAGGTTGTTGAGTCCCTGCCAGTAAAGCCGTCCCATGCCGTTCAGAGAGAAAGTGTTTTCGATAATCACGGAACCGGAGAAGATGCTCAGGAACCAACCGAAAATGGATGTGATGACAGGGAGCAGGGCATTGCGCCAGGCGTGAGAGTAAATAACAACTTTTTCCTTCAGCCCCTTTGCCCGGGCAGTGCGGATATAGTCCATGGAAAGGGCATCGATCATAGAGGAGCGGACATATCGGGTCATGCCGCCGAGAGAACCGAAGGTCATGACGATCACCGGCAGCGCAATGTGGTAGAGCATATCCACAAATTCCTGCCATTTGCTGGTATAAGACATTCCCGGTGTTTTGGTACCCATAATCGGGAAAATGCGCCAGAGGACACAAAAGAAGAACATGAAGACCAGTGCGATAATGTAGACCGGGATGCTGTACCCCAGCATGGTGACCACCTGGGTGGCGCTGTCAATACGTTTGCCTTTGTGGACTGCACAGTAGATGCCGAGCGGTATGGTAATCCCGAGAGACAGGATCGTGGAAAAGATATTGATGAAGATCGTGTTTCCCATCGGGGATTTGATCACTTCGATCACGCTGCGCTTATAAAGATTGGAATAACCGAAATTCCCCTGAACCACACCGTTGAAAGTACCGTCTGTATCCTTCCAAAGTCCCATCCAGCGCAGATAGCGGACGATCAGCGGATCATCCAGCCCCATTCGCTGGCGTGTCTGCCGGTAAAGAGCTTCATATTCGTCTGCTTTGAGACTTTGGCGCATGGGTTCCAGCTCCTGCCGAGCCGGATCTGACGGGATCAGATTATAAAGCGCATACATCAGGAATGAAAGTATTAGAAACACCAGTACGATGTATCCGCATCGTTTGAGGATATATTTGCCCATGTTTCCCCTTTCGATTGAAATAAGAAATAAGAAATAAGAAATAAGATTGAGATGTGTTGGATTCTCTTATCTGTTATTTTTTATTTCTTATTTAATAATGTGAAGAAAGCAGGGATAATCATATACCCCTGCTTTCATGAATTAAATTATATTATTCAACGATATTGGCGTAAAGGATAGCCTGTTCAAAGTCCCAGTAAGAACTCTGATCATAGTCTTCGAGCCAATCCGGGAACACGGAGACATAGATGTTGGAATAAAGCGGAACTTCAGGAAGCAGATAGTTCCAGCGCTGGATAAAGTTCTGCCAAATCTCAAGATAGGCATCATTATCACCGGCTTCGACACCGTAAACCATATCCATGGAGAGTTTGTCAAGTTCTTCATCGAAGATGAAATCGGAGTTGTAGCCATCAGCGACAAGATCCGGATCCAGGGTGAAGTTGTAGGACTGGTCATACTGTGAAGTGAAGTTGGTTGCGAGGTTATACATGCAGTAGGTCGGGACGCCGTATTTGTCGCCCTGTGTTGCATCGCGGTACATGTAGTTCAGCAGTTCAGCGAAGCTCATGACGTTTTGGTTGATCTTGACACCGGCAGCGGCAGTCTGTTCACCGTTGGCGAGCATGACGCTGAGCAGGTCGGAAACGGAGTTGCCTTCAGAGGATGCCCATTCGATGATGAGCGGCATCAGGATCGTACCGTCGGCAAGGGTAACGTTGTGAACATAGGTACCTGCTTCTTCCGGTGTGACCTTCTTATAACGGATACCTTCCACATAGTCATTGCCTTCGGCGTCATAAACCCAGCCATCTTCGATCAGGAGTTCAATAGCCTTTTCCGGGTTGTAAGCGTAGTTGTCGAGGTTTTCATCCAGCCATTCTTCATCATCCTGGTACATCCACATGGCAGTACCGTAAGGACCGTTGACTACGCCGCCCCAGCCATTGCAGAAGGTGTTGGCGAATTCGTTGCGGTCAAGCAGGTGAGCGATAGCATGACGGACGTTGATGAACTGAGTGGGACCAAAGTCACTGTGGAACATCAGTTTGCCGTAGCCCGGGCGGTCGAACTGAACATAGTCAAAACCGTAACCGAGTTTTTCTGCGTTTTCATCATCTTCGATGAGGTCCATGGCAGTGTTGACCTGGCTGCCATCGGTAATGGTGTCATAGAAGTTGAAAGCGCCGGTTTTCAGAGCATCTGCCCAGGTGGCATCTTCTGCTTTGGTGATGATGATCTTTTCGATGGAAGGAATCTGACCTTCGAAATTACCCTGATAGTATTCATTCTTGACAAGGGTGGCTTGCTTGGAAGCCTGATCGAATTCAACGAGATTGTATGGACCGGCGGTAACGCGGTCTTCACCTGCGTTGAAGCGGGCATAATTCAGCGGTTCTTCAATGGCTTCTTTGGTGAGTCCGGTGAAGTAGACACCTTCGCCATCATCAGCGATGTCAACACCTTCGCCGAGCCAGTATTTCATGCTGAAGGGTGAGAAACCGGCAAAGCTGAGATCGAAGAAAAAAGGAACCTTGTCAGCAACAATGGAGACCTGGATGGTTTTGTCATCCAGAATGCGCAGACCGCTGATGGTGGAAGCTGTGCCGTCATAGTATTCCTGTCCTCCGACGATGGTCATATAACCGGTCAGCTTTGCGCCGACTTCGGAAGAGACTGCTGAGCAGCTGAAGGCATTCGGCCAAACGAAATCTTTGATGGTGATCGGTTCGCCATTATTGAAAACCAGACCATCTTTAATTTTGACGGTATAGGTCTTGGTGCCGTCTTCATTCATTTCGCCTTCGATGTCTTCGCAGGTGGTCTCATTTATAACCAGAGCGCCGCCCTGATCAGTAACGACAGTACCATAATCGGTAGTGAAATCGCGGAGCATCTTATCAGTGGCGTTGTTGGTCCACCAGGCATCCGGAGCGAAGTCACCGCTGATTTCTGTTGTGGCGCCGTAGATGAGCTGGTGGGCGTCTTCCGCGGAGACCGCAGCAACACTCAGAAGCATCACGGCTGCTAACAACATAACAATAAATTTCTTCATTTTTTCCTCCTAAAGAAAATAAAAACACGGGACCGGATTACTTCTGGTCCTGTGTTTGGATAACCTTTTTGGTGATTAGGTAAAAAGCAGCGTCTGATTCAATATATCCTCTCTCCATGATATGATTGTCTCGTCTATCTTTCTTCATTAGTAATCAATATAAACATAGTATAAAAATTCATAATAATTTTATCATAGAAAAGAAAAAAATGAATTATTACTTTGCTATATATTTATGCAGATATTCACTTTTCAACTTGCCATTTTTACTTCCTTCTTCCGTTGTTACATTGGATGCCGGAACCTGTGTTGTCCCGGCATCCTTTTCCGAATCAGCTTTCTTTCACCTGGTTGATAAGTTATTTTACGATTGGTTGATTTTTGCTTTCCGGCAGCAGTTCTAAATCATCCTTTTTGCTTCTGCCGTTCGCAGCCGCAGTGAAGATGAGCAAAAGCAGGTCATCAACAACGCCCGGCGCCAGGTCCAGCGGAGAAATCACATAGATTGCCAGAAGAGCAAAAAGAATCCCTTTCACAAATGACTTGTTCATGTCTTTACCTCCCTGTGAACTGATTTTGGAAGAAATCCGTATCCTCCGATGGTTTAATAATAAAGCCAAAAGTCCCTATGTGCAAGGACATCTGCTGCAAAATAGCAGGGGTTATTTTGTCTTAAAGTAAAAAAAGGAGGAATCGTCTCAGGTTCCTCCTTCAAAATCATTTCTCTATAAGGTAACAAACTCCGTTGAGAGATTTATTTTTGATTGTATTCCTGAATGTTCTTTTCTGCCCAGAGCTGAAGTGTTTCCACTGTGATAGAGATTTTTTCCAACTCATTCTGAATAGCTTTGAAATCTCGAAGTTCGTCTTCCTGAATTTCGCCGTCCGAGGTGATTTCTATCAGGCGCTCCTGTTTCCGCTGCATGACGTTCAGCGAGGCAAGCATCTCAAGAATGATTTGTGAAAGCTCTTTGGATTTGATCTCCGGCACATATTGCTTCCCGATCTCACATTCATTAGCACAATAATAGTTGCATAAATGCGGACAGTGGTATTTTTCAGCCATCAGGATCACTTCATCGGGATGAGCATTGGATTTTCCGCTTTCAATGCGTTCCAGACGTTCGGGAGTGATATATTGCAGCAATTCACCGGCTTTTTCCCGGCTGAGACCAAGCTCTTCACGTTTTAGCTGATAAATGTTTTTATTTTCTTTCACTGATGCTCGTGCCATAGATGAAGCCTTTCACTCAATTGTCTAATCACTGCCGAGAAATTCTTTGCTGAGCAGCAGATCGGACGAAAGCCAGACGGTTTTAAATTCATTGTAATTTTCTTTCAGGTTTTCAATCGCACGGTTATAAACCGAATTAACATCAAGATCGCTGTCATATTTCGCCGTTCCAAACGGGATAACTATCCCATTTGCGGCGGCATTTTTCTCATTGGTGTGTTCAAGTCTGTTGATGAGTGAATCCAGGTGAATATAGTCAGTACCTTGAGAAATGGCAGCAAATTCATCATTGCTCAGCCTGAAGACCGGGCTCCGTTTGAATATTTCACAGATAATTTCTGCCGCCTCTTTGATCCATTTGTTTTCTTCCTCAGGGGAAAAATTGGTTTTGATGTTCAGCACATTTTTCATACCGAAAACGGTCACTGCAAATTCAACAAAACGGCGGTCGTTGATCTGCTCGTCGAGTTGTTCCGCTACACCATCGTAGGCGTGTTTATTTTTCACTCCGGTCAAAGGATCAATGTTAACTTTAGCGTTGGCAATAGCGATGTTCTTTTCATATTCATGATCACGTTTGAGGCGTGCATCGATGTTATGTACCCCAAATATAAGGCGTGCTCCGTCTTTTTCCTCAACCATGGCACCTTTAAGGCTGACATATTTTGGTTCACCGTCGATCATCAGCCGGTAACGCAAGCCATATACCTTGTTGTCTCTGATAGCATTCATTACGATTTCTTTACTGAACAGCGAATGAAACCTTTCAATATCTTCTTCATAAATCGTGTGGTCGGAATTTTTTAGTGCCTGTTCAAAAAAGTCATCGCCTTCTTTTGCCAAGCCGAGCTTTTCATAGTCATCGGATGAAGTATATTTCAGATAATGGTCAGTCACCGGGTCAACAGTATAGATACAGATCAGATCGCCGCTGAGTGCGTTGATTCGGGAATAGGTCAGACGTTCCTGTTTCACCCGTTCCAGCGCTTCCTGATGTTTCATTTGGGCGTCAATATTGTTTACACCGATGATAATATATTTTCTGTCTCCGTTAATTCGTACGGCTTTCATGTTAACATAAACCGCTTCCCCTTTGTACATTTGACGATAAGTCAATGTGAAGGTGCCGTGATCGTCCAGAGCTTTCACAACGTTTTCTTTGGTAAATTGTGCGATAAACGATTTTTGATCCGGTTTATAAAGGATCTTAAGAGCGTCCTTTGCGGATTCGGAAAAGAAATTTTCTCCGTGCCTTTCCACAGCAATGTTGCCGGTAGCGCCGTCTGTGTTGTAATGGATGAAATCCTCAGTCTCGAGATTGACATAAAACAGGTTGAAATAGTCTGATGAAAGGGCTTGCGCAATATGAGCAAAAGTGAGCGGAGAATTTTGATTTTTTTGTTCAGTTACACCGAGAACCGCAACAGCGATTGCGGCTGTTCCTGTGATGGGATTTACAGCAATGCGTTTGATGAATGCATGAACACTGGCGCCGTTCGGCATGACATCATCAATGATCGCCCTGTTGCCATCCTCGCCGCAGCGGCGGACGATTTTCATGAAAACAAGGCCGGGGCGGTTGACTACGGATTCATAATCAAAATTGATGCCGATCGGAAAATTCCAATCCATGAGGTTTATAAATTCACGGAAAGATTGATTGCATCGAATCATCCTGAAATGATTTCCTGTTGATTCCAGAACTGTCATCGGAAGCGTGTCGAAATAATTGCGGAAAGATTCCTGATCTTCCCGGGCGATCAGCGCCATATCATAAAGATTGATTCTCCCGAGTGCACTGTAATAATCGGTTTCCTGCGGGTTTTCAAAGCCAATGGCAGTACCATTATCGTAACGTTCAAATACTTTTTCCATTGAAATCGGTTTACAGAAATAATAGCCCTGCAGTTTTGTACAGCCAACCTCTTTCAGGAAAGCGACCTGTTCAGCGGTTTCAACGCCTTCGGACAGCGTATCAATGCCAAGCCCGATTGCCATTTTTATCAATTCTGTAAGGATGATCTTGCTCTTATCTCCCTGGTCAAACTTTTGGAGAAATTGCACATCAAACTTTATCAGGTCAAAAGGGATGCTTTGCAATACATCCAGGGAAGAATAGCCACTGCCAAAATCATCCATCCAGACTTTAAACCCCATCGACTGGAAACGCTCTACCTGAGACTTGATGAAATCAAGGTCACTGCCTACAGCGCTTTCGGTAATTTCGATAGTCAGTTTATCACGGGGAATTCCCGCCTGATCAACCCTTCTGCGTATTTCTTCCACGATGTCACAAACATCAAAATCGTTTCGGGAAAGATTGATGGATATGGGGACGATATGCAGGCCTTTTTGTTCCTGAAGCTTGATCTTTTCAATGACCTGTTCAACTATAAAAAGATCAAGTTTGTAAATCAGCCTGGCGTTTTCCAGTGTCGGAATAAAATCAGAGGGAACCAGAAAACCTTTTTCAGGGTCGATCCAACGGGCTAAGGCTTCTTCATCACAAACTCTGCCGTTTGCTGCGCGGACGATGGGCTGATAATAAACTTGTATCCAGTGGTTTTCTATAGCCTTATCAATATTTTCTATGACATATTGATATTTATCCACGTTTTCCAGAGTGGCGTCTGTAAAATAATTGAATGTGGAGATCAGCGTTCCTCTGTTTTTATCGCAGGCATATTTTGCCCGGTCTGAAATAATGCTGAGTTCCGGAACCTTGATGTCATCAAACGCAATCCCGGCGCGAACCGTTATGCCTTCTTTATCATCAAGCTGCCTGCATTCTGAAAAGACTTTCAGAAGTTTTTTCTCAAGGTTGTCTGTTTGGGTCAGTGCGGCAAAGATATCGATCCCGTAATGGCTGCAGTTATCATTACCAAAATTGGCCGCCAGCACTTTTCCAAATTTTCGGAGAAGATCGTCACCCTGCTTATATCCAAATTTCCTGTTGTAATATTTCATCCCGTTCAGATTGAAAACCACGATCACAGGTTGGATCCCTTTTGTCCAAAGAGAAGCCCGTCTTTCTTCAGATAATTCCAAAAACCCATTCTTATTCGGGAGACCCGTTAGAGCATCATAAAGAATGTTATGTTTTTTTGTTTCTTCACCGAGAATCCGGATGAATGCCTGGTTGAGCGCATCGGATTTTTCATTATCTTCATGCTGGTAGATACCTTCATCAGTGTACCAGATAACAGCAAGCCTGACGCCGCCTTCTCTGTATATATGTTCTCCCCGGGCGTGAATGATCCGGTATTTATCTTTTATTTTGTACCGATAGGCTACGTTATATTCC
>CAYWKZ010000072.1:0-14043 GCA_964459115.1 uncultured Leptolinea sp. | reverse complement strand
AGAGATCACGCCCACGCCATGGATGCCGTAATGCTCCAGCCATTTCAGCCCGGCATGCGAAACCGCATAAAAATCATGTGGGATCTTTTTTTCGCGCTCCGTCAGCAGACGGTCATAAAGGTGCCAGACCCGATCCACGACCGGATCAGGCATCACCACATCCCCCGCCCCGTGCTCGATCTGAATGAACGGGATCTGGTGCCGGTGCAGGATCTCACATCCGAGCAAACTCAGCAGATAAAAACGGCACTGGACAATGCCGAAATCGACCTGATTATGTTTGAACCAGTCCCGCAGTGAAAGAACAGCGGACAATTTCGGGACAGGGAAGCGTCCTTTCTGCAGCGAAAAACAGGGAAGGAAATGCACTTCCACATTCCCTTCCCTGCTGATTTCAGGTTCCCGGTTTTCCGTGTTCATACAAAAAACCGTGACCTGATCGGTTTTTGAGAGTTCGGCAGCAATCGATTGTGAGAACTTTTCCACCCCGCCAAGATGAGGCATATACAGCGCGGAAAAGATGACGATCTTTGCCTGTGACATCGTGATCAGATGTGGCGGATCACCATCACGACTTTACCCATAATGTGAACCTGCTCCGGATTGTTGATATAAATCGGTTCCATCGTCGGATTGGCAGGCTGCAGGCGGACACGATCCCCTTCATTGTAATAATATTTCAGCGTCGTTTCTTCATCATCTGAAAGCCAGACGGCGACCATGTCACCGTTCCGCGCGTCGGAAACCTGGCGGAAAACAACCCGGTCCCCATCATTGATCATGGCATCGATCATGGAGTCACCGGAGACTTCAAGAACAAAAAGCTCCTCGACAGGTTCTGACTCCGGCAGCATCTTCCGGGGAATTTCTACAAAGCTTTCATCATCGTAGTAAGGCAGGTCCGAACCGGGCACCGGGATCGGCGCACTGGCAACGATCCGCCCCAGGATCTGAAAACGAACCACATCACGGCGGCTGTAGGAAACCGGTTTCTTTCTGGTCGGCGTGGATGTCTGTTCATAAGGCCGGATCACGCGAAGACTGCGGGAAACATGTTCGTCACGGTCCAGATAGCCCAGATGGATCAGCTGGCGAATGTAATAGTCAACCAGTGAAGTGGACGGAACACCGATGTAGTCACCAATCTCCCGGATGGAGGGTGAATAGCGGTTTTCCTCCTGATATTTTTCCAGAAATTCCATGATTTTCTGTTGGCGCTCAATGGTATATTTCCCTTTTCTTGGCATTTTACCCTCCCTTAATCAACGCTGAAACAATTTTCTAAATTGTTCTATGAAATATTATCAGAGACTTAACAAAATGTCAATAAAATTATTCAAAATTATGACGAATAGTTAACTGAAATTATAAATGGTTACATCAGATAAACTAATTAACGCGGTTCTGAAACATCATACTGCGCTGACTTCGTTTGGTGATTATCTTTCTCGACAATATAGATCGGCCGGTTCCGAGAAGCATCAAACGTCCGCCACAGGTAGCCGCCGATAACCCCCAATGTTGTCATCGTGATCCCAAAGCTGAACAGCTGGAAAATAAACATGGTCGTAAAACCGGAGACCGGAATGTTGCCGGCAATCTTGTTGATGAGCACTACGATTGCCCATATGAGGGAAATAATGAAAGCAAGAGCACCAACCAGCGTAACGGCCGTGATCGGAACCGTGGAAAAACTGTAAAGCGTATCCATGACCAGACGGATCTTTTTCCGCAGTGTCCAGCGGCTCTTCCCGATCTTCCGCTCCTGCCGCACATATGGGACCTCTGCCGTCCTGAACCCGCTCCAGAGGATCTGCCCGGTCAGCGCGGAGTCCTTTTCATCCATCATGCTCAGCACATTGATCACCTTCCGGTCGATCAGGTAAACATCAAACCCGTTCTTCGGCATTCTGCTGAGGGCAAAAGTCCGGACGAGCCAATAATAAAAATTAGCGAAAAACTGCTGTGATTCCGATTCTTCCCTGCTCTCGCGAACAGCCAGCACGACATTATAGCCCTCCTGCCAGCGTTTATACATTTCCGGGATGAGTTCTGTCGGTTCCTGAAGGTCAGCCGCCTTGACAACGGCACAATCACCGCTGCAGTGTTCCAGGCCGCACAGGATCGCCGCATGGGAACCGAAATTCCGTGAAAGATGATAGATCTTCACATGCTCATCAGCCGCAGCGATCTTTTCCATCTCAGCCCAGCTGCCATCCCCGGAACCATCATCAACCATGACAATCTCGTAATCAAACAAAGCCGGCCGGATGATCTTCTCTCGTATGTCCTCATACAGCGGT
Organism: uncultured Leptolinea sp.; assembly: GCA_964459115.1. Taxonomy (GTDB): domain Bacteria; phylum Chloroflexota; class Anaerolineae; order Anaerolineales; family Anaerolineaceae; genus Flexilinea. The sequence goes on along the minus strand of CAYWKZ010000072.1, from coordinate 11,740 downwards.
CCCAGGTTTTTTTCGTTGTAATAGACCGGAATAATAATGCTAAGCTTCGCCATTGCCGCACATCCTCTGGAATTCAGAAAAATCCCTGATATACTCATCCGGGTCATAATGTTCACTGGCGAGCACCAGCAGGACAGAATCCGGACTGAAGTCATACATATCCTTCCAGACCATAGCCGGCAGATAAATGCCGGTATGCGGATGGTTCAGGCTGATGACCATTTCGTTTCCGGACCTGTCAACGACCCGCACCTTGCTTGTCCCCGCCACATTGACAAGAACGAATTCAGAGCGTCGGTTTGCGTGCCTGCCCCGAATAACATCCGGGTCGGAGCCATAAATATAAAACACACGCTTGATCTCGAAGGGGATGTCCGTCTCGCCTTCCATAACGACAAGGCGTCCTCTCCGGTCACCGTTCTCCCTGAACTGCAATAATTTAACTTCTGTCATCTCCGGCATAAAACTCTTCCTTCAGGATCGCATACCAATCCCAGTCACGCCACTCACCGCGAAGCTTCAGGTGTTTCCGAAAGCATCCTTCATAATGGAACCCGGCTTTTTCATAAAAATACTTTGCCCGCTTGTTATCCGAAAGCACATTCAAATAGACCCGTTCCAGCTCCAATTCCCGGAAAGCGATTTCCAGCAGCAATTTCGTTGCGGTCAGCGCAATATCATGGCCCTGCGCGTCAGCCCGCAGACTGACAGCATAAAGCGCATGAGCGTTTTCCCGGTCTATATCCTCCAGGCTGATGGTCCCGAGATATTGATCTTCTTCATCGGCAATGGCATAGTGGCGATTGGCCTCCGAGAAAGACCCGGCAATGAACTTTCTTGCCCGTTCCTCGGTCATGGAAGCAGCATCAAAGCGGAACCAGCGGTTTATTTCCGGATCATGCATCCATTCCAGCATTCCCGGAATATCCTTCTCCTCGAGTCTGCGCAGCCGTATCATTCCGCTCAGTCAGCCTTTCCGCGAAATTCATTCAACGCATTAATGACCTGATCCTGTTCGGCTTCCGTCATGCCGTTATACATCGGCAGGCTCAGAACTTCGTCAGCGGCCTGTTCCGTAAACGGGAAACTGCCCCTGCGAAGGCCAAGATGCTGATAAGCCTGAGAGAGATAAGGCGGGATCGGGTAATGAATGATGGAACCGATTCCCCGGCTGTCCAGCCAAGCCATCAATTGCTCACGCCTGGGAGACCGGATCACATACTGATGCCAGACACAGTCCGCACCGGGCCGTACAGCCGGGAGCTCGATCAGCGGGTTCAGGACCAGACTGCTGTAGCGGCCCGCAAGACAGACCCGCTCCGCGTTCAGTTCCGCCATATGGCTCAGACGGACCCGCAGCAATCCTGCCTGAAGCTCGTCAAGCCGGCTGTTGGTTCCGACCATGCTGTTATAATATTTCTTCTCACTGCCATAATTCCGGAAAACCCGAAACTTCCGGGCCAGTTCCTCATCATCCGTGACGATCGCCCCGGCATCACCAAAAGCGCCGCATCCTTTTGTCGGATAAAAACTGAAACAGCCAACGCTTCCAAAGGTGCCGGCAGTTTTCCCCTGCCAGTGGTTGCCGTGAGATTGCGCGCAGTCTTCCACGACTTTCAGCCCATATTTCTCCGCGATGCGCATCACTTCCGTCATGTCGCAGGTCTGTCCGAACAGATGGACCGCAAGGATCGCTTTGGTCCGCGGGGTGACCGCAGCCTCAATTTGAGAGGCATCCATGTTGAAGTACCGGTCCGATTCAACGAAAACCGGAGTTGCTCCGTTCATCGTGATGCCCATCACACAGGCGATATAGGCATTGGAGCTCACGATCACTTCATCCCCGGGACCGATGCCGAGCAGCCGGAAACTGATCCACAGGGCATCCAGACCGCTGCCCAGCCCGACACAGTGTTTTGCACCGATCCAGTCTGCAAATTCCCGTTCAAAGGCAGTGACCTCCTGCCCGAGGATATACCACCCGCCTCTCAGAACATCCAGCGCTTTTTGCTCAAACTCCGGCGCATAGAGCTCATACTGCCGTTTCAAATCATTCGCCAAAATTTTCATTTTCTCAATTATAAAATAGTTTGCGTTTTCCTGGCAATCCCGGTGCCCATCTTGTGCCTGAAACAACAGATTCGATCCCGCTGCCCATGAAAACGCTGTTTCCGTGTTATACTCTTTAGCTAAAGCAGAAAGAATTATCTGAAACCATGAACGAAAAATCAAAATCCTTCCTGACTGAATTGATCTGCGGGAAATGGTTCCCGCTCCTGCTCCTCTTTGTGATGGCCTGCACCTATGCCACCCAGCTGCCGCAGCTCGGGTTTTACCTCGATGACTGGGTCTCCATCGCCGCCTATGACCAGGGCGGAGAGGAAGGCCTTCTGGCTTTCGGGATCAACGACAGCCGTCCCTTTGCGGCCTGGGTCACGGCGAAATTTTTTGCCGTGCTGGGCACCGGCGTTCTGCAATGGCAGCTCATCACGCTTTTCTGGCGCTTTGCTGCCGCCATAACGTCGCTGGCGCTGCTGAAGAGTGTCTGGCCGGAGCGGAAAGTCATCGCGGGGTTCATCTCATTGCTCTTCGGTGTCTTTCCTTATTTCAAACACCAGGCGATCTGCATTGCCTATTTCATGATTCTGTTCCAGTATTTCGTGGTTCTGCTTTCATTCCTGCTCACGGTTAAAGCGCTTCAGTCCAACAACAAATGGATCAAGACCCTGCTCTTTCTTCTTTCCTATGCCGCGAGCCTGTTCCATTTGTCCTGTCTGGAATATTATATGAGCCTGGAAGCAGCCCGGCTTGTCCTGATCTATTTTGTCCTCCGGCAGCGTGTTCGCGGGACATTTCGGCAGACGGTCAGGAAAACGATCCTCATCTACTTGCCATATGTCGTCATCCTCGGCTCCATTCTGGTTTACCGCTTCGTTTACATTCCCAGCCTTTCGGCCGATGTTCGCCCGGTGAACCTGTTCTCAAAATACAGCGGGCTCAACCTCATCCTCCACCTCGCCGGTCTGGTGATCCAGTATCTCACCGAATCACTGCTTGGCGTCTGGTACCAGAGCATCCGGCCTTCTGAGCTTGAATTGACTATGCGCAACACACAACTCGGACTTGGGCTCGGCCTCATCGCGGCAGCAGCTCTTTTCTTCATTCTGAAAGTCACACATGAACGGGAATCGGAAACAGGCGCAAAACCGGACTATGAGTTGCTCATCCTCGGAACGGCAGCCATGCTGCTCGGTTTCCTCCCCGGCATGGCCATTGACGCCTCACCTACCGTAAACACAAACTACAATGACCGCTATCTGCTGCCGAGCTTTTGGGGCATTGCGATTTTCACCATTTCCTGGATGACGATCATTTTCAGAAACGTCAAACTCCGTTACCTGCTTTTTTCAGGCATGGTCTGCATCGCTGTCTTTTTCCAGATACAGAATTCCTACATGTACCGCTACTCATGGAAATACCAGCAGCAATTCCAGTGGGAAATGAAATGGCGGGTACCGGACCTGATGGAAAACACAGCTGTGGTCAGTGACGGCGTGGTCGCCTCTTTCATGGGCGGCTGGGCGGATTCCAGTATGCTGCTGGAAATGTACGGCAAAAAACAGGGTATCAACCCGACACCCTACTGGTACCTGAACCCGGGTGACACCACATTTCTTTCCGCCCTCGGGACAGATTCACCGATCTATGTCAAATCAAAGATGTATGAATTCATGACAGCCCCCGAAAATGTGCTCGTGATCACCAAACCGGAATACGGCAAGTGCGCCTGGGTCGTCGATGAAGCGGACGCGGCAAATCCTTACCTGGAAGACGGTGCCAAACCTTATGTGCACTATCAGAACAAATCCAGGATCATTTTGGAATCAGGCCACCGGATGCCGGCTGAGATTTTCGGGACAGACTATGTCCACGATTGGTGCTACTATTTCGAAAAGGCGGACCTGGCTTTTGACCGTCAGGACTATGCTGAAGCGCTGCGCCTTTATGAAGAAGCTTCTGCCGGCGGCATCTCCATGGGGAATGCCACGGAAATGCGGCCTTTCATCAAGTCCGCCGCCTTCTCCGGAGATTGGGAAAAGGCGCTGGACTGGTCCGCAGCGGCGAACAACGTGAGACCGGACCTGACTGGGAAATATTTCGCAAACCTCTGGAGCATTCTGGAACGCGACATTCCGGCTTCACCGGAAAAAACTGAAGCGATGATCAAGGCCCAAGAGCTGTTCGGTTCCGGAAAATGAAAACCTTTCTGCTGTTATTTCTGACACTGTTTGTCTGCTTGCCATGGGGCCCCTGCCGGGCGGAAGAGCACGTGATCTCACGCGGAGAAACCTGCCTTCAGATCGCTATCGACCATGACCTCACCATGGACCAGCTGCAGCGCCTGAACCCGGGCGTGGATCTGGAGATGATGATCGTAGGCGACATCCTGGTCCTCCCGGATGAGGGTGTTTCCTTTGATGACTTCATCGCCCGCCGCTATGCGGAAGTGCTGGAGGTGAACGATAGCAGCTGTGAGATAATGGCTGACGGAGCTGCCCTGTGTTTCCTGCACGCAGAAAACATTTCCGACTCGCCCCTGTTTGATGTACGCGTCAGCGTGAACGTACGCGGGCAAAACGGAAGCTATGCGCAATCACAGACTGATATTCCCCTAATGCAGATCCTGCCGGGCGAAAAGCTTCCCATGGCAGTGACCGTCCCCGGGACTTTCGACGCAGCGGAAAGTGTCACGATCCGGATCGATAACCTGACCGTTTCGGACAAACTGCAGAGCTCGTTCCGTATCCCCAAAGCACTTTACACACAAAAGGACAGCTTTCCGCCTGACCGGATCAGCGGAAACGCCGCGATCGAGTTCACCGCTGAAGGGACCGCAGCTTACAGCGGGAAAAAAATCAACGTGCTCGCTGCCGCCTATGATGGCGAAAACAACCTGATCGGCGTCCGTTCGCTTTATACGGACTTCTATCCCCGGCTGGACATCACGGTCTATTCCAATGGCCGGCCTATCGAATCCATCGAACTGCGTTTGGAGGCATACTGAATGCGGATCCTTGTCACCGGAGCGACGGGCTTCATCGGTTCAGCGCTTTGCCGCTCGCTGTGCGGAGACGGACACGAAGTGGCAGCCTTCCACCGCACCACCAGCTACATCGGGGGCATCAGCTCTTTTTCACTGGTCCGCCTGGTCGGTGACCTCACGGACCCCGATTCCGTCCTGGAAGCAGTCGATTCCTTCCGTCCCGAGGTGATTTTCCATCTCGGGGCCCAGATGAACGCGGCGCCCACCATCAACCGCATCATGCAGGTCAACGTCCTCGGGACCCGTTCGGTCCTGCTGGCAGCCTTGCGCAGCCGGGTCAGCCGCGTGGTGCTGATGAGTTCCGCCACCACACTGGGGCTTCCGGAGCCGTTTTTATCAAACAAACAGCAGCCTCCCGAGCTGAACGAAGCCAGAGTCCAAAATGCTGAAACAGGCCTGTGGCCCTTTGCTCAGTCCAAATATCTGGCTGAGATGGAGGCGCAGTCCGCCGCCACCGGCGGCCTGGACACCGTGATCGTCAACCCCTTCATGGTCATCGGTCCCGGAAATCGCTACCGCCGCAAAAGTTCATTCATGATGCAGCTGAAAAACAACCCTCCCCGATTGATGATGCGCGGGGGGATCAACGTGATCCCGGTCAATGACATAGTAACCGGGCTGCGCCATGCCTGCCGTTACGGGAAAAGCGGCGAGCGCTACCTGCTCTGCGGTGAAAACATATCTTATGAGAAATTCTGCCAGTTGTGCGGGAAAGCCGGAGGCTTTGAAGGGCCGAAATTGCTGTTTGAAAATGAGGCGCTGGCCCGCTTCATGGTAAAATTCGGTTTGGGGCGTGAACTGCGCATCGACAGCCTGGAAGGCAGCCTGTTTGAGTATGTGAACCGCTATTTTTATTATAATCCCAAAAAATCCAGGGTCAGCCTTCATCTGCCTCCGACGGAAAACCTGGAAACGACCATCCAGAACACCTATCGCTGGTACGAGGAAAACGCATGAAGAAAAAGTCTATTTGCCTCCTTCCCGAAGCCGCTTCACTGGGCGGTCCGCGCACTTTCCAGCAAAACCTGATCGCCTGGGCGCGTCAAACCGGCGAAGCGAACATTCACTTTGATGCAAACCGTGAAGCCATTGACGCTTTTCTCGTGATCGGCGCGCCGAAAAAATATCTCAAATGCCTGCTGGAAGCCCGCAGGCGGGGCATCCCGGTAGTCCACCGGCTGAACGGCATGAACTGGATCCACCGGCAGCGGCCCGAAAGCCTGAAATACTCGCTCCATTCCGAGGCGGCAAACCTGGCCATCGCCGCTTACCGCCGTTTTATCTGTTCCAAAATCGTTTATCAAAGTCCCTTCTGCGAGCAGCGCTGGAACCGGGTCTATGGTAAAGTGAACAAACCCACCGCGATCATTTTCAACGGCACCGACGTGCAGCACTTCAGTCCCGGTGAAAGCACACCGGACCTTGCGGAACGCATTGACTTCCTCCTGGCCGAAGGCAGCTTCCGCAATGGCATGGATTTCGGCCTGGATGTGGCCGCAGAGCTGGCGCTGGGCCTCTCGCAGCGTTTCCCGCAGCCTGTCTGTATGCACGTTGCCGGGAAAACGGACCCGGCGGCTGAAAAAAGAATACAGGAACGGCTGAAGAATTCCGGGCAAGCAGTTTCCGTGGTGTTTGAAGGCGTTCTTCCCCGCGAGCAGCTCATCCGCCTGGAACGGGGCGCCGCCTTTTTCTTTTCCTCCGAGATCCACGCGGCCTGTCCGAATGCCGTGATCGAAGCCATGGCCTGCGGGACCCCGATCACCGGCTTTGACACCGGCGCGCTGAAGGATGTCACCGGGAACGCCGGGATCATCGTTCCCTTTGGCGCCGATCCCTGGAAGCTGGAGCCTCCCTGCACCGCACCGCTGATCGACGCCGCGGAAAAACTGATCCACGAGAATGCCGCTTACCGGCGCGCCGCCCGCGCCCGGGCTGAGTCCGTTTTCCCGGTAGAGAAGATGGCCGAAGCCTATGTGGAATTCTGCCTGGGCTGAACATAAAAAATAGTAAATAGTAAGTAGTAAGTAGTAAGTAGTAAATAGTGGATAGTGGATAGGGAGCAATTCCTAATGCCTAATGCCTAATGCCTAACGCCTAACGTCTAATGTCTAACGTCTAATGTCTAACGTCTAATGTCTAACGTCTAACGTCTTTCTCCAGATTCCAAATCTTAAAATTTTTCCTTCCTTAAAATTTCTTAAAATTCACAAAGTGGTTGCATAATTATCTTTTTTTGATATAATATCTTAAATAAAAATCTGTGTGCCGGTTTGGAGAGACCGGTAAGAGTTTCTGACTCTGACAGATTTCCCTCTGAGGGGTAAAAAGGAGAGAGAAATGAAAAAAACTGTCATTCTATTGGCATTGATATGCCTCCTTTCTGTATTCCATAGCGTTTTTGCGGAAACTGTCTATCCAACAGCAATCGTTCCCATAATTTATGATGGAAGCGATAAAGCTCTTGTGACAACGGGAACTGCAGATCCTGTTACGATTGATGGAGAGGAATATGAAAGGAAATTCCTTTATTATGATGAAAATGGAGATCGCTGGGTAGATTTTATACCATCAGGTCATTTTCCCGGAAACTACACTGTCACTTATATTTTGGCAACTATTGATAGTGACAATACCATAAAAGTGAGCGATCATGAATATACAATCAAAGATACATCAGGGAAAAGATCTTTTCCTGTCAGCATCAAGGAGTTCAACCCGCCGCAGCCATGGAGAGATCGCGTTGCAGATGGCGGTAAATGCATTCTGATTCTTCCGGGCACCGGAGAAGCTTTAGGTTTTGATTATTATGAATACAGTATCAACGGAAGTGACTGGTCAGAAGATAAACCCGAAGCTATCGAACCAGGTACCTACACAATATATTATCGTCTCTCAAATCCAAAACATGATGTTTATCCCTCCACAGACCCTGTAGGATTCACAGTCACGCTTGCAGCCGGCAGTCCGGGGCCTGTAGTACAACCGACAGCCACCATGATCCCCTATTCTGATGACCCACTGCCAATCAACCGCAGCTATGATGGCGAAGCAGAAAAACTGGTGACAGCCGGCAAACCTGAGACAGGGAAAACATGGTGGTATCGTCTTATCTCTTTTTCAAATGCAGCCGCTGAAATAAAATCAGCGCCGTCAATGACATGGTCAAAAACCATTCCTACCGGCGTTGAACCCGGCACCTATATCGTTGAAGTTGTCGAACTCAATAATGAAATTGATCCGAATACAAATAAAGTAGATGGTCAGGAAATTCGGGGGGATTATGTGACCGTAGTTATTTCAAATAGCGGTGCACAACCCCAGCCGGAACCGAACCCTGACCCGCAGCCGCAGCCGCAGCCCGGTCCGTCAAACACCAATGTTCCCATCTACTACATCGGTGACGGAACGACACTGTTCGGCAGCGCCAACACGCTCCCGGCGACCGGGTTCCCGACTCGCGTCCGCGTCCCGCTTTCCGTGAAGCCGGAAAACATCAATTATGAATCTCTCTCCATGCGCATCCAGATCCCGACCATCAACGTGGATGTGGAACTCACCGGTGTCCCGGAAGTGGACGGCACCTGGGCCGTTGAATGGCTCGCAGACCGGGCCGGATTGCTCAGCGGCTCCGCCCTGCCGGGTGATGGCTATGCCATGATCGCCGCGCACAATCACCTGAACACCATGGAAGTCGGTCCCTTCGCACTGCTTTTCAGCCTGGAAGAAAATGACCGCATTTTCGTGAACACCGCCGATGACGGACTGCAGGTCTACAGCGTCTATGCCAACGAACTGCTGGAACCGGATGACATGCAGAAGATGGCTTCCATCGCCCAGAGCGAAGCAAACTCCATCATCCTCGTCACCTGCGAAAATGAAATGGTCGAAGGCGGCTACCAGAACCGCCGCGCGGTCTTCGCAAAACCGCTCTAAAATAATTAAGAGTTAAGAATTAGAAATTAGAAATTAGAAATTAGGAAAAGGGGCTGTCAAGAAAAAGACAGCTCCTTTTTACTTCTTTCTACTCTGGTTACTAACAACTAACAACCAGCAACTAACAACTAACAACCAGCAACCAACAACTAACAACCAGCAACCAACAACTAACAACCAGCAACTAACAACCAACAACTTTTTACACTTCCGCATAATTCCCGAGGAACCAGACCTCCGGGCAGCTGCGTTCCAGGTCCGCCAGCATCGCGGGCACACCCGGCTCTTTCACCGATGCCTCCAGCTCCACGAAGAAAACGAACTCGAAATTCCGTCCCGGGATCGGGCAGGATTCCAGCTTGATCATGTTGATGCCCAGTGTCGCCGGTTTGGAGAGCATCTCATAAAGCGACCCCGGCGTGTTGGCGCAGGAAACGATCATGGAAATGTGATTCGCGCCTTCATACATCATCGGTTCTTTGGTGACACAGATAAAACGGGTGTAATTGTTCTCGCTGTCCTGCACATTTTCGTCAAGCACTTCCAGCCCGTAAAGCTCCGCGCAGCGCTTCGAGGCGATGGCCGCGCAGTTCTTTTCCGGCGCTTCGGAAACCATTTTTGCTGCTATGGCTGTGTTGGCACAGGGAACCACGTTGACATCCTTCAGCTTCTCCAGAAATTTGGAGCACTGCCCGATCGCCTGCTGGTGGGAGTAGATCGTTTTGATATCGCTCAGTTTTGTTCCGGGTTTGACCAGCAGCGTGTGATGGATCCACAGCCGGGTGGAGCGAACCACGAAAAAGTCATACTTTTGAAGCAGGGAATAGACCGCGCGGACGGAACCGTTCGAACTGTTTTCGATCGGCAGCACGCCGAACTTGCACAGTCCCGATTGGACCGCCTGGAACACAGCCTCAAAGCTGCTGACATAAAGGATGCTGCCATGCGGGAACAGCCGGTCGCAGGCCTCCTGTGAATTCGCCCCTTCCACGCCCTGGCAGGCGATCAGCCCGCTCTTCGGGAAGAGCGCTTCTTCCTTTTCCGTCATTTTCCCGATCGTCTCGAGGATCTTTGAATTTCCAGCCAGCAATTCGGATTGCTTTGCCTTGGAGAGGTTCATGAGCGTGCTGAAAAACTGGTAAACATAGGTCTCGTTTTCCGCCCCGCCCTTTTCCATCATGGAAGCCAGGACCTCCCGCTCCCTGGTTTTGTCCAGGATCGGCAGCCCCTGCGCTTTTTTCGCTTCCGCCACCGCACCGCTCAGCCGCATCCGCTCCAGAAACAGCTCCAGCATTTCATCATTCACAACATTGATCCGTTCCCGTATCTCCTTCAATTCCATATCACACAGCCCTTCCTTCTTCATTCTTCATTCTTACTACTTCAGTTTTCACACTCTCGATACCTAAAACCTAAAACCTACACACTATTCACTATTCACTATTCACTATCCACTATCCACTATTCACTATCCCCTATTCCCTATCCACTATTCACTATCCACTATCTTCCCCCCGCGCTTTCCTTCATCTCGCGGCCTTCCTTTAATAACGCCCGCAGCTTTTCCGCGTCTCGCTCATGCAGGGCCTTCTGATACTCCTGCAAATTCCCGATCAGGATATCGACCTGCTTGGAGAGGAAATCCACATTATCCATCATCAGCACCGTCCACATGTTCTCATCCAACCGGGCGACCCGGGTCATATCCCGGAAGGAGCCTGCAGAAAAACCGAACTGCTCCTGGGATTCGGGACTTTTGATATAGGCATTGGCAGCGATGTGCGCCAGCTGCGAGGTATAGGCAATGATGCGGTCATGCTCTTCCGGTGTGGAAAACGTGAGTTTGGCAAATCCCAGGCTGTAAAACAGATCCTGCAGCGTTTCCAGCAGCGGCAGGTCCGTGTTTTCATCCGGCGTCAGGATCATTGATGCACCGTCAAACAGGTGTGCAGCCGCGTTGTTGTAGCCGGCGACTTCTTTCCCCGCCATCGGGTGCCCGCCGATATAGCGAAAACTGTGCTCTTTTGCGATTGGTTTGATTGCCTCCGAAACACAACGCTTCACACCGCACAGGTCGACGACGATGGCCTCTTTCCTGATTTTTTCCGCGTTGTCTTTCACCCACTGCACCGTATAGTCCGGCCGGACCGCGATCAGGATCAGCTCACATTCGCCAATATTGTTGTCGTCAAGTGCCTCATGAATGCCCCTGGTCATCTTCGCCAGGAACAGCGTTTCTTCATTAATATCATATCCGTAAACGGTATGCTGGGTCTTCTCACTGATCGCCTTCGCCATGGATCCGCCGATCAGGCCAAGCCCGATAATTCCGATTTTCATGTTTGTATGTTCTCCCATAAGAGTGATGTTGTTGGGATTATACTCTGTTTTTTATCGTGAGATAAAAATGTGTGTAAACCTGAATACATCAGGGGTCTTTAACACATTATGATATAATGAAAGAGGGTGCCGCCAGATAAGGTGGACGGACTGGCCTTCCGGCTTATACGGAGGGACTGACTGTTTAGCCCCTCTGATAGAGGGTCAGTACCCGAAGGGGACTGTCCCTCGGGGACTCGGCATCTAATTGCCGGAGGTAAACTCGTCATCCTCGGGACTGTACTTCGGGGAATCGGTGTCCAATTGTAGGAGGTTGGCTTGTCCTCCCGAGGTACAGGCCCCTGCGGGACCCGTCCCTCTGTG
>CAYWKZ010000071.1:10107-14136 GCA_964459115.1 uncultured Leptolinea sp. | reverse complement strand
ATTGAGTCAATACAACCTGTTCTGTTGACTCAATTCTGAGTCAACGAAAACAGGTTGCATTGACTCGTTTGCCGCGGATTAAACATTAATCAGCGTTTCCCTAAACAAAAGGAGAAAGAAACCGGAATGAAAACTTCATGCGCAGATGCCGAGTTTTCCTTAAGGAATGCTTTAACATCTTTAAGGAAAAACTTTGGCTGTGAACGGCGCACGGTACAGTCCGGCGGGACTGTCAACAGCCTGTTTCTCCGTGAGAAGCTGCTGGATTTTGTAGATATTGTCGTCGCACCGGTCCTGATCGGCGGGAAGGATACGCCGACGCTCATCGACGGCCGCTCCCTGATGTCCTGAAATGAACTTTCCGCATTGGGCGTGCTCGAACTCATGGATTGCACCGTCCTGAAGAACTCCTATCTCCGTCTCCGCTATAAGGTGATACATCATGATTGATGTATTTTTTCAAACTCGAATGTTGTCAGAAACTTTTCGGCGCGATCTGTTTCCGGATGAGTAAAGAAACGCTCAGGTGTGGTATTTTCAAGAATATGACCGCTGTCCAGGAACAGAATCCTATCCGCGATCGCACGGGCAAAAGCCATTTCATGCGTGACGATCAGCATCGTTTTCCCCTGACGGGCCAGATCCAAAATCACATCCAGAACTTCCCGCACCATTTCCGGATCCAACGCGGCAGTGATTTCATCCAAAAGGAGCAAATCCGGATGCATAATGAGTGCCCGGACGATCGCGACACGCTGCTTCTGTCCACCGGAGAGCTCTCGCGGGTAACTATTTTCCTTATCGGCAAGGCCGACACGTTCAAGCAAAATTCTTGCTTCAGCTTCAGCATCTGCACGTCTAATTTTCTTTACTTTTGTCGGAGCAAGCGTAATGTTTTGCATTACATTCAAATGAGGGAACAAATCATAACTCTGAAACACCATGCCGATCTTTTTGCGTACTTCCTGCATTCCTTTTTCACCGGATGCAACAGACTGCCCATCCAACAGAATCTCTCCGGATTGTATCGGCTCAAGTCCATTCAGGCAGCGCAGCAGGGTGCTTTTCCCGCTTCCGCTCGGGCCGACAAGCACAACGACCTCGCCCTTCCTGATGGAAAAGCTGATTCCGTCAAGAATCGTATGAGACTCAAATTTTTTTGTCAATTCATTCACTTGAAGTAAATCATTACTCACTGCCATTTCACCTCCAAATGACGGGCCAGCATACTGATTGGCCAGCAGGCCAGAAAATATAACAGAAACACGGTCAGATAAACACCAAAAGCGGCATTAGGGCTCTTCATGCGGTTTGCCTCAATGATCTGCTGTGCGACCTTCAGCACCTCCACGACCCCGATCATCAAAACCAGTGATGTGGTTTTTATCATACGCGTGATGAGGTTGATCGAAAGCGGGATCAGTCTGCGGACGGTTTGGGGAAGGATAACGTAAAAAAAGGTCTGTTTCCGGCTGAGTCCGAGCGCTTCACTGCTCTCATACTGGTGCTTTGGGATAGATATCAATGCTCCCCGGACCAAATCACCCATCTCTGCAGTTCCCCAGAGCGTAAAAACAATGATTGAGGAAAGCTCACCCGATAAATTCCAACCAAAAGCTGATGTACTGCCAAAAAAGACAATGAAAAGCAGAACAAGCTGCGGCATAATGCGGATAAAGTCCAGATAAATCCGCAGAATCATCTTCAGAACCGGATTTTTACGGGTCATCAGTATTCCCATAATGGTTCCCAACGGAATACTGAAAGCAACAGAAATCAGACTGATCCGCAGGGCAGTCCAAAGGCCACCCAGCAAACGCTGGAAATTGATTCCCCGGAACAGTACATCAAGACCCAAATCCGGCATAACGCACTTTCCTTTCAACGATACTCCCAAAAATGGAGATGGGGAGCAGAATTAAGAGATAGAAAATTACCAGAAGGAACAGACTTTCAGTAGTGTTGTAATACATACCAATCAGATCTTTTGCCGTAAACATCAGGTCCATGATGCTCACAGCAGAAAAGACAGAAGTTTCCTTGAGCAAAAATATAACATTGGCAATCAGAGCGGGAATACTGGTCGAGATCGCCTGCGGAAAGGTCACATAAAACATCACCTGCAGGCGGCTCATGCCAAGTGCAGCCGCACTTTCAAACTGGATCTCCGGTACCGCTTCCAATCCGCTCCGAAAGGCTTCTGTCATGTAACTGCCGCCCAAAAATGCCAGACCGGAAATACCGCAGACATATCTGTTTGTCGGAATACCGATTTTGGGAAGACCATAATAAATAAAGAACAACTGAACCAACAGCGGGGTGTTTCGGCTGATTTCAATATAGACTGAGGCAATCGTACGCAGAACAGGGATGCGAAAATACTGAACAAGTGCGCAGATCGCACCGATGAGGAACGCAATCAGGATCCCGGCAAACCCAAGCCGGACTGTCAGCAGGGCCGCCTCTTGAAACAAGGGAAAATAATTGCGGAGAACATCAAAATTCATTCAGGCCATGCTCCTGTTTTCTTTTTTCTTTCTGTCTGATCACAGCGGACCGGAATACTCCGGTCCGCTGCCAGAAAAATACGGAGTTATCTAATGGTATACGGCATATCCATCCACAGCCCTTTCCCGATCATGAGAAAACAGGCTGCATCCGGAACCATCGTGTTATACCTACTCGGCAGCGGCGACAACACCGCCTTCTACAACCAGACTTTCTTCATAATCAAGGCCGTAGATTTCCGCCAATGTTGCTTCATAAGCCGCATGGAAAAACTGTTCATCTGCAAGGGAGACAATCTCGTCATTGATCCAATTCAAGAGTGATTCATTTCCCTTCGAAACGGCCGGAGCAATCGTGTCCTGAGAGCCAAGTTCCGGGATGCCGACGGTGAACCCGGGAAACTGCAGGGCATAGGCGATCACTTCGGTATTGTCGTTAGCCCAGGCAGCAGCGTTGCCATTTTCCAGTGCGGTTTTGGCATTTGCATAGGTGTCATATTTCTGAAGTTTAATTTCCGGATTGTTCTCAACCAGATAGGTCTCGGCAGTGGTACCTGAAATCACGATCACCTCGTCCTTTTCTCCAAGCTCGGAAAGATCTGTGATGACACGGCTGTCAGGGGAGACAACACCCAAAGCAACGTTCATATACGGCAGGGCAAAATCGACTTTCTCAGCCCGTTCAGCGGTGACCGTGAAATTTGCCAGAATTATATCAACCTTTCCGGTCTCAAGATATTCAACGCGGTTGGCTGCTTCGGTTGAAACATAGTTGATTTTTAGGCCCAGATCTTCGCCGATGCGGTTTCCGAAATAAACATCGTAGCCCTGGTATTCATTATTTTCATCAACATATCCAAAGGGATATTTGTCGGAAAAAACACCGATGTTGATCTCCCCGGATTCGACGATTTCATCAAGGGTCCGGTAAACGACGCTGTCATCAGCAGAGACAGTGATAACGGTAGCGAGCAGCAGTGCGATCAAGAGAACCGCGATATGATTGATTTGAACTTTTGTATTCATTTTTTCCTTCTTTCTTATTTTGCAGATGTACCCTGACATCTGAACCATCAGCGGGATACCGCAGCAGCTTTTTAACAAAAAAACCGGGAGTTCAGCACTCCCGGACACGAACAGTCAAACAATGATTCTTCAACAGCTGAGTGACATACAGATGCATGCTGAAGACCCGGCCATTCGCGTCCCGGAGTTCATCATTTTGCTACACATACAACATTTGTAAGCTGTTGTCATCATTTTATCCTTTCATAAAATTCAGCTGCTTGATATCCTGTTGCGCATCATAATACACCCATTCACCTACTTTGTCAATAGGATTTGCAAATTTGTGATGAATAAGGTTTAAATCCTCGGACTTTCCAAAACCATGAGTCTGTATTTATAGTTATAATACCTGTCAATTTGATAATTTTCTATAATTTTGAAATTCTAAAAATTGAAGATCGATAAAGGAGAAATAAAATGGAAGCGTTTGTGGCAATTTTAGGTTTTGTGTCAG
>CAYWKZ010000071.1:0-10007 GCA_964459115.1 uncultured Leptolinea sp. | reverse complement strand
CTTACCTCACCAGACTCTCGAGAAACGCCCGTGCTTCGGTCACGCCGCCGCTCGAACGGAAGCTTTCAGAGATCCGGGCAGCGTTGTTCTTATACGAGGGATCTTCCAAAACCTGTCTCACGGCATACAAAACATCTTCTTCCCTAATCGATTTCAGCCTGATCCCCGCGCCAAGCTCCTCGGTGCGTTTTGCCACGGCGCCCTGCTCCGGGGTCTGCGGAAACAACACCAGCGGCACCTGAAAATAGAGCCCTTCGGATGCGGAATTCATGCCACAGCGCGTGACGAAGGCACCCGCGATCGAAAGTACCGCCATCTGATCGATGGACTCATAAATTTGAATGTTTTCCGGCAAATGGTCAAAGTGTTCCGTGTTCGTCCCCATGGAGATGATAACCTGCCAGTCCGTTTGTCCCAGCACATGGATACAGTTCCGGTAAAACTCCCGGTTCTGGTTGACCGTACCCATCGAAATATAGACGGTTTTTTCTGCGGTTTTGGCGAACGGCTTCGTGATGGGCCGGATCGAAGGACCGATGAAATGATAGCAGTCGGAAAAGGTCTCTGCACAGGGCTGGAAATATTTGGACGTGTAAACGATGGTGTTGGTCTCGTTGTCATTCTGAACGATGTCGAGAAACCCCTTGACGGGATACCCCTTCTCCCGCAGGCGGTCGATCTGTTTATTGATGCGCGGCATGGTGAAAAGCATCTTCACCGTTTCCCACAGCCCATGCTTCATGTAACGCGCGGAATAGCGGTTGAATGCGAAGGTGGTCGTGGAGGAAACATAAGGCAGGCCGTGTTTCATCGCCACCAGCTTTCCCCAGAAAGCGACCGAATCCGACACGACGATATCCGGTCGGATCTCACGGATCTTTTCCGTCGTCATATCATCCAACGCCAGGGTAGAAGAGACCAGCAGCTCCGACGCGAAGGCTTTATCTTTGCCGACCCGGTCCGCATTTTCCTTGTCCTCCATTTCAAAGTCATAGCCATCACAGCTGATGAACCGCGCACCGGCCTGTTCGATCTTTTCACGGAAGAGCTCAAATGAGAAATAAAACACCTCGTGACCGGCGTCCGTCAGCTCCTTCACCAGTCCAAGGGTCGGGTTGGTATGCCCGTGTGCAGGGATGCAGAACCAGGCAATTTTCATTTGGAGTTATCCTCTTTTCCATCGAATGCGGCCCCGTAAAGCTCCGTAAAGGCGCCCTTCGGAGGGATCGCGATCCCACGATTTTCGTCACCGAGGAGCAGAAGCGTGTCACCCGGTTTTATGTCAAAAATCTCCCGTGCCTGCTTGGGAATGACGATCTGCCCCTTTTCCCCGACCGTGGCCGTCCATGCGTATTTCCCCTTCGGTTTTGCCATGCCGCTCACCTCTGTATGTATGATTTATATAACAAAACATACTTTTAAGAAAGAATTATGTCAACAGAATTCAAGAAATGTAAAAATTATCCCGATATTGTCTATCAGCATCTTTCTTTATTTTCTGAATAATAATTACTATAAAACAGCTGTTATAATTCGCATAACAGGAGATGAAGAAATGGAACATTACCACAGATCAACCGCAAAATTTTTTTTACTGCCGATATTTTGTTTGATGATGTTTTTAATGGTATCTACCGTTTCCGGTTTTCAGACAACAGACGAAAACGGTATGGATCAGGCCGCAGTTTTGAAAGCCGACGCAGAACAATATCCTCTTTTTGAAGACGGAAGAGCGATGCCGATCCTTCAATATTCAGACAGAACAACGCCGAATGAGGAAAGTGAGATCCTGCGCTTTGTGGTTTACGTGGAAACGGATCATGACACGGATAGTGACGGTATGGCGGACCTGGTGAAAGTCTATATGCAGCTGCCCCGGGCGGCTGCTGAAGGAAAATACAAAGCCGCGGTGATTTTTGACCCGACACCCTATCCGGCAGGGACATATGAGGAGACGAAAGGTTATCTGGGGTTTCCGTTCGCGGCAAAAACCTTTGATTATTCAAAGCTTTATGAACCGGGAAATAAACGGGAAAGTGCGGGAGAGATCACCACGCTCCAGGCCGCGCTTCAGGCGGATCCCGCTGATTGGAATTACACGGTTCCGGGTTCTACGCGTGAAGGATATTACCAAAGCACCTATTATGATTATTTCCTGATCCGGGGCTTTGCCATCGCAGAGGCGGGTGGTATCGGCACCTATGGGTCTCAGGGCTATGAGTTGTGCGGGCTTGATCTGGAACGGGACGCACAGAAAAATGTCATCGAATGGCTTACCGGTGACCATCCGGCTTATTCGGATCCGGAAAGTAATATCGAAGTGAAAGCGGACTGGTGCAATGGGAATGTTGCCATGACCGGTGTATCCTATGGCGGCACACTCCCTTATGAAGTAGCCCTAACCGGTGTAAAAGGTCTGAAAACCATCATTCCGGTTGCCGGTATCTCGAATTGGTATGAATATTCCAATGCACAGGGAATCCCGCTGATGGCGACGATTGCTTACAATGATATTCTGGCAGCTTTAAATGCCGGCGGAGTTTTTGAAGATGACGGCTGGCTGGTGCCGAATGATGATTATGGTGCGGTGCTTTGGCAGATTGCAGCGGATCAGCTGGAAGCCAACGGAAACTATGCGCCTATCTGGGAGGCAATGGATTATTCACGGGATCATGAATTGATCAATTGTTCCGCCCTGATTGTCCATGGTCTGAACGATTTCAACGTTCAGACAAAACAGTCTGTGTTGATGTACCGGGCATTCAAAGCAGCCGGACAAAATGTAAAAATGATCCTTCATCAAAACGGACATCAAAATCTGTTCGGGAAAATGGTGGGAGATGTCCTGTTTGACGATATTCTGAACCGCTGGCTTTCCCATTATCTCTATGATATCGATAACGGCATTGAAAACTGGCCGGAAATTTCTGTGCAGAGCAATATCGATGGGACCTACAGCAGCTATGATGAATGGAAGAATTCCGGGTATCTTACGCTGAATGTCGCGGAAACGTCCGACCTTTCACTGGTCGAGAATGGTGATTACCAGAATTTTTATGAGGATTTCATCGAAACCGAATTGGACAGGGAAGAATTCTATAAAAGCCGGAAAATCCCTTACAGCGTTGTTTATACGCTGGATTTTCCTTCCGGCGAAACCATTTTCGGGGCGCCTGAAGTCCATTTAAAGCTGCTGACCAATAACCCGGAAATGGACCGTTTGATGGTCACCGCTGTTCTTTTAGATACTGTCCCGGATGGCGATTCATTCAAAGCTTATATCACCAAAAGCAGTATTCATGACACTTTGCCGGTGAAAACAATTGATACCTATGATTTTGGCGGCGGACACGATAAAGGGAAAATCAAACAATTTGTCCAATCTTCTACAGACATCAAAAATATTGCGTACGGCTGGACCGATCTGCATAATCCGGGCATGGGATATGAGGCTTTTGAATATACGGAGGATTCCGAGCTGGAAGCGGGACGATATTATGATTACACGATTTATCTTTCTCAAACCGCCTATACGCTTGCGGAAGGTCACACACTGAAACTGCTGCTGATGGCAGAGGATCCGTACCGCACGAAATTCGATGATTCTAAAAGTAAAACAAATTCTTTTACAACGGACAAAACACCGGACAGGGATTATTCCTTTGTTGTGGATAACCGTTCCATCGAAGTTGTGCTGCCCATATCAGGAGTCAGGTAACAGGGTTCCGGTAAGCATCAGCTAAAAGGCATATTGAAAAGCAAGGAAAATAGTCTCAAACCAGTCAATTACCGGGAATTAATTGATTTCCAATTTTCTTTCGTCATGAGATTGACGTGACCCTTGCGGACTTCATTCATGAGTGGGACGGAGACTTCATCCGTCGTCCACTGGTAGATGAAGCCGAGTTTTTCCTGCACCCGTTTGGACTTTTCGTTGCCGTCGTAGTATCCGCACCAGACCCGCTCCAGGTGAAGATCTTCGAAGGCATGACGAAGGATCTCCCTGCCGGCCTCCGGCATGATGCCCCGTCCCCACCAGGGGACACCCAGCCAATAGCCAAGTTCCGCCTCGTCATCTTTTTGCGCCAGATCACTGTGGAAGTTCAGCCCGATGCAGCCGACAAGCTCTCCGGTTTCTTTCCATATGACCGCATAGGTCTCCGACACCATCAGCACATCCCGGATGATCTGCCGGCTGTTTTCCACGCTCGTGTGCACCGGCCATCCGGCGGCCGGTCCCACCCGCGGGTCCTTTGCGTACTCGTAGCATGCTTCTGCATCTGTTTCCTCCCAGGGACGGAGGATGAGTCTTTCAGTCTCCAAGGTCATTCTTTACTCCTATATGTATTCTATCGGCAGCGCGATCAGATTCTCTCTCAAATATGTTTTTTTATCGATCAGGCAGAGAATTACTCCCATACCACGTTTCATATCCGGTATTTTATCCAAAACCTGATTTGTCCCTCCCATATTTGCTTTGGGATTGCCGGTCATTTTGATTTCCACAGGGTACAGTATGCCATCATCCTGAATGATCAAATCTATTTCATTTTCTCCTGAAGCCCTTTTATCTTTTCCTCTGTAATAAAAAATACTGAACCGATAGTCTTTTCCTTCATTACTAAAGGACTTTAATATCTCAGAAACAACAAATGTTTCAAACATATTGCCTGAAACAGCAGAATTTTTCAAAGTATCAGGCGAAAGCCATCGGGTCAGATAACATGCAAGCCCTGTATCCCTGAAATAAAGCTTAGGTGTTTTAATTGCTCTGTTTAATGCTCTTGCACTGTAAGGCTGTAGAATATATACGATTCCGGTACGCTCCAGAATAGAAATCCATTTTTTAATAGTTAATTCACTGACCCCGACCTCATTTGCGATATTTGCGCAGTTTATCATTTCTCCCGTCCTGGCAGCCACTGCAGTCATAAATTTTGTAAAGGTAAGGCTATCCGCCGCAATCAGTTCATTGATATCTCTTTCCAGATAAGTTGCAACATAAGATGAATAAAAATCCTGCCAGTCTCTTTCTACATCATACAATTCAGGATAAGAACCTTTGTGTATAATATTCCAAAGATTATCATATGGTTTTAATTGACTTTCTCTTTCCTGAATGTATTGCGAATTCGGAATAAAATGATGATTAAATGAAATTTCTTTGATTTCCCGCAAAGACAGGCCGGAAAGCTGCATGATTGATACTCTTCCGGCAAGTGATTCACTCATTCCTTTCATTAATTCAAGACTCTGTGAGCCTGAAAGAATGAATTGTCCTCTCGTGTTCTCCTCATCGATTATCAGCTTGATATCTTCAAGTATGCTGTTTTCTTTTTGTACTTCATCGATAAAAAGTGGTCTGGGATTGTTCAGTAAAAAGAGTTTTGGTTCCTCCTTCGCCTGTAATCTGGTCAGTCTGTCATCAAAATTTGCTCTGTTATATTCTGGAAAAACATGTTTTATAAGTGTTGATTTTCCCACTTGTCTGGCGCCTGTCAACAATAAACATTTACTTTCTGATACCCGTTTTTTCAAAACAGATGTAATTGCTCTTTCAATATAGGCCATGGTGAACTCCCGATAACGACTAATCCTTATTCTGACTTTATTATAGTCGCCAATAAATTAATTGTCAACAGTGAAAGGTGCTCTGTCCAAAATAGTTGCTTCAGCGACAATTCTCTGTTGGTCCCCGAGCCAGGATTGAAGTCTGTGGATGGCTTCTTTATTTTCGTTTGTCTGCAAAGAAAGCCTCAGCAGATCCCGTTGCGAAACCAGGTCCTGCGTTTCAACGATGTAGTCTTTCATAGCTCGAAAGACACGGATCAGTGCCCGGCTTTGCTGAGTTGCAAGGTCTCCTTTAAGCACAGTCATAAGCATATAGAGACTGGATTCCGTGAATGCTCTCGGAGGTTTTCTGCGACCACCCCAACTTGATGTCGAATTTTTTGACATCAAGATCTTGAATTCTTCCTATGTCAGGTAAAAACAAAAATCTTCGCCGTCAAATTAGTAATATTATTCTTTACCTGACGATTAAAGTTCTTAGTCTCATACCCGTAAATCCGCCAATTCAAAACTATATCAACTGATTATATTACACAATCCTCTATATAAAAAATCAAAGAGCAAAGTCCGGTTATCTGCCCTTCTTTGGTGCAGGCAGATCTGAATACATGGAACGCACGAGCTTCTGCAAAAACTCCCGGTCATCGACATTCTCAACGAGTAGCATTTGCTTTGCGCCGTCATAGGGAAGCTCCATCCGGGCGCCCGGCATCATCGCAGCAGCCGACTTCACCGGCTTGACCAGAAAGCGGTCATCATAGATGCCGCCGATCAGCTTGCCGCGGTAATAGAGAATATACTCACCCATCATGGGCCGGCAGGAGATTTCATCCAGCTCCGACAGCTGCTCTAGGATAAAGTCCAGATATTCTTTCGATGAGGCCATGGGCTATCCGCTGATCAATTTCAGGAATACCAATTCTTCATCAAACCGATCTGCCAGCCATGATTTCCTGGATGAAACCTGAACATTTTTGTTATTGGATATGGCACAGTAGATGTGCTCATTTTCCAGATTAGCCTTTGTAACTCTGGTATATTCCATGTGTACAGTCTCCTTCTCTTCATAAATCAAATAAACTCGTCTGTGAGCATTTTTCCGGAAACTCCTGTATAAACCGGAAGCATTCATCCGGATTTGAAATGATCCCGTTGTCTCCGCATATCTTACGAAACATCTCCATCAGATGCCTGCTGTTCAGACTCGGCAGGTTATAAGCGGTTCCGAAGCGTCTGATATACTGCGCTTTCAGTCCCGGAAAATGTTTATCCAGAGCCGCGTAATAATATTCCCGGTCGCCTTCGCGCAGGGTGAGCCCCATATCAAAGCAGATAATCCCTTTCACACCCACCCGGACGCATTCATTCAGGATCGCACTGATGTTTTCTTCCGTATCATTGAGAAACGGAAGAACCGGCGTCAGCCATACGACCGTCGGGATTCCTCTTTCCTGCATCTGTGACAGGACTTCGATCCGCCGCTGTGTATTGCACACATTCGGCTCAACGATTCTGCACAGACTCTCATCCCAGGTCGTCAGTGTCATCTGCACCACGCATTTTGCCGAACGGTTGATTGCATCCAGCAGGTCAATATCCCGCAGGATCCGGTCGGATTTTGTCTGGACCGCTGCCCCAAATCCATATCTCAGGATGATCTCAAGACATTTCTTCGTCAGCTGAAGTTCTTCTTCGCAGTGCATATAGGGATCAGACATCGAGCCCGTCCCGATCATGCACTTTCGTCTTTTTGATTTCAGCGCTTTTTCTAAAAGCTCAGGTGCGTTTTGTTTGACTTCGATATCCTCAAAAGGATGCGTAAACTGATAACATTTGCTCCTGCTGTCGCAATAAATACAGCCGTGAGAACAACTGCGATAGATATTCATCCCATGAAACCTGCCGCTGACTGTCAGGATCCCTTTCGCGTCAACAAAATGCATCTGTTCTCTTCCTGTTATTTATATATTCCCGGAACCAGTCACATGCAGCACCGGATAAAAAGACTTCTCCATTTCTTATTTCTTATTTCGTATCTATTCAGGACGGAGCACACGGAGACTGCTCTGATGCTGCCGCGAAGCCGGCACAGAAGGGCTGTATCCTGTGATGCGTTACCCGGTTCTGAACTGATCCCTTATTTCTTATTTTAATCGGGTGCCTGATCACCGTCTTCAGTTTCTCCGGTGCGGTCTTTCTGGCATCGGAAAGATAGATCTCATGGTGCAGCCGGGCATCGGAAAAATCATTTTCGTATCCGTTTTCTTTAAGGTACTGATTCATCAGGACAACCGTCGCCGGCTCGTCATCATAAGGTCCAATGTGCATGCACTGCACACAGAGCCCTTCCTCGATCGTCAGGAACTCAACCTTTGAGAAATCCTGTCTTTTCTTTAAGGTTGCTTCTTCCACCGCCCAGCGGAAGTCATACTCCGTCACAAAATCCGGCAGCCGGATCACGGAGATCCACTGAAAATACTCCTTGCGGCTGTAATCGACCCCGCCGTCTGTCCCGGTCTGCTGCCAGAAGCCTTCCAGCGGCGGCACCACAAAATCAAAATATCCTTCGATCTGCCGGCTGCCCTTTTTGCTCATTTTGATCGTAAAGGCAATCGCGTACAAAAGGCCGATAGCTGTCTGATAGTCCCCGTCTTCCGCATTCGGATCGCCCTGCCCCCGAACCGCGACATAGTTCATTTTCGGAACCTTGACAATTGAAGGTTTGCCCTTCGGCATGTAAAATTCCTTGTATTCCTTCTTGAAATCAAAAGCCATTCTCCTGCCTCCTGATAAATGATTCTATTGCATTCACAACAAATCCCACATGGTAATTATATGTTATGCACAAAATACAGGGACACATTCGCTCCCTCCAGTGCAAGGAGCTTCAGCTTTTTATCCAATCCCCCGGCATAACCGATAAGGCTGCCATCCGCCCCAACAACCCGGTGGCAGGGAATGATGAGTGAAATAGCATTATGCCCCACCGCACCGCCCACCGCCTGTGCGGACATATGCCTCAATCCCTTCTGCTCAGCGATCCCGGCCGCGATCTCCCCATAAGTCATCGTATGTCCGTAAGGGATGGTGATCAGTATCTCCCAGACAGCCCTACGGAACGGCGTCGTTTTCATGGCAAGCGGCGGAGTGAAACCGGGTTCTTTTCCGCTGAAATAAATATCCAGCCAGCGGTCGGTCTGCTCAAAAACAGGCAGCGTTTTTTCTTCATGATCCGGGTCAAGACCCTGCCCAAAATACCTCTGTCCGTCAAACCATAACCCGGTCAGCGCCTGACCGTCAGAGGCAGCAGTGATGCCGCCGAGAGGAGAGCGATAATGATGTATATATTCCATCGGTATATTTTTCTTTGATCAGCAGTCCCATTGGAACTGTTTCATATCCACACAGCCGTTGTCTTTGAAGCTGACGCCTTCATTCTCAAGCCATTCCCGCTGCTCGCGAAAATACGGAGCAAGGCGGCCTGCGTGATTCACCACCCGGTGGCAGGGGTAATCGCCGTAAAAACCGGCCATGCTGAGCACCTTTCCGACCAGACGCGAATTTTTTTCTCTGCCGATCAGCCGCGCGATCTGCCCGTAGGAAGCAACCATGCCCTCCGGTATCTCCGCGACCACCGAAAGGATCTCATAAATCATTGATTCATCTAACACCATGCACTATGTTTCTCAACTCCACAATTTTTTACATAAATCTCTTTATAGAAGAAATCGCCTGCAAAATTCTGCAGCCGTGATAATGTTGATGTTGTTATATTTTTCAAGTACAAGAAGGTCTTTATCACCACTTACAATGTAATAAGATTTTGAGTCGATTGCACACCCTATGAACTTATCATCATCAGGATCGCGAGAAACTTCTACCATAGTTTTAGACTCAACCATATGAAGGCTGTGAATAAACGGAGTCAGAACAGCTTTAGATAAATGTCCCTGTTTCCGATCTATCATCTCCCGAACAATTTCTATATATTCATCTGTGATTTCCACAGTGGCATATGCAGACAGCCTCTTGTCAACTACAGCCTCCAAAACCTTCCGTGGGAACCCTCCAAAAAACGTGCCAGAGATAACAACAGTCGTATCTATGACAATATTCATTTGTGCTTTCCCGCTCTGACTGATTTGATGATGTTATTCACATCTGTCTCTGAATAACCTACAGAAGCCGCCCATTCCTGTGCTTCATCCAACTTAGACCGAAAATCATCGATGCTAGGGATACGAAGAACCTTGAGCATTATAAAATCATCTGATGCATAGGCGGCAAGTTTAGAACCGGATTCAATAGAGAGACTTTTGCGCATGGACGCAGGCAGTACTACCTGTCCTTTTGAAGAGACGGTAAGAACATCAACAGACATATGGGCCTCCTTTGTGTAAGCATTTCTTACTTCTATTATATATTATCCGTGAATA
>CAYWKZ010000070.1:6104-14297 GCA_964459115.1 uncultured Leptolinea sp. | reverse complement strand
CGCCCTTCCCGTTATTCGCCATCCGGCTGACACTAAGTTCCATCCGTTTACCCATAATAACCTGTATAAAATGCCGTTTAACGATAGTTATATCAATAATTTTTAATTTAAACTATGGGGATGCGGACATTTTTTTGGACACCCTACAGAGGTAAATCGCGTATACGTCTGTAGTCCGCGGGGCTCACATAACCAAGAGAACTCTTGATTCACTTCAGAAACGGGATTTTACCGGTTATCCACCTTTTCAGGATAGAGATCGTGCTGTGTGAGACGCGTCCAGGCAACCTCCTCCCAGCGGGTGCCGGGTTTGCCGTAATTGCAATAAGGATCGATCGAAATGCCGCCGCGGGGGGTAAACTTGCCCCAGACCTCGATATATTTCGGGTCCATCAGTTTGATCAGGTCCTTCATGATGATGTTGACGCAATCCTCGTGAAAGTCGCCGTGGTTGCGGAAGGAATAGAGATAAAGCTTCAGCGATTTGCTCTCCACCATCAGTTTGTCCGGCACATAGGAAATATAGATCGTGGCAAAATCCGGCTGCCCGGTGATGGGACAGAGACTGGTGAACTCCGGACAGTTGAATTTGACGAAATAATCGTTGTCCGGATGCTTGTTGCTGAAGCGTTCCAGCATTTCTGGTGCGTAATCCGTTGGATATTTCGTTCCCTGACTGCCGAGGTGGGTCAAATCTTCTTTTTCGCGCATGAAAATCCTCCCTATTCCGCTAAGATCTTATATTCTTCGTCATAATCAAAATGATCGACACCCTCTTTGGACTTGATCCAGTTCACCGCCGCATAGGTCAGCGGGGTGAAAAGCGCCTCATAACAGACCTTGAACAGATATTGATAAAGGATCATATGCAGGACGGTGGAATTGTCCATGGTACCCCAGAAGGAGATCATCACAAAGATGATGGAATCCAAGCCCTCACCGACCAGGGTGGAAAGGATAGTGCGGACCCAAAGCTTTTTCCCCTGTGTGGCAACCTTCAGTTTGGAAAGCACGACCGAATTGGAAAACTCACCGAACAGATAGCCGACAAAAGAAGCGATCGCCACACGGGGCGTCGTACCCAACACGGTCTGATAAGCTTCCTGCCCTTCCCAGAACCCCGGGTGCGGCAGCGCGATGGTGATCAGATAAACGGCAACCGCGAAGAAACTGCACCCAAAGCCCAGCCAGATGATGATGCGGGCTTTTTTGAACCCATAAACTTCGGTAAAAATATCCCCCAAAATATAGGTAATCGGGAACAGTATCACTGCCGCCGGCAGTGTGATGGAAGAGCTCACCGCCCACATCTTTCCCGCGATCAGGTTGGAAAGCAGCAGGCAGGTCACGTAGATCACCGCGATGATCATGAACAACTTTGAAACAGTTTTCGTCTCGTTTTTCACAACAATCCTCTAAACCTTAAAATATTTCAAGCTGCACCTTAAAGAAAACAGCTCTGTATTTCACAGAGCCGAGACGAAAACAGCGTTCATCGTTCAAACGCATCTTTTAGTCCCGGTTTTATTTTACGACAGGAAGGTACAAATGAACTGTCGGGCCCCATCCGGGAGCCGGGCTTATTTATAGCATGAATTTCCGCTCAGCATTGTTTTTTCCGTAAAGATGTGACAGCCGCCAATAATGGTATACTTCTTTGGTATGAAACAAAAAAGATTCGGGAACATCCTGCCCCTCGCGCTGTCAGCCATTTTGCTGTTCCTTTCCGTGAGCGTTTGCAGCGCTGCGGAAAAGGTTTATGTCCTGGCAGCGCCCTACCCCACCGTGACCGACAGCATATCCGCCAGACAGCTGCGCAGGTTCTGGAAAGGATTTCTTTATAACCTCTCCTTCGATGAGCTGGTGATGACACCGGATACGCTCAACGACCTGATCGACCTGCTCGGTCCCTTATCAGGCAGGTCACCTCTCCGACTGATGCAGGCCGATTCCCTGCTGGAAACCACCTGGGAACAGGAAGGCACCTGGGCGGTGATTCCCTTTGAACAGCTCGACCCGCGCTGGAAAGTGATCGGGATCAATGGGAAATCTCCCTTTACCTTGGCCTTTGATCCCGCAGACTATGCGCTCAGCATCCCGCTGCCGGAAGGAGAACCTTCCAACTATGACCCGGAGAAGCTCACCACCCTGACCCTCACCGGCACGACCGCCATGGCAAGGAACCTGGCTTATCACATCGAAACCGATGGGCTGCTGGTCCCGGTGGAAAACATCGCCTCAACCCTGGCCGCTTCAGACATTACTCACATCAGCAATGAAGCCTCCTTCACACCCGAATGTCCTCCCGGAGATCCGCTGCGCAGGGAAGCCCGTTTCTGTTCCGCGCCCGCCTATTTCGCGCTGCTGGATGCGGTCGGGGCGGACGTGGTGGAACTGACCGGCAATCATAACCTCGATTGGGGCTACGATCCCTTTCTTTTTTCACTCGACCTTTACGAAAAGGCCGGTATGAAGGTCTATGGCGGCGGACGAACACAGGAAGAGGCCCAGACGCCGCTTCTCATCGAACATCACGGCAACAAGATTGCCTTCCTCGGCTGTAATGCCATCGGTCCCGATGGCATCTGGGCGACGGATGAGCATCCCGGAGCGGCAGCCTGCGATCTTCAGAAGATGGAAGAGCAGATCCGTGAACTGAAAGCGGAAGGCTGGCTGTCGGTGGTGACCTTCCAGCATCTGGAATATACCTGGTACGACGTGCCCCCGGTGCAGAGCCATGATTTTCTGGAGATCGCCCGCGAAGCCGGGCCGGTCATCATCAGCGGTTCTCAGGCCCACATTCCCCAGGGGATGACCTTCGTCGGGGATACCTTCATCCACTACGGACTCGGCAACCTGCTCTTCGACCAGATGTCGGACGTGGAGCGGACTTCCTTCTTTGACCGCCACTATTTCTATGACGGACGCTACCTCGGCAATCAGCTGGAAACCATCATCCTCGAAAACTATTCCCAGCCTCGTTTTCTCACCTCACAGGAGCGGGAAGCCTTTCTGGGTCTGATCTTCGATACCTGCAGCTGGCGGGAAGCCTTCCCGGAGGAACGATGACACACAAACGGATCCTGTTCTTCTTCATCCTCGCCGGGCTGATCCTGGCTGCCGTTCTCGGGTTTTACTTTTACCGTTCCAACCTGGGCCCCTCCGGCGAAGCAGTGGAAAAGGCGCTGCGGGAGTTTACCAGCGCCATCGCAGACGGTGACCTTCAGAAAGCCCGAAGCCTGATGACGCCGGAATCTGCCGCTTTTCTCCGGGATCCGGGCACCCTGCTGGGAGAAAAGGTCTATGAAAGTCTGAAGCTGAAAACCGTTGAAAACATCTATTCACTGGGAAATAATCTCTATACAGCCGATGTCACACTGACGACACTGGACACGCTGAAAGTGATGGCAAAAGCAGGTCAGCTCTTCGGCGAACAGGTCGCCGAAAACGGCCCGATAAACGACCCGGATCAGGCGATGTCCGTCATTTACACGCAGATCCTTTCCCGGGAAGACCTGCCCCTGATCGACACTTTCTGCGTGGTCAGGATGGAAATGCGGAACGGACAGCTGTTCATCATTGGCGATACCGCCCTGCAGCGCGTGCTGGAAGGGGATCCGGAAACCTACAGTGAAATGCTCGAAAAGATGAGAGAGGAAAAATAAATGCAGCACTACAAATTCTTCTGCAACCGGGAATGTGAATTTTTCCCATGTCATCCCGGGGCCGATCCGGAACGCTTCAACTGCCTGTTCTGCTATTGTCCTTTGTATGCACTCGGGGAACGCTGCGGGGGAAACTTCCGTTATACCGACAAAGGTATCAAGGACTGCACCAACTGCCTGATCCCGCACGAACCGGAAAATTATGATTTGATCATCGATCGCTTTTCCGAGATCGCCGAAATGGCGAAACAGGAAAAAATTTCATAGGAAAAAATCTCCCGATTTTTCTCAACATTGAAAATCTTTGTTACAATTAGAAATATAAGGGATCCTTATTCCGGAGGCCCGGAAAATGCAGCGGGATCCCTGAGGAGAAATGTGATGGAAAATATCAAAGGTACAAAGACTGAAGCCAATCTGCAGACCGCTTTCGCAGGTGAATCTCAGGCTCGCAATAAATACACTTACTTCGCTTCCAAAGCCAAGAAGGAAGGCTACAACCAGATCGCTGCCATTTTCGAAGAAACTGCCGGAAATGAAAAAGAACACGCGAAGATTTGGTTCAAACTGCTGAACGGCGGTGAAATTCCCGACACCATCGCCAACCTGGAAGCTGCCGCTGACGGCGAAAACTATGAATGGACCGACATGTACGACGGTTTCGCCAAGACCGCCCGTGAAGAAGGTTTCCCGCGCATCGCTGCCCTGTTCGAAATGGTCGGCAAGATCGAAAAAGAACACGAAGAACGCTATCGCAAGCTCCTTGCCAACGTCAAGGAAGGCCTCGTCTTCTCCCGCGAAGGCGACATGATATGGCAGTGCGCCAACTGCGGTCACATCGTCGTCGGCAAGAAAGCCCCGGAAGTCTGCCCGGTCTGCAATCACCCGAAGTCCTATTTCCAGATCAAGGCTGAAAATTACTAATCAGTCATCAGGATTCAGGTGTCAGGGCCAACCCGGCCGCTGACAGAATTATAAGTCGCTAACAAAAACACCGTTCATCCGAGCGGTGTTTCTAATTTAATTGAACCGATTGATTTATAATAATGGCAATACGCTCTGCCAGTCAAACAAAAGATAGGCCATATAGTGAGGAATCGTTAATATATCATTGGCAGTGCTCAAATTTGAATCTTTTATCCGGATCAACTCCGTTTTTCCATAATGCTCCGGATGAGCCATTACTGTTTTAGCACTTTTGGTATTGCCATCTTTGGCCTTTACTTCAAGAATTGTTGAACTGCCCTGATAATTGATCACAAAATCCAATTCCAGGCCGCTGTCCTTTACAAAATAAAACAATCTCCCGCCTCGCTTATAAAGTGCATCTGCAATAAGCGCTTCATATATCATTCCCTTACCCATACCCAGATTCCCGGATAATATTGCACTTGTTGTTCCGTCCTCCAGCATACCCACCAACATACCGATATCTGTTGTGAATACTTTATATTGGTTTTGAACAACATTTACAGACAGCGGTGTTTCCGGAGTATATAAATTATGAACTTTGACAATAATTCCCGTATCTTTTAAATAATCCAGCGCATCTTTCCCCGCATCCTTCGCTCCTTTCCCATTGATTTTTGAAACGACGAACCGTTTGTTTTCTTTGCCGAGGAATGACGGGATCAATGAAAAGG
Organism: uncultured Leptolinea sp.; assembly: GCA_964459115.1. Classification (GTDB taxonomy): domain Bacteria; phylum Chloroflexota; class Anaerolineae; order Anaerolineales; family Anaerolineaceae; genus Flexilinea. The sequence goes on along the minus strand of CAYWKZ010000070.1, from coordinate 8,989 downwards.
CGCTCCTGATCCTCGCGACTTCATTGGCATTGAACAGCGGGGTCTTGTCTTTAGCACGTCTTCTTCCAAAATCATCCTGCAGGTCTTTCGTGATTTTTCTGGTGATCAGCAGTGCGGAATACAAATTATTTGTCTCAACATAATTACAGACTGCTTCGGGAAACCCGCCAAGGCAAAGATATTCCCGGAACAAAGAAGTAAAACGATTGTGCATTGACTGGGAAAGCGGTGTTCGATTATCAAAAGCATCCCGAATATATGCCAGTTCCTGATCTTTATATCCTTTTGCCCATAAAAATTCCTCAAAATCCAGCGTTCTCATGTCAAATTCATCCGTACATCCGACTGGTTTTGGTGTTTCATCTGTCACAACATAACCATTGACGCCCAGATAGGAACCGGAAGCGATAAAATCGAAGCGTTTGTCGTACATAACAGATTTCAATGCCAGCAAAGCTCTTGGGCATTCCTGAACTTCATCAAATAGAAAAACTGTCGAACCTTCTATCAGCTCAGGCAGCGGCATTTTCACAGATAACTCTTTGATGATCGTATTTACATCTAACTCGCCGTCAAACACATCGATCAAATCAGGATCATCCCAAAAACTGAGATATATCACAACCCGGTAATTTTGTTCAGCAAATCTCCTGATAGAATGAGTTTTCCCTGACTGCCTTATTCCTTTGATCAGAGCCGGTTTGTGCTGAATATTATTTTTCCATTCATACAACCATTTATCGATATGTCGTTGTAATTCCATATTCTCATGCCTCAATGATATTATAAATGATTTTTGGAAAATTCGGAGCGAGTTTGCTATACTTTTCGGAAAATTCCAAGCGAGTTTTTTGACTGTTTCGGAAAATTCCGGGCGAGTTTTTGAGAAATAACGGATAAAACAGGTGAGTCAACAGAAAGGTTCTCTCAGTCTCAAACCAAATAATTCTTATCAACCAGCAACGAACAACTGCCAACTACCTCTGACACTTCGGGCAGAAGTGCGTGCCGCGCTGGCCGACCACGATCCGCTCGATGGGCGTGCCGCAGACCGGGCAGGGTTCCCCCTTGCGCTGGTAGACCCGGAACTCATTCTGAAAATGCCCGCCCTTGTAGGCCCAGTCAAAAGAGGATCCGTTCTGCTCGATGGCATGCTTGAGCACCCTGCGGATGGAATCCCGCAGACGTCCGCATTCCTCCGGGCTCAGGCTCCCTGCCGGACGGGTGGGCAGGATTCCCGCGTCAAACAGCGATTCATCCGCGTAGATGTTCCCGATCCCCGCGATCACACTCTGATCCAGCAAAACCGTCTTGATCATCCGGCGCTGTCCGGAAAGTTTTTCCACCAGCCATTCAGCCGTGAATTCATCCCCCAGCGGTTCCACACCCAGCCCGCTCAGCACCGAGTCCGGATCATCCGTCACCCAGACACGCCCGAATTTCCGCACATCATTGAAAACCAGCCTCGTGCCATCCACGAAGTGAAACACCAGCCGGTCATGCGGCTGCAGTTCACCGGCAGTCTCCGGCTCACAGCGCAAGTCGCCGCTCATACGCAGATGGATCAGGATCCAATGGTTATCTGTCTGAATACGAATATACTTCGCCCGCCTGTCCGCAGAAAGCACATGTTCCCCGCATAAGGTCCGGCTGCATGGCTCCGCACCACCGTCAAAGACAAGGGTCTTGGAATTAAAACAATCGACAGAACGAATCTGTCGATCAAGAATAGCTTCACCCGTCATCCCGCCGGTGCGCAGAGAGCGTACAACGGTCTCGACTTCCGGCAGTTCAGGCATGTTTATTCGTGGAAGAGACTTCCAACACTGACGCCGCGGTTCACACGGGAGATCACCTCACCCAGCAGACTGGCGACGGAAAGAACTTCCAACCGTCCGCCGAAACGCTTGAAATCGTTCTCAGGGATCGCGATGGAGTCGGTGGTCGTGAAATGATCCGCCTTCGTCCCCGTCAGCCGGTCAACGGCCGGCCCGGAAAACACCGGGTGCACGAAGTAGGTGTGTACACTGGTCGCGCCGCTGTCGATCAACAAATTGATGTCATTGGACATGGAACCGGCGGTATCGACCTCATCATCACAGAGGATGCAGTCATATCCCGCTACATCACCGATCACAGAGAGCGCTTTTGCCTTGGCATCATTTCCGGAGCGGCGTTTTTCGATGAAAGCCAGCGGAATGCCCAGCTCTTCAGCAATGTTGCGCGCCTGTTTCGCAAAGCCCAGATCCGCGGAAACCACCACCGGGTTCTTCAGTTTCTTCAGGGCGATCTTTTGTTTCATGTTATCGGTCAGCATGTGATAAGCCGTCAGCACGTCGCCCGGAATCTTAAAGAAACCCTGGATCTGGCCGGCATGCAGGTTCATCAGGATGTAACGATTGGTTCCCGCGACCTCGATCATGTCCGCCACCAGACGGGCCGTGATCGGCACCCGGGGCTGGTCCTTTTTGTCGGAACGTGCATAGCACATGTAAGGAACGACCGCCGTCAGCCGGGCTGCAAAATCCAGATAAAGAGTCTGCAGCAAAATCAGCAGCTCCATCAGGTTGCGGTTTACCGGACGGGAGGTGGATTGGATCGCATAGCAGTCCTGTCCGCGGACACTGCGGTCCAGCTTGACGAAGAGGTTCTCGTTCGGGAATTCAATGATCTGTCTGCCGCACAGTTCCATCCCGAGATAACTCGCAATACCCTCGGCAAGCGGAAGGTTCCCGTTGCCGCTGAAAAGCTTTATGTCACCATACTGTCCCATGATCTGTCCTTTATCAAAATCATTTTATACAGCTTGTTACAGGGATTAAGTATAGCATAATAAGTGGAAAAACCCGCTGAATGAGGAGGGTGAAATTTTATATGTTAAAATA
>CAYWKZ010000070.1:3627-6004 GCA_964459115.1 uncultured Leptolinea sp. | reverse complement strand
TAATAAGTGGAAAAACCCGCTGAATGAGGAGGGTGAAATTTTATATGTTAAAATAAATATAGAAAAAAATTTTTTTCAGGAGATCGCATGCCGGTAAATTATGAGCAGCTGCACAACCAGATGAAAGACGCGGGGAAGACCCTGCGGCTGCGCCATGACGCCTTCAGCCGGGCCGCGAACCAATATGAAACCCAGCTGCGCGCGGAAGCCGGTTCAGATGGACTGACAGAACGGATCGAAGGCCTGCTTGCCTCCAAACCGGAGCTTCGCTGCGCCATCCCGGGGAGCGAGCCCATCGACGCGGCCCATCCGCTTCCGCCCCTGCCGCCGGTACAGATCCGGCTGCTGGCCTGCGACGGTTCGCAGATCAGCCCCAGCCGTCATGATGAGATCAGCTTCGGACTCATCAACACGGCTGTCGTGGAATTCATCGTCAACAGCGGCATCACCCCGCGCATCATCACCCGCACCAAACTGCTGCCTTTTGATGACCTTCCCTCGGAAAACCTGCTGGGCGTCCAGCGGGATGCCGCGGAAAAACGCTTTCTGGCAGAGATCGCTGTCGAATCCGGCCAGGAGATCCCCGTTTTCGCGCTCAGCGACGGGCCGCTGGAACTCTTCACAGACACACCGGAGATGAAGGGGCAGGAACTGCTCAAAGCGGAATATATGGAGGCGCTGACACAGCTGGCCTCCGTCCGCATCCCGGCCGCCGGCTATATCGACCGTCCCCGCTCCGATCCCGCCATCCGTATGCTCGACCTGCTGCGCACCGGCTCCGAACAGGAGAAGAACCCGGGCGCGGATGACTCCATGCTTTTCAGCAGGCTGCTGGCCCCCTGTGAACGGTCCGCCATTTTCGCCATGAATTCCCGCCTGAACCGGGAGCTCGCCGACGAGCTGCGGCTTTGCTTTTTCTATATGAACATCGGGCGTCCCGGCCATCCCTATATCTGCCGGGTGGAACTGCCCGCCTGGGCGGCTGAAGAGCCCGACATCGTCGACCTGCTCCATGCCGTGCTGATCGGGCAGTGCTCCATCCTCGGAGGTCACCCCTATCCGTTCATCCTGCACCGGGCCCATGAGTCCGCCGTCGTCACACTGGCCGAGAAGGAAGAAGTCAAGGCCATGCTGCTGCGGGAGATGGCGCTCAACGGCCTCACCCCGCCGGAAAAATCGAACAAACAAATCGCCAAAAACCTGATGGGCAGGTAAAAAGAAGGAGATCGGGCTTCGTTTCGCGGTACCGACCCATGGACAGCAAATTTGACAAACAGGGGAAAATGTGTTATTATTTCGTTATAAGAAAGAAGGGCGCCACCGGTAACGGTCTGGCCTTCATGATATGCTATAAGAAATAGCCGTCCAAGCTGACGAGACCGGGGCGGCTATTCCTGTTTATCATTTGAATCATTTGATGATCTGTCATGGCCAATCCTGTATCCCGGACTGAAACTGGCAATACAAAGGCTGAGCACGGCAATAAACTCACTCAATGTCAACTTATCGATATATGTGCTAAAATACAGGTATTAACTTTGCATGTCAGAAACGGGAATTTATGAAAGAAACAATCAGCTATATCGGACGGATGTTGAGCGCGAATTCGCGGGAGTGTGTGGTCAGTGCGCTCACACCGCAAAAAGATATCCCCGCCTTCGGCTCCATGCTGCGCATCCCTACAGGAGCAGGGCAGCCGGAGATCTACGGCGTGGTGACCGACATCACCCTGGAAGAGGACGGGTTCCTGCGGCAGATCGCGGGCTCCGCCAACATCTCTGAGGAAGTGATCCGTGACACTCAGGAGAACCGCAGCGTCCCCATCGTCATCCGTGTCTCCTTCATCGGCTATACGGAAGGGGACCGGGTGCTCCATCTGCTGCCGCCCCGACCGCCGGTAACGCTCACCGAGATCTATCCCTGCACCGTCCGGGAAATTTGTGAATTCACTCGAAAATTCGGTTATCTTCGTCTGCTGATGGACGTGAATCATCTGCCCGCGGGTGAACTGCTGGCCGTTCATTTGAAGGATACCGCCAAAGCCCATGTCCAGTTCGGTGACAACGACTGGGCACAGCGGGCCGTGGAAGAGGTGATGGATCTGCTGGGCGGCGACCCGGCAGCGCTGATTGCCGTGATGGGCGCCATCGGGGATGCGGAACTTTTCTGAAGGAAATAGGATATAGGATATAGGGAATAGGGACTGTTGCCGTCAGGCGACTGTCCCGGTGGAATGAAGAAGTAAGAAGTAAGAATGAAGAAGTAAGAATGAAGAATGAAGAAGCAGAAAGCAACAGCCACATCGGCTACATCACCGGCGGGAGCCTGAAGGAAGGGTTCACCGCCCGTCTCACCGTTCCTCCGGATATGGTTCAGG
>CAYWKZ010000070.1:0-3527 GCA_964459115.1 uncultured Leptolinea sp. | reverse complement strand
AGCCTGAAGGAAGGGTTCACCGCCCGTCTCACCGTTCCTCCGGATATGGTTCAGGAAGGCTCCTTCGTGGTCGTCGAGGACGGTCCGCGCGTCTTTTACGGACTGGTCACCAACCTGAAGCTATGCGCAATTGATTCCCGTTTTACCGATGCCCACACCATGAACCGCTTCCCGCCCGCTCTCCGTGAACAGGTCGCTGCACACACCCTCTATACCGAAGTGGAGATCCTGCCCGCCCTGATGCAGAACATCGGTTATGCCCCGGGAACACCGGGTTATGACCCGTTCGACAAAAATGTGGATCCGGAACCGCTGCCGGTCAAGATGGTGCCGCCGCACCACTCCCCCATGCGGGCAGCGGAACGATATGACGTGGCAGCGATCTTCGGTTCAACAACCGATCCGAAATTCTTCGAGGTCGGTTCCACCCGGGAACAGGGGCACCCCGTCGCCATCAACATGGAAAAATTTGTCCAGCGCTCCTCCGGCATCTTCGGCTCAACCGGGACCGGGAAATCCTACCTGACCCGCATGATTCTCGCCGGGCTGATCCGCTCCAAACAGGCTTCCGCACTGGTTTTCGATATGCACGCCGAATATGCCTACGGGAATGTCTCCCCGGACACTCATGCACAGGTGCCGGGGCTGAAAAACAAGATGCCGGACCGGGTCAAGGTCTGTGCCCTCGGGAGCGGCGGCAAAGTCGGAGGAAATCACCCGGACTATGATCTGATGCTGGAATATTCCGATGTGACCCCCGAAGATGTCCAGATGCTGACCAGGACGCTCAACCTGCGGGATACCACCGCCACGACCCTTTTTGCACTGGAAAAATCCTTCGGGAGGGAGCGCTGGCTGCAGTCCTTCATGGAACTGAAGACCGGTCTCGGTGAAGGGACCGTCAGCGACTGGGCGGAACAGAACAACGTGAACGTTGCCGCCGCCGAAAGCCTGCAGAGCAAGCTGAATCGCCTCTATCATAACCCTTACATGGTCGAAAAAACACCTTACAATGTCGTCGACCAGATCGTCAACGCACTGGAAAACGGCATTTCGGTGATCATCACCTTTGGAAAGTACCAGTCCGACCTGGATTACCTGCTGGTGGCAAACATCCTCACCCGCAAAGTCCGCGCGGTCTGGGAAAAACGCACCGAAGATCACCTGGCCGGGATCGGGGCCAAACCGAAGCCGCTGGTGGTCGCCATTGAAGAAGCACACAAGCTGCTGAGCCGTGACATGGCATCCCAAACCGCTTTTGCCCTGATCGCACGGGAAATGCGGAAGTATTCCGTGACCCTGCTCGTGATCGACCAGCGTCCCTCTCAGATCGACGATGAGGTCATGTCCCAGCTGGGCACCAGAGTCTCCGGCTGGCTGGGCGATGAGACGGATATCGCCGCGGTGCTCTCCGGCCTTTCCGGCAAGGATGCCCTGCGCGGCATGCTCTCCCGTCTCCAACCCAAACAGGAGGTGCTGCTGCTGGGATACGGCGTCCCGATGCCCCTGCCCATCCGTTCACGGCTCTATGACAATGCGTTCTGGACACAACTGCTGGGACACGACCGTACAAAAGACACATTGCCGGACGAAGGCGACGACTGGCTTTCCAATTAAAGGTGAAAAGTGAAGAGTGAAGGGTGAAAATGCGGAAAGCGCTTCGCTCTATTCAGATTTCAAATTATTATAGGTATACGGAAACTTTCTCCTGCAAAACACAGGAAATCAATTGAAAGGATTTTACCCATGGTAAAAAATGTTTCGAAAGATAAAAGTAAAGCTTTTGCACTTCGCATTATCAAGCTGTATCATTACCTCTGTGTCAGGAAGAGAGAATATATCATATCCAAACAAATTCTGAGAAGCGGAACGAGTGTGGGAGCCAATCTTTCCGAAGCAGAGTGTGCTTTCAGTAAGAATGATTTTCTTTATAAGCAATACAATGCATTAAAAGAATGTTCAGAGACAAGATATTGGCTGGAACTGCTTCACGAATCGGGTTATTTAACTGACAAACAATTTGATAGTATCTATCAGGATTGCATTGAGCTGATCCGTTTGCTTTCGGCTTCAACAAAGACAATAAGAGAGGAATTATCAAAAGATAAATAGGTCATCTCTAAAACCGCCGCGGAGCGGCACCACATCTTCACCCTTCAACCTTCACCTTTCACCCTTAAATAGAGGAGTAGTAATGATCAGTTTTTACAATGATTATTCCGAAGGAGCGCACGAACGCATCCTTGACGCGTTGATCCGCACCAACCGGCTGCAAAGCTCCGGTTACGGAGAAGACGAATACTGCGAAGAGGCAAAGACCCTCATCCGCCGCCATCTGCGCAAAAAGGAAACCGAAATTCACTTTCTCGTCGGCGGTACCCAAACCAACACCACCGTGATCTCCGCCATACTCAAACCCTGGCAGGGCGTGGTTGCCGCCGACACCGGTCACATCGCCGTGCATGAGAGCGGCGCTATCGAAGCCACCGGTCACAAAGTCCTCACCCTGCCCCATACCGAAGGCAAGATCAATGCGGAGCAGATCGAACGCCTGGTCCGGGCTCACTACGATTCTGAAAGCTTTGAGCACCAGGTCCAGCCGGGAATGGTCTATATCTCCCAGCCCACAGAATACGGCACCATCTACTCCAAAGCCGAACTGGAAGCCATCTCCAAAGTCTGCCGCAAATTCCACATGCCGCTCTTCGTGGACGGGGCAAGGCTCGGAGCGGCGCTGGTGTGCGCGGAAAATGACCTGACCATCGCTGATCTGGAAGAACTGACTGACGTCTTTTACATCGGCGGCACCAAAAACGGGGCGCTCTTCGGAGAAGCCGTGGTGATCTCCAGCCCGGAGCTGACCCCTTGCTTCCGCTACATGATCAAACAGAAGGGCGGCATGCTGGCCAAAGGACGGCTGCTCGGCATCCAATTTGCGGAGCTGTTCCGGGATGACCTTTACTTCGACCTCGCCCGTCACGCGGTGGAACAGGCCCAGAGGCTGCAGAAAGGGCTTGAAGAACTCGGATTTCCTTTCATGCTCAAGAGCCCGACCAACCAGATCTTCCCGATTTTCCCCGACGAGCTGATCCACAAGCTGGAAGACCGGTATGCCTGTTCTTACTGGGATTGGGGACGCACCGACCCACAGCACTCCATCACCCGCATCGTCACCAGCTGGGCAACCGACCCGAAATCGGTAGACGCTTTTCTGAACGATCTGAAAGAATAAGGTGTCAGGTTTTAGGTTTCAGGTATCGGGTTTCAGGTGTCGGGTGTCAGGTATCAGGTGCCAATATCTAACGTCTAATGTCTAACGTCTAATGTCTAATGTATAATGTCTAACGTCTAAGGAAACGCTGATTGATGCCTGTTTCATGGCAAATGAGTCAATGCAACCTGTTCTGTTGACTCAATTCTGAGTCAACGAAAACAGGTCACTTTGACTCAGTCCGATTAAATCAGTGTTTCCCTATATTTCAGCGAATCTCGTTTATTATTATCATTTTCATAAGATACATAAGAAC
>CAYWKZ010000069.1:0-14346 GCA_964459115.1 uncultured Leptolinea sp. | reverse complement strand
GCGCGGAGTCGGTTTCGTTTTTTGGTTGCGGCTGTGAGCCGCGTTATGATATAATTAAGGCATCAAATTGAGGTTCTGCATGGCTGAAAAATCAATTCCCGACAAGTTCAGGCAGGTTTTCTGGGATACTTCTTTTGAAAATCTTGACACCGAAGAAAATAAATTTTTCATCATATCCCGCATGTATTGTTACGGCGGTCTTCAGGGTATGTATTGGGTTGAACATTTTTACCCGGAAAATGATATCATTGAAGCAGCAAAAAAGAGACGCGATCTGAACCCCATTGTCGCCAACCATTTACGAAAAAAATTCGGATTGTCAAAATCAGAAATGAAATACTATAACAGGGTCAGTAACTGGAGATAAAATGTATTTCGATATTCTCGATCCGAAAAGACTCGCTGTATTACAAACATTATGTAATATAGACAACATCAGGGATTTTTATCTCGCCGGCGGTACCGCTCTGTCTCTGCAAATAAAACTAAGAAAATCATTCGATTTTGATTATTTCACTGAAAAACATTTCAATGAAAATGTGCTTTATAACGCTATCAAAACACTGTTTCCAAATAAAGTTGACGTGATAACCTTGAATAGCGGAACCTGCAATTTGTTTGTGGATGGGATTCAGGTCAGTTTTTTTGAATACCCTTATCCCATGATCAATCCGACAATCTCCGATCCGGAAATGAAAAACCTGTTTCTTGCAAGCACAGACGATATCGCAGCAATGAAAATGGCCGCTATCGGTGACCGCGGTGCTAAAAAGGATTTTTTTGATCTATACCAGATTTTTACAAATACAGACCTGACATCGGAAAAAATCATTTATTGTCTGCAGAAAAAATACGGAGAAAATTTCAATTTTTCCTATATGCTGATGGGCCTTGATTATTTTGATGACGCTGAAGATGAGACTCTCCCGGAATTATTTGTAAAATTTGATTGGAACAAAACAAAAAAATTTTTCGTACAAAAGAAAAAAGAACTGATAAATCTTTTTTACTCGGAAATTTCCAAAGATTTCTGAGTCGGTATATAGAAGTTTCAGAGGTGCATGCAAATGAAAAAGACAGTTTCTCTCATCGTTCTGTTTGTTGTATTTGTCTCAACAAGTCTTTTCACTTCGGTCACAGCAAACCCTATAGCTCAGCTCAGTTCCTTCAGCGCAGGGCAGACTGCGGCTGAATACCGGACGGAGAATTATTCCAACGGTGACCAATACACCGGCTATTTCGTCGACGGACAGTATAACGGCGAAGGCACCTACACCTGGGCAAACGGAGACCGCTACGAAGGCGAATTCCTGAACGGACAGATCGACGGCGCGGGACGGCTGACCTTTTTCGGAAACGGGCAGTACTGGGAAGGTCTTTTCGTTCAGGGGAAGATCACCAACGGCTCCGGCATTTTCTACTGGGGATCCAACGGTGACAAATTCGACGGTCAGTGGCTCAACGGTCAGCCGGAAGGCACCGGCATTCTGCTGCATACCAACGGGACAAGCGAAAAAGTCACCTTCTCCAACGGTCAGCTCACCGGGCAGATCGGCGGTACCGCCGGCGGAAATGAATGGCCTTCCGGCTCTCAGGGACAGTACAGCGGGGGCTCCAATTCTTATGCGTTCAACAACATCAAAGTCGGCGATGTGGTGAATTTCGGACGTTATGAACAGGACAACAACTACAACAACGGCAGCGAACCGATTCAATGGCGGGTGCTGGACATCGACTATACCAGCGGCAAAGCTCTGCTGCTGAGCGTTTACGGGCTGGAGACCATGGCTTATCACTGGGATGCGTCTCCGGTCACCTGGGAAAACTGCAGCCTGCGTCAATACCTGAACAGCAATTTCTACAAAGGCGTTTTCAGCGACACGGAACGGCCCCTGATCGCGCAGACACGGATCTCCAACCCGTCCAGCCCTTCCTATGGCACCTACGGCGGAAACGACACCTTTGACTATGTGTTCCTGCTGGGTATCAACGATGTCCTCTACTACTTCCCGAATGAAGCCTCCCGCAAAGCCTCCCCGACCCAGCTGGCACGTGCCCACGGGGCCTACGGCACCGCGGATGTGAACTGCGCCTGGTGGTGGCTGCGGAGCCCCGGACAAAAGACCAACTGCGCCAGTTCCATCAACTCCATCGGTGTGCTGTTGGATACCGGCCCGGTCGTCAGCGACGTGACCGGGATGATCCGCCCGGCCATTTGGGTATATCTCGCCGGGTAAACAAAGAAAGATTGTCAACGGGACAGTCACCTCCGGCTCAATTCTGAGTCTCCGGTGACAGTCCCAATTACTGTCGGTTTTGGAAAAGCGCCTCATAGCGGGCACAGGAAGCGTTCAGGGAAAAGTTTTCCCGGATGCGGCGGGCAGCGGCCTGTCCCTGAGCGGCGCACTTCTGCGGGGCGCTGAGCGTCTTTTCGATCGTTTGCGCAAGCAATTTCGAATCACCTGCGGGAATCAATGTCCCGTACGTTTCATCGGGGATCAGCTGCGCAATGCCCTCCAGATCGGATGCCACACAGGGCAGCCCGGCGCTCATGGCCTCCATGAGAGAAACCGGCATACCTTCCGTGTCGGAATAGAGCACAAACAGGTCCGCCGCGTTCAGCAGCCTGTCCACATCGGAGCGGCTGCCCAAAAGACTGAAGTGATCCCGCAGTCCGAGCGACTTTATCTCCTGTTCCAGCTCCTTCCGGCAGGGACCCTCTCCGGCGATAAAGAAACGCCTTTCCGGATGTCCGGGAAGCAGCCGGGCGGCGGCCCGGACAAAATGCTTCTGCGCTTTTTCCACCGTCAGTCTGCCCACACTCAGGATCATCACGTCACTTTCCGACAATCCCAGCTCTTCACGCATTGCCGTACGGACAGCCGGATCCGGTTCCACAGGCCGCACCCCATTGAAGATCACCTCGATTTTCCCTTCACGGATTCCTTCTGAAAGCGCCTGCTGCTTCGCCCGTTCCGAAACGCAGATAAGTTTGGTAGTCATAGGGCTGTTGATGAGACGGGTATGCAGCTTCCGGGCCAGGGAGGACTGACCGGCAAACTGCCCGTGATGAGAAGCAAAACGGCCTTTGACCCCGCACAGCCATGCTGCTGGAATCCCCATCAGGTTGGCATCATGTGTAAAGCTCTCAAAATAATCCGGCCGCACCCGCCTGAGCATACTGATCAGGTGAATGAAGCCATGAAAAAGTCCCAAGAAATTTTTGCCGATCCCCGCCCCGCGCTGATAAACCGAAAGCGCGGCGATAGGGTAGGGATGCTGTAAAGACCATTCCCGCAGCACGCCATCCTTGTCATAAAAAAAGACCGCGCGCACATCATAGCCCTGATCCCAGAACCAATCCGCCTGGTCCAGAAGCACCCGCTGGGCACCGCCTAGCGTGATTTGCGAACCGAAGAGAAAGACCCGCTTCATGCTCATGCCCTGCTCCCGATTTTCAGCGGTTCATCATAGCCGAAGCTTGGCAAATTTTTGTACAGGAAGAACACATCCACGGAAAATGCCAGAAATTCACAAACCAGCCCGGCGATCCAGATGCCCTTATACCCGAAAATCAGCGGGACGGTCAGGATACAAAGGATGCGCAGAACCACATTACGCATGATCGCGCAGATCATCGAGGCCCGGATCTGGTTCACAGCCGTCAGCATGCGCGGGATGAGCACACATCCGGTGAAAAAGGGCAGGGAAAGGTACTGTATCGTGAGGCCGAAGTATGTCAGGGAATAAAAGACTTCCGAGTTGTCATTCGGATTGATGAAAATGGAAATAAAAGGTTTGCGGAGCAGCAGCCCGGCCGTGGTGAGCACAACCGAAACCATCGCCCAGATCGCAGCATTCTGACGAAGCAGCGTGCGCAGCCGCTCCTGCTTTTTCGCACCGTAATTGTAGGAAATGATCGGCGCGACACACAGCGTATATCCAAAATTCAGGGAGGTCAGGATACGCAGCAGGTCGGAGACGATGGAATTGGCTGCAATCCCGTCATTCCCGACATAACGCAGCAGCTGATAATTCATCACCAGCGCCGACAGGGAAAGTGACATGGTGTTGATGAACTGAGGCAGCCCGTTTTTCCATGCTTCCAGCGTGGTCGGGATGATCTTCCCTTCCGGCGCGACAAAATGGATCTCATTGCGACGGTCCAGATAGAAAATGATCCCGATGAGAAAGTTGACGGCTTCTCCCGCCACAGTCGCGATGCAGGCTCCGAGCACCCCCATCCTGACGATCATGACCAGTACGATATCCAGCCCGATATTGATCGCCCCGTTCACCATGGAACACAACAGCCCCATGGAGGGCTTCCCCGCAGTGGAGTAGTAAGTGTTAAACACGCCGTTGAGCAGCGTGATCGGCGTGATCAGGAACACCGTACGCAGGGAGATCAGCGCAAACCCGGTCAGTTCCTCATCCGCACCCAAAAAATGCAGCAGCGGGTAGGCAAACACGTTGAGCAGCACCGCCACCAGAAAACCGACCGTGAAAGCCGAGATCGTGATCCGGGTGAAAATGCGTTTGGCTTCCTGCTGGTCTCCCTCCCCCATCTTTCGGGAAGAGAGGTTCGGTGCGCCAACCGCAAAGAGGTTGTTCAGGCTGAACTGAAGGAAGTGGATCGGGTTCAGGATGTTGATCCCGGCCAGCGCTGTCTTGCCTACAAAACGGGAAACAAACAACCCGTCATCCAGCGTTTTGAAAAGCTGATGAAAGAAATTGTTTAAAATCGAAGGGAAGCTGAACTTCAGCAATTCCCAAAGCGAAAAATCCTGTCCAATGCGGTTGTTGTGTTCTTCGTTTTCCATAATTCAGATGTGAAACCCATTCATGGAAACCACCGCGATCTCTTTCCCGGTGCTGTCCCAAACGCGGATCTCATAAAAACAGATGTGTTTTCCGTCTCTGAGCAGCCGGCTTTCGCTGTAAAGGGTGTCGCCTGACGGGGCTTCCATGTAGTTGATCTGCGCGACGTTCGTGACCGTGGGACGGTCTGCCCGGAAATTGGTACTGACCGCGAAAGTCAGGTCCGCCATTGTATAAATGACCCCGCCCATCACGTGTCCCACAGCGTTCAGGTGACGGCTGTCGAGCTTTAGTGAACATTTGGCATAATGTTCCCCCACCGCTTCGATCACAATTCCGGTGACTTCTATGGCATACTTATCGTTGGCAAAAAAGGCTCTTGCTTCTTCAAGATCAGTCATGATAAATTATTAATCTCCATAATACAATTATACGTTCCGACAGCTGCATTCCGTCCAATTTTCTTACAGTCCGGCAGTTTCCTCATGTAATGCTTTTCGTCAGATTTTTATTAATTTTTTTCTGACAGACTGATTCTTATTGTATACTACTTAACAATAAGAAATAAAAGGAGTAAACTTATGGGTTTTTATGATATTTCAGTCACACGGCCGGATGGCAGCCAGCTTTCCATGGCCGATTTCAAAGGGAAAGTTGTTCTGGTCGTCAACACCGCTACCGGCTGCGGCTTCACCCCGCATTATGAACCGCTTGAAAAAATGTATGAAAAATACCACGATCAGGGTCTGGAAATCGTTGACGTCCCCTGCAACCAGTTCAAGGGACAGACACCGGGCACCGATGAGGAGATCCACGAATTCTGCACACTGAAATACAACACTCAGTTCCCACAGATGAAGAAATCAGATGTCAATGGTGAAAATGCCATCGAACTCTTCAAATATCTGAAGTCCCAGAAGGGCTTTGAAGGCTTCGGCCACGGAGCAACAGCGCTGGCCATGTCCGCACTGCTGAAGACCATCGACAAGGATTACAAAAACAATCCGGAAATCAAATGGAACTTCACCAAGTTCGTCGTCGATCGCGAAGGCAACGTTGTCGCCCGCTTCGAGCCGACTGCCGACATGAAAAAAGTCGAGGAATGCGTCGCCTCTCTCATCTGAGAAGATGCTGAGATTATGTGAATGAAAGAAAGGAAGCAATCGTTGGCTTCCTTTCTTTTCATTTATTACGTCCTGAATCGCCGGGCCCGCTCACTATATTGTGTATGCTCCTCCATGATTGTGATAAAATGAAGGGAGTTTTATAACAGAGGAACATCCTATGGCAGAAAATACTTCAGTAACGCTTGACAAAATCGCCTCCCTTTCCAAACGCCGAGGCTTCGTTTATCCGACTTCCGAAATTTACGGCGGGCTGACCAGCTCCTATGACTACGGTCCGCTGGGCGCCGAACTGCTTCGGAACATCCGCAACCTGTGGTGGCATGAGATGATCACCACCCGAGAAGACATGGTCGGGATCGACTCCCAGATCATGCTGCACCCGGAAACCTGGGTCGCCTCCGGTCATGTAACCGCCTTCAACGACCCGCTGGTGGAAGACAAAGTGACCCACAAACGTTATCGCGCCGACCACCTGATCGAACAGTGGCTCGACAAACATCCGGAAGTGGAACGCATCCAGGTGGATGGCATGGGACTGGAAGAGATCGGCGCCTACATCGAAGAGCATCACGTTACCACACCGGACGGCAATGACGTCTTCCCGCCGAAGGCCTTCAACATCATGTTCCAGACCTCCATCGGCGTAGTGGAAGGCGAAAAGATGCCGGTTTACCTGCGCGGCGAAACAGCCCAGGGCATCTTCACCAACTTCTCCAACATCATCAACTCCACCCGCATGCAGCTGCCCTTCGGCGTCGGTCAGATCGGCAAGAGCTTCCGCAATGAAATCACCACCGGCCAGTTCATCTTCCGTACGCTGGAATTCGAACAGGCTGAGATCGAATATTTCTTCGACCCGAACAAGACGGAATGGGAACCGCTCTTCAAGTCCTGGCAGGATGCCATGTACCACTTTGTCAATGAAACGCTCGGCATCCGTGCGGAAAAACTGCGCTGGCGCCGTCATTCCGACCAGGAACGCTCCTTCTATTCCAAGGACACCTATGACCTGGAATATGAATTCCCGTTCGGCTTCAAGGAACTGTGGGGCATCGCCTACCGCACCAACTACGACCTGCAGCAGCACATCGACCACTCCGGCAAGGACCTTTCCTACCAGGACCCGCAGGATCACAAGAACGTCTTCGTGCCGCACGTCATCGAACCGGCGGTCGGCGTCAACCGCCTGCTGCTGATGGCTCTCTGCGATGCTTATTGGGAAGACACCGATAACAAGCGTATCGTCATGCGCTTCAAGCCCTGCCTTGCTCCGTATAAGGCCGCTGTGTTCCCGCTGGTCAAGAACAAACCGGAAATCGTTGACAAAGCCCGCGAGGTCTACAAGATGCTGGCCGCGAAGATGGGCGTCGTCTGGGATGACCGCGGCAACATCGGCAAGCGCTATTTCTACCAGGATGAGATCGGCACACCGTTCTGCATCACCGTTGACTACCAGACACTGGAAGACAACACCGTCACCGTCCGCGAACGTGACAGCATGGCTCAGGAACGCGTCTCCCTCGATGAACTGACCGGCAAGCTGATGGCCGAGATCGAAAAATAAATTTTAAGATTTTGAAAAAATAGTCCGGATTTTCCGGACTATTTTTCTTTAAGGAAACATTGATTTAATCGGCTTGAGTCAAAGTGACCTGTTTTCGTTGACTCAGAATTGAGTCAACAGAACAGGTTTTATTGACTCAATTGCCATGAAACAGGCATTAATCAGCGTTTCCTTAAGATTCATAATAACGAATTTACGGATGAACTGCCTTGTCAGGCAGATGAGCCAGGATGTGACCTTTCACCAGCTCATAATCCTCCGCCCGAACCAGCACCGGACATTTACCCCAGTTGGAGATGAGCCGGATCTCATTCACATCCGGATAAAGCTCCGCACGTTTCACATCTGCGAAAACATTAATGCCGGAACCTCTCCCGGAGGGTTTTACCTGGACAAAGTCATCATTCATCCTGTACCAGCAGGTTGAGGGCCCGCCTTCGATGAGCCGCACCAGTCCAGCAATGAGCAAAACTCCGGCAAAGAACACCGCATATCCCAAAACAGCATAAAGCAGCCTGCGCTGTGTCAGCAGTGTCCGGTATTGGGACGGATCCTGCCGAATCAATTCAGGCGGGACTTTCGCCACCAGAAAGCCCAGCACCGCCCCGCAGACAGCAAAAATCGCCCCAAATATGATCAGGAACCGGTACATTCTGCGGTCATGGACCTTATCGAGGGTATAGCGCCAGCGATAAAAGCCGTCTTCACCCCGCCTCACCTCTGGCCGGTAGACGTTTTCATCGAAATACATCCTGTCGCCGAAAATAAGTTCAGGAGCAGCCATTATCCTCCAGACTCCGACATCTCGCCGGAAACTATGATATCATTTTACCTGAAAACTCCTGACCGTCAACACAGGAGCGCTCAATATTTTGTTTACAAATTCTATGAATAAATAGATCAGCGGACAAGAAAACCTGATGGCAGCAAAAGAGATCCGGACAGAAACGAAAAATGTGACGCGCATCAAACAGCACTGCTGGTGGCTGCCTGTTTTTGCTGTCATATTTGTTTTTTCTCTCCTGTATGCTGCTCGTGCAAACGTCACCGAACTCTATTTTGACTCAAAATATTACTGGACACTTTCCAACATTATTTATGAAAACGGATCAAATCCGATATATATCCTGCGATTTCCCGAATCGGTGCGCGGGTATTTTTTCCCGGTCCTGATCGGTTATTTCCGCCTCTTTTTCCACGGGATCACGGGATGGCGTGTTCTGGCAGCCCTTTCCATGGCAGCCTGTTTTTCCCTCTCACTGCCCTATGCGGTCAAAGGCAGAGGGATCAGCTCACTGAAAGGATCGCTCCGGGTCCTTTTGGCCTTTGCGGTCTATTTGTGGATCTGGGGCGATCTGATGCAGTATCCGCTTTCGGATTTCATCGCCTGTTTTCTGCTGAATTCCGCCATAGCCTTTCTGAGAACAACAGGCCGGAGTCAGAAAACCGGGCTGAAGATCCTCTCAGGTTTTATCGCCGGAGCCCTGCTTTACGCGGCATATAACACCCGGACAACCTATCTTTACAGCATCATCGTTGTTTCCGCAGCTTACATTCTGATCAACCGCAAAAACGCGCGGAACATTCTCATCACCGGTCTCAGCGTGCTTGCCGGGATGGCGGTCCTTTCCCTGCCGCAATGTTACATCAACAATCACAACATCGGGAAAATCTCTCCGCTGGTGAATTATGACCTGATAGACAGTGAAGTCTTCAAAGGGCTGACCACGGCCCGATATGAAACCTATGTCGGCGATTTTGAAGTCTATCCCCGTTCGGCGCTGATCTTCGATGACCTGACCGGATGGCAGATCGTTCAGCGGGAAAACATCAGCGAAGAAAATTTCAAATTAACACAAATCTTTGGCTTGTTTCTGAAATACCCGCTGGACATGACCGGCATCTACTTCCGCCATCTGCTCTCGCTGCTGACGCCGCTCTACCGGCAGGTGTATGTGACGGATATTACCGATTTTTCCGTCCTCACCATCCTCATTTCGATCATCCTGTGGCTCACCGCTGGCTTTGAGATATTCATCCAAATCAGGGAACAGGGCCTAAGCCTGAACGCATTATGGATCCTGGCAGTCTGCCTCCCGGGACTGCTGCAGATCTTCGACGAACCGGAGCTGCGCTTTTTCCTGCCGGTCTATCTGCTGTGTTATTACGAGGTGTTCGCAGGGATCGACTGGAAACGATATCTCCGGGCTCTTAAAGCAAACTGGCCGCAGGTGCTGATCCTCTCGCTTGTTATCATTGTTTTCTGGATCTCACAAACCGGCGGCATCATGGCCGCGAAAAGAAACGGCGCCCTGCTGTTCAGCGCCCAATCTGCCTGCACGATTTGTCTGATCCCCAAATAATGCTGCCACACGACCGACACAGCATTATACAGAACAAATAAAGACGCATATTATGCTATCTGAAATTCCTGATAAAGTTTATCGCGGAAATCCTTATCTTCAGTTGCTTTACTGGCATCTTCTGTTCGTCCTTGTTTAAGAAGGATCCCGATCAATTTTGCCATTTTGTTTTCACCTTGTTCTTTGCCTTGTTCTCTTCCCTGATTCCGGGCATCATCGAATAAATAGGTCCACATCGTTTCACCTCCCCGTTTATTTAAAATAATCGGCAAATCCGAAAACTGTTTCGAATTTGTCATCGAATTCATGAGCTCCACGAACTCTTCCACATGTTTAATATGACCCAGTGAATTTTGGAATTTCGGCTCCAGTCCTTCCCGCTGCTTTCGCGATTCCACGAAATATTCCGCAACATAGCGGAAGTCGCTTTTGAACATCGACACTTGCTCATCACTCAGAAACGCAATATCAAACACATTGATTTTATAATCCGAAACATACTCCTCAAGCTCATCAGGAATTTTGAAATACTCTTTTATTGATAAAGGACTGCTCCATCGTCTCTCGCCAAAATGCAAAATTAAAGTGATTACCGGATAGAAGTCCGGAATCGGAAGCAGTTCTGCTACGGATCCCGGAGCAGCTTCTTTTTTTTCGTTTCGCATTTTCCCTGCGGACCTCATTTCGCCGTCTCACCTGATCACGATAATCTGAGCCATCATAGCCAAAGGTTCGGAAAATACATTCAGGATCATCAGCCGTTTGATTTTCCAGACCCAATACAGCGATACGGATCCTGCCGCTTTTCCAGAACTTTTTTACATCCCGCTCCTGTTCTTCAAAGGTTCCATCTACTTTGTAGCCGGAGCGCGGCAGCCCGGATTCCAGATCTTTTTCCTGAACAACCTGTTTTCCGTGAAACAAAAGGGCATTGACGATATCGGAAAAAACGTCATCAAATTCTTCTATGATTTTTTCTCTGAGATCTTTTTCTGCCATGATCTGTTTCTCCTGCTGTTTATATTTTAGCATAATTTTGTCAGAGAAATATTTGTATTCGAAATTCAAACAACTCCCATTAAACACATTATATTGTTCTCTATATTAGGCAATTTTTGATAATTATTGTATAATATAGAGAACATTATTGAGGTTGATATGGTTCAGAAAGAAATTATACGTCAGGTTGTTCTTGATTATCGGGAAGTGATCCGGGAATCGCAATTATTCAAAAGAAAAATTGTAACGGAAGAAAAAACAAACGTCGTCTTAATGGGGATCCGCAGAGGAGGAAAATCTTCTGTTATGTTTCTACGCATTCAGGATCTCATTTCCCGGGGAATTGCCTGGAATCAAATCGCATACATCAATTTTGAAGATGAACGGTTGCTGGAAATGGGTCTTTCAGATTTGGACAGCATCATTCAGGTTCAGAATGAGTTCAGCAGTCAAAAATCATTCTACTTTTTTGATGAAATACAAATAATCGAAGGCTGGGAGCATTTTGCCCGCCGCTGTGCAGACATGAAGATAAATGTCTGGATCACCGGAAGCAATGCAAAAATACTGAGCAGAGAAATTGAAAGTATTCTTGGCGGCAGGTACCTTCCAATGGAAATTTATCCATATAATTTTTCTGAATTTCTTGAAGTACAGGATTGTGAAATACAACTGACCACTGATCTCGGTTCCCGTGCAAAAGGAAAACGAAAAAGGTTCTTTTTTGAATATCTTCAATATGGCGGTTTCCCGGAATCGATCGGAATGCAGGATAAGCGAGCTTATTTGAGAAATATTTACCAAAAAATATACATGGGGGATATTGCTCTTCGTAATAACATCCGCAATGATAACGCTCTTCGTATTTTGTTTAAAAAAATTGCGGAATCCGTTATGCGTGAAGTTTCATATACCAATCTTTATAATGCACTCAAAACAATAGGTGTCGAAATATCCAAATCCAGTGTGATCAACTACATTGCTTATGCAAAAGATGCTTATCTGATTTTTTCAATTCAGAATTTTGCAGCAAAAAGTATAGAAAAAGAAAGCAATCCAAAATATTATTTTATGGATAACGGAATATTAAATTTATTTTTAGTGAATCGTGATGCCGCTCTGCTGGAAAACCTGGTCGCTGTTGCGTTATATCGAAAATTTGGAGAAGAACTATTCTTTTTCAAAGGGAAAAATGAGGTAGATTTTTTTGTTCCATCAAATTCCCTGGCTGTTCAGGTCTCCTGGTCTATACAGGACCCTTCCACGAGAAAACGAGAGATCAACGCTCTGGTCGCTGTCTCAAAATCTTATCATATGGATCGGAATCTTATCATCACTGTTGATGAAACAGAACGCATTGAACAGGAGAATGTTATGATAGACGTGCTTACCGCTGATGATTTTCTGCTGCAGATGGAAATGACTGCCTCACTGTGAGCAGTCCTTCTTGTAATTACTCTTGTAACTTCCAGAACCGAATGAGGCACAAACCGGCGACATCATGGCGGCGAAAAGAAACGGCGCTCTGCTGTTCAGCGACCATCCGACCCATACACTGACAGACAGTGATTGATTCTATTTTTTGCCGAGAAGTTACTGTTATTCTCTGATATATTTTGTACTCCGACCTGTTCCGATTTTACGAATGGCACCATCTCTCACCATTTGTCCGAGAACTGCTTCAACAGTGGATGCGCTCACATCCGGTAAAATCTTCAAAATATCTGTTTTTGAAACAGGCGTCAGACTGTTCAGTACTGTTGCCTCAATTCTGGCCTGTTTTGTTACTTTGCGGCTTCCGACAATTGAAAAACGTTTATCCAGTTCTTTATAACACAGGTAAACAGTCGTTAAAAATTCCATAATGAAAGCAGAATAATCATTTCTGTTCTCATGCCAGCCCAGAGAGGATCGTTCAAGCGCCTCATAGTAGTTTCCTTTCCGAAGATTGATTTGTTCTTCAAAGGAAATATACTTTCCCGCATCAAATTTATTTTTATAAAGCAACAGCAGCGAGAGAAGTCTTGAAATCCTTCCATTGCCATCACGAAAGGGATGAATACATAGAAAATCCAATATCACACAAGGGATGAGTAATAGTTGATTGATATTCGGATTATCTCTTGCTGCCTGATATGCAAGGATCAGCTGTTCCATTTCTTTCGGAGTATCCGCCGCGGAAGCAGGATGAAAACGTACCTTTCTGATGCCATACTTATCGGTTTCTATAATATCATTATCAACTTCCTTATACCTCCCCGCAAAAGAAGCGCCTGCAAAATTCAGCATAATCGAATGCAGCCGTATAATATCTGATTGACGAAAGTCCATGCTCTCATATTCCGTATGAACAACAGCAAGTGCATCCCTGTACCCTGCGATTTCCTGTTCATTATGATTTAAGGGGGCGCTGTTTTCGTTGACAATCGCATTAATTCGCTCATCGGTTGTAACGATACCCTCAATGGCATTTGAACTTTTGACGGACTGCACTCTTGCAATTGCTGCAAGTTCCGTGAATAATTCGTCAAACCGGTTTTCTCTGGACCATGACATCGTTCTCATCGAATAAATATCGGCAGTTAAATTAAAAAGACCTGCGGGAAGCAGCCCGTTATCAAGAAAAGTGAAATCATATCGGTGCATAATCGTATTTTCTTTCTGCATTAAATGATACCATATTTAATGCAGAAAGCATAATGTTTCTGCATTAATTTACTGCAATTTTTATGCAGATAAATCAGTTTTCTGCATTAAAAAATATACTGAAACAAATTTCCGCGTTCTGAATAGACACTTTTTTGGTTTATAATTAGTTTCAGGAGACAAAGGTTATGGAAAACATTAAAACTGCTGAAATGGAGTATTGCACCGAGATTCTCAAAGATACGAATGAAAATGAACGAATCTATTTCACCTCCGGTGAAGGGAAAGAATTTGTGCTTATCAGCCGGAAAGAACTGGATCTGTTGGAAAAGCAGATTGCTTTTGACAAATTGATGGATGACATTAAAAAAGCCAGAGAAGAAGCTGACCGGGATGGATGGATCGAAGAAGAAGATGCGTGGCGTATGCTTGGAATTGAGGATTGATGAAAAAACTCATTTTCACACCAAAGGCAATTCGAAAAATTAACCAGATTGAGAAATATATCTCATCGGAATTCGGTTCACAGGCTGCTAAAGATGCTAAACGGCTTTTGAAGAAACGGATCAAAAGTTTGAAATCTTTTCCTTATCAGGGTGAGTCTATTCGGAATATCTATGGTTTTGATACAAGCCTGAGAAGACTGTATGTATCACCAAACAACATTATCTATGAGGTGAATGAAGATATCATTAAAATCAATGATATCTTTCACGAACGGGAAGATTTCATTATGAAATTGTTTGGATAGCAGTTTTCAGAGGTGAACTCTCAATAGGGTAGAGAGGGTTTTGAAGCCCTCCCTCCCGTTGCACCGTACGTACGG
>CAYWKZ010000068.1:0-14457 GCA_964459115.1 uncultured Leptolinea sp. | reverse complement strand
CCTCAACACCTTTATTCGAATTATACCAGTACCGGCAAGATCAAACCGATCTTTTCCATACCCGGGTCAAACGTATCGGTGTATAATTCCGATACATTCGATGTGAGAAATTCACACGCCATCATGAATTCCCGATATGAAGCGAGAAACAACGGAGAAAGGGGAAGGGGACAAATGAAAAGAACAGAAAAAGAAAAGACTCTTTTCAAAGCGCTGACTGCCTTCCTGCTCGCAGCGTTTCTATTCTCCGGCCTGATGACCTTTCGTGATTACGGAGCAGCGTCGGACGAAATCAACCAGATCGAAGCGGGGCATATCACCTGGGCAGCGATCTGCGAACGGCTTGGCAAAGAGCCACCGGATTTCGGGAATTTGCCGAAACTGAAGGATTACTATAACCGCTACTACGGACAGGCCGCCACCTTTCCCACCGTCTTCATCGAAGCTATGAAAAGCTTCACCATGGACGTCAGCACCATACTCCGGGTGCGGCATCTCTGGAACTTCCTTGTTTATTTCTGTGGACTGGTCTGCCTTGGTATCCTGACAAAATTGCGTCACAAACGGGATGATGTGGTCTTCTTCCTGCTGCTGATGCACATCCTTACGCCGAGGCTGTTCGGGGAAGCTTTTTTCAACGACCGGGATGTGATGCTGGTCTCCCTGATGTGGATCTCCCTGCTGAGCTATGAGTTCTTTACCCGCCGGCCCGGGATCCTGACGGCGCTGCTGAGCGGGGTATTCTTCGCACTGGCTGTCAATACCCGCTTCTTTGCGCTGATATTGGTTCTGCTTCCGCTCATCGATCTTTTCCGCCCGGAGCATCAAAACAGGCGTTATAACCTGCTCCTGATCGCGAGCACGCTGGTCTTCTGGTACCTGTTCACTCCTGTCTTCTGGGGGAACCTTATACCCGAGCTGACTGCAGCGTTCCGGACCTTTGCCACCGGGAAACAGCGGACACAGGAAACCGGCGGAATGGCAAGCATCCTTTTCTTTGGGAAACACTATCCGGAAAATGCGCTGCCGATATACTATCTCCCCGCCTGGATCTTCATCTCAACGCCGCTCATCCCGCAGATACTGACCGCTGTAGGGCTTTCTCAGAGCTTCCGCTCCAAAGCGGACCGGATGGATCGCTTTATGAGCGCCTTCCTCTGTCTGGGGGTCCTCGCGGTGATGCTGATCCGTCCGGTGCTATATAACGGATGGCGGCATATGTACTTCTTTTATGTGCCTGTTTTCTGGTTTGCAGCATCCGGACTGAACCATTTGCTCAGTATGCCGGGAAAAATCTGCCGCAGAGGCACGATCTGCCTGCTCCTGATCTCCGCATTTTTGAGTGTTTCCCGAATCGTCAGCCTGCACCCTTACGAATATGTCTATTTAAACCCGCTGTTTCAAAACCGGCTGGCCGATTTTGACCGGGACTACTGGCGCCTTTCGACACGGGAGTGCCTGGCATGGCTGGATAATCAGGAAACGGAAGAATTCAGCGTGGGAGAAACAAATGAAAGCCTTGATAATTCCCTGATCGCACTGCTGCCGGAACAGCGTGAAAAGGTTTCCATTCGAAACTATAACGCACTGCACCGGGTTCAGCCCACCTACCTCATTTATAATTTCAGCGGTATGATCGGCAATGCAAAGGATTTCCCATTATACGAACAGGTCCATACGGTTGAACGGGACGGGACAAAACTTGCCGAAATCTATCGGCGTGTACCTGATCGCCAAGTAGATGTTTTACAGCTTACGCCTGCCGTTCCGGAAATTATTGACGGTGACCTGAGCACCGAATGGCGCAGTGACAAACCGCAGAACCCGGAAGACCGCCTGATCATCGAATTCACCGAAGCGACCGTCCTTTCCGGGCTGTCTCTTGCTCCCGGAGATGATGAACGCGAATACGCCCACACCCCGGAAGTTAGTATTTCAACAGACGGAGAGACCTGGACACCGCTTCCGCTCACCGTCAGTGGATTGTTCGATCTCAGCTTTCCGCAAACAACAACGAAATGGCTGCGAATCCGCAATACGGAAGATGGTGAATTCCACTGGTCTATCCGCGAAGTTTATTTTTATTGAGAATTTAGACATTAGACATTAGACGTTAGACTTTAGACTTTAGACGTTAGACATAAGAGGGAGATGATTATGGAACAATACATTGTCACAGGAATGAGCTGCGCGGCCTGTCAGACGCGGGTAGAAAAAGCAGTAGCAAAAGTCCCGGGGGTGAACTCCGTTTCGGTCAGCCTGCTGACCAATTCCATGGGTGTGGAAGGGAATGCATCACCCACTGACATCATCCGCGCGGTGGAAGCTGCCGGATACGGAGCCTCACTGAAAGGTGCCGGGCAGAAATCCGCAAAAACAAATCACATCGCCGAAGAGGAAGAAGCACTGAAAGACCATGAGACGCCGAAACTCAAACGGCGGCTGATCCTCTCCGTCGGTTTTCTGATCGCATTGATGTATATCACCATGGGGTTCAACATGTGGGGCTGGCCGCTGCCGGAATATTTTCATCACAATCATCTGGGACTGACACTGACGCAGATGATCCTGGCGGCCATTGTGATGTTCATCAACCGCAAATTCTTCACCAGCGGCTTCAGCTCGCTGTTCCATGGCGCACCGAACATGGATACCCTGGTCGCGCTCGGTTCATCGGTCGCCTTTGCCTGGTCCACCTTCGTCTTTTATGAGATGTGCGGCATGGTCACAAACGGCGCAGACAACATGGAACTGATGGACCTCTACCACAATCAGCTCTATTTTGAGACTGCCGCCATGATCCCCGCCCTCATCACCGTCGGGAAGATGCTGGAGGCCATGTCCAAAGGCCGCACCACCGATGCCCTCAAGAGCCTGATGAAGCTCGCTCCGAAAACAGCGGTCCTGCTGCGTGACGGGAAGGAGATCGAGGTCGGCATTGAAGAAGTCCAGAGCGGCGATATCTTTGTCGTCCGTCCCGGTGAGAACATCCCCGTGGACGGGATCATTCTTGAAGGCTCCACCGCTGTCAATGAATCCGCCCTGACGGGTGAATCCATCCCGGTTGACAAATCCGAAGGTGATCCGGTGTCCGCAGCAACCACCAACCAATCCGGTTACATCCGCTGCCGTGCGACCCGCGTCGGTGAAGACACCACACTTTCTCAGATCATCAAAATGGTCTCCGATGCCGCTGCCACCAAAGCGCCCATCGCCCGCATCGCGGACAAAGTTTCCGCGGTATTCGTTCCCGCGGTCATCGGCATCTCGCTGATCGTCATCATTGGCTGGCTGATCGCAGGCCAAAGTCTCAGTTTTGCCCTGGCCCGCGGTATCTCCGTGCTGGTGATCTCCTGTCCCTGCGCACTGGGGCTTGCCACACCGGTCGCCATCATGGTCGGCAACGGTATGGGAGCAAAGAACGGGATCCTTTACAAAACCAGTGAATCTCTGGAGTCGGTCGGTCGGGTCGACATCATCGTCATGGACAAAACCGGAACGATCACAAAAGGGGAACCAAAGGTCACCGATGTGATCGCCTTTGACGAAGGTCTGCTTGCCAAAGCCTACGCACTGGAACAAAAAAGTGAACATCCCCTCGCCCGCGCTGTTGTGAAAGAAGTGGAAGAGAAGGGTCTGAAGCCGGATGAGTCCGTCAGTGAATTCCGGGCGCTTCCGGGGAACGGTCTTGAAGGAAAGCTCGGTTCCCATCTGCTCCATGCCGGCAGCCGTTCCTTCATCGAATCCCTGATCACATTGCCGCCAAACGTCATCGCACAGGCAGATAAGCTTTCCGAACAGGGGAAAACACCGCTGTTTTTTGAGGAAGACGGCAACCTGCTCGGTATTATTGCCGTTGCCGATGTGATCAAAGAAGATTCACCTCAGGCGATCCGCGAAATGAAGGCGCTGGGACTGACCACCGTGATGCTCACCGGAGATAATGAAAAGACTGCCCACGCCATCGCCCAGGAGGCCGGTGTCGATGACGTGATCGCAGGCGTTCTGCCGGACGGCAAGGAAGCCGTGATCCGGAAGCTCCAGGAACAGGGCAAAGTCGCCATGGTCGGTGACGGCATCAACGATGCCCCGGCGCTGACCCGGGCAGATATCGGCATTGCGATCGGCGCAGGCACCGACGTAGCCATCGACAGCGCCGACATCGTCCTGATGAACAGCAAACTCACCGATGTCTCTGCAGCGATCCGCCTGAGCCGGGCTGTTCTGAAAAACATATACGAAAACCTCTTTTGGGCTTTCTTCTATAACATCATCTGTATTCCGCTGGCAGCCGGGCTGTTCCCGTGGAAGATGAACCCAATGATCGGGGCGGCTGCCATGAGTCTTTCCAGCTTCACCGTCTGCATGAATGCCCTGCGGCTGAACCTGTTCAAAGTACATGACAATTCCCATGACAAACCGATGCGGAACAGAAAGACCATCAACGTTGACGCAGCCAAACCGGAACCTCCGGCAGCCTGTCCGGCGGATATCCCGGGCAAAAACAAATCAGATAACACCAAAACTGCCACCGTTAAAATCGAAGGCATGATGTGTGAACACTGCGAAAGAGCCATCAAAACCGCGCTGGAAGCGCTGCCCTTCATCGAAACAGCCGAAGCCAGCCATGAGGCGGGAACGGCAGTCATCACCCTTTCCGGCACGCTGGACGAGGCCGATATAAAAAGGGCTGTCGAGCAAGAGGATTATGAGTATATCGGGATCGAATGAGACAGACATTGAATACTGCCAAAATGCACTCTTTCCGCTTCATTCAAATCATGGTACAATCTGTTCGTAGAGAGAAAATGGGAAGGAAGCTGCCATGGGGATCTATCTGAATCCGGGAAATTATATGTTTCAGGAAGCCCGACGGTCACAGATTTATGTTGACAAGACGGAAATGATTCTGTATGTTAACAGCGTTCTCGGCACAAATCAGAAATATATGTGCATTTCCCGTCCCCGGCGTTTCGGTAAAACCATGGCGGCTAACATGCTATGCGCCTATTATGACCGGGATGCCGACAGCCGTTCACTTTTTGAGGACTGCAAAATCGCCCAAAAAGATACCGATTGGGATAAATATCGGGGAAAGTTCAATGTCATCCGCCTTACCATGACGGATTTTTTAGGAGAAGGACGCAATATCAAAAAAGCCATTGAAATACTGAAGACCCGCATCATTGACGATTTGATCGAAGCAGCGCCCGATCTAAAATTTGATTCAGATGATTTCATATTTTCAATGGAAAAATATTACAGATATACAAAATCCCATTTTATTATTCTTATTGATGAGTGGGATTCAATCTTCAGGGAATATCCAAACGATAAAGATGGTCATAAAGCATATCTTGATTTCCTGCGAAGCTGGTTCAAAGACAAAGAATTTATTTCTCTTGCCTATATGACAGGGATCCTTCCCATCAAGAAATACGGGAAACATTCGGCGCTCAATATGTTTGACGAGTATACGATGATCGCCCCTATGCAGCTGGCGCCCTACACCGGGTTCACAACAGAGGAAGTGAGGGAACTGTGCCGTGCTTACGGACGGAACTTTGAAAAAATGAAGGAATGGTATGACGGATATCACGTGATCGACCTCATTCCGCCAGACCCGGATCATGAACAGCTTACTTCAAACGGGAAATCCTTCAGTCCCAATCGATACAGTTTGTACAGTCCGCTGTCTGTTGTCAAATCGATCCGCACCGGTTTTATCGAAAACTTCTGGAACCAGACGGAAACTTTCGATGCGCTGCGCCGGTATATTATCTGGGATTTCGACGGACTGAAGCAAGATATAGCGATCCTTATGGCAGGTGGACGTCTCAAAATCGATGTCACCGGGTACCAGAACGACATGACCAGCTTTGAAAGCAAAGATGACATTCTCACCATGCTCATCCACCTCGGTTATCTGGGATACGACAGCATCAACAAAGAGGTTTACATCCCCAATCAGGAAGTCCTTCAGGTGTTCAAAACCTCCACAAAAACGAGGGAATGGAGTATCATCTTTTACTCGCTCAATAACTCAAAAAAACTGCTGGAGGCTACCTGGGCCGGCGACGAAGAGACTGTCGCAGATCTGATTGAAGCTGCCCATGATAAAACCAATAATAAAACCTATCACAGTGAAGCGGCTTTGAGCTATGCCATACAACTGGCCTATTACTATGCACAGGAATACTATACCATCATCCCGGAACTTGATTCCGGCAAAGGCTATGCGGATCTCGTTTATTTGCCCAAACAGCCCAACATCCCCGCAATGCTCATCGAGTTAAAATATGATGAGAACGCCAACACCGCAATTTCACAAATCCACAAGCAGAAATATCCTGATCGGCTGGAACATTATAAAGGGAATCTGATCCTGGTCGGGATCAACTACGACCGTACGATTACAAACAATAGCCCTTCATTCAAGCATCACAGTTGTCTGATAGAAAGGGTATAAAAGGAGTAATAAAATGAGCAGAGCATTAGATATTATTCAGGATGAAACCCTGACTTATCATCAGGAATTGATCGCACTCGCACAACTGGGCGAAAGCACTGACGACACGCTGGTTTACAGTGATGCCTATTATGAAGGAAAAGCAAAACGCGCTCTTTGCGACCTCAACGAGGGACGCATGCCATACCGTCCGCGCTATATCTGTCCGGACTATGAGCTGCTCTTCCAAAAGGGCTGTGAATTTCTGGAACTCAAACCGCCGACGGATCTGCTGGAAGCGGTCAATGTGCTGGAGATTTTCTACAGCCATGTTCCCTCCATCACCACCTACCCGGTTTACCTCGGCGACCTGGATAAATTGCTGGAACCTTTTGTTATCAAAGAAGATCGCGCCTATGCGAAAAAAGTTTTGGGACTCTTTCTCCTGCACATCGACAAAGTGCTGACCGATTCCTTTGTTCATGCGGATATCGGGCCGGAAGACAGCCTCACCGGACGGCTGCTGCTGGAACTGACCGAAGAAATGCAGCTGGCGATACCCAATCTGACACTGAAATACGATCCGGAAAGGACTTCGGATGACTTTGCTCTGGCCTGTGTCAAGTGTATGCTGCGCACAGCCAAACCATCCTTTGCCAATCATCGGATGTTCACCGGTGAATGGGGAGAAGATTATGCGATTGCTTCCTGTTATAATGGGTTGAAGAAGGCCGGCGGTGGTTTCACACTGCCCCGTCTGCGCCTCTATGAATGCTCTCTCGACGCCAAATCCATCGATGACTTCTTCGAAAACGAACTGCCGAAATATATCGACCTGCAGCTGGAATATATGGACAAGCGCGTCAAATTCATCGTGGAGGAATCCACCTTCTTCAAGCACAACTTCCTGGTCACCGAAGGCTTTGTGAAGCAGGAAAACTTCACCGGCATGTTCGGTGTTGTCGGACTTGCGGAATGCTGCAATCATTTGCTCGGCATCAAGGATAATAAGAAGGGTTTCGGCATGAATGAGGAGGCCACCAATCTCGGGCTCAAAATCATGGATGCCATTGAAAAACGGGTCGCGGAACATGAAGCGCCATATTGCGATGCGTTCAATCACCGCTACCGCCTGCATGCCCAGGTCGGCATTGACACCGACGGCATGGACGACGCTCCGGGCACCCGCATCCCGATCGGCGCAGAACCCACCATCCTGGAACAGCTGGAAGTCAATGAAAAATTCCATAAATACTTCCCGACCGGCACCGGTGATATTTTCAAATTTGAAGAGACCTATCTTAAGACGCCGGAAGCCATCCTGCCGATCATCAAAGGATCCCTCGCGAACGGACTGCGTTACTTCTCCGGCTATCTGGAAAACAATGACGTCGTGCGCGTTACCGGTTATCTGGTCAAGAAATCCGAGATCGAAAAACTGAACAAACGGCAGCAGTCCCTCAACAATGTCACGGTCTTCGGCAAAGGCGCCCAGGACGGCGGACACGCGCTGGACCGCAGGGTACAGAAACAAGATGACATTAACCGCACCCGTTAATAAGATCATTCCCTTCTCAAACGTTGACGGTCCGTCCAATCGGACCGCCATCTTTTTTCAGGGATGCCCGTTCAACTGCCTGTTCTGTCACAACCCGGAGACCATCAACATGTGTGTAAACTGTGGTGTCTGCGTGAAAAACTGCCCGGTTCAGGCGCTGACATATGACGAAAGCGACAAAGTGATCTGGGATAAAGGCAAATGTGTGGGCTGTGACACCTGTCTCAAGGTTTGTCCGAACTGCGCCTCCCCGAAGATCACCTGGATGAGCGTGCCGGATGTACTGAAGGAGATCCACCGCACCCTGCCTTATATCGCCGGCATCACCACATCCGGCGGGGAATGCACACAGCAGAATGAATTCCTGATCGAGCTTTTCACGGAAGTCCAAAAACTGGGGAAGACCTGCCTGATCGACTCCAACGGCTCCTTTGACTTTGAAGCCGATCCCCGGGTGCTTTCGGTCTGTGACGGCGTCATGCTGGATGTAAAAGCATTTCCGGAAGAATGGCATCAGCACCTGATCGGAGCTGACCGCGGGATCGTTTTGAAAAATCTGCATTACCTTCTGGAACATGACAAGCTTTACGAAGTAAGGACCATCATCTTCCCCGGACGGGATGAGGAAAATGAAGCCGCTGTCCGAAATGTCAGTGAGGTGATCCGGGATCGCTGTTTTTACAAGATCATCCGTTACCGCCCCTTCGGCGTTCGGGAGAAATACCTGCCGGAACTGGGTGAGTTCACCACGGACGAGGACTATGCGCTGAAATATGTTGAATTAGCC
This sequence comes from uncultured Leptolinea sp., assembly GCA_964459115.1. GTDB lineage: Bacteria > Chloroflexota > Anaerolineae > Anaerolineales > Anaerolineaceae > Flexilinea. Next base: position 5,664 of record CAYWKZ010000068.1, on the reverse strand, counting down.
AAAAGTCTTGGAGCTGAAAAAGCCTACATCATTTGATTTGTAAAGAGCGATCAGGATGAAGCTGATCGCTCTTTATAATGCCGCTTATTTTCATACATCCGGTCATCCGCCCGCTGACAGACTTGCTCCGCATTCTGATCAGTTTTCGGATCAAAAATCGCCATTCCTTTGGAAAGGCTAACCTTTTCCCATACCTCAACAGCTGAGGCATTGTTTTCCTCAACCATGCGGTCAAATTCAGTCATCAGCTCATCCCGGTTCTGGTAATCCTCTTTTTGCAGCAGCACACTGAATTCATCCCCGCCCATACGGAAAATCGGACTGTGAGCAAAAGTCCTGCTGATCAGTGAACAGGCATTTTGCAGGTACATATCCCCAAACAGATGACCGTTTTCGTCATTGATCTGCTTCAAATCGTTACAGTCCAGCACAACAAAACCGAATTCGGGCGCTTTTTCTTCACCACCCAGTCGGATGCTGTCATTCAGCCTGGCCACCATGATATTAAAAGCACCTTTATTCTTGACACCCGTCAGCGCATCAGAAAAGGCTCGGCTGTTCAGGTCACTGATATAAAGCTGCAAATGGTCCCTCATCCGGCTGAAGGCATCAGTCAGCATACCGACCTCATCCTTTTCCCTGTAATCCAGGTCGACATCATAATCGCCATCCGCCAGCTTTTGAGAAGCAGATGTCAGCCGCTCCAGCGGTTTTGTTATCGCATGAGTCATCAACAGAATGAAAACCGTGAACAGGCTGAGGATCATAACAGCAACCAGCGTAAACATCAATGACATCTGCCGCTGAGAGGCATTGATCTCTGAAACCGGCACCGAAACGACCACCTTCATGCCATTGCTCAGTGTTGAAAAAGCCATCTGCCGCTCTTCCCCGTTGGCAGTATAACGGATCATCCTGTTACCGCTGCTGCTCCTCCTGAAAAGGTCCGGATCCGTATCGTTATTCATGATGACATCCGGAACAGAACCAATCGGGAATTCCGGATGATAAAGTAAGCGTCCGTTTTTATCCAGCAGCATCACTGTGCCGGTATCGTAAACCTTCATCGAACGGATCTGGTCAACGATCGTGTCAAACATGATGTCCATTCCCAAAACACCGATCAAAAATCCATGACGATAGATCGGCGCCACATAAGAGATGGTGAGCAGATCCCCCAGATAATGAGCTGTATAAGGACCGACCCACACCGCACGGCCGGCTTTCAGCGGAGAGTAGTACCAGGTGGTATGCTCCTGGTCATTGATGTCCAGGTCCGTTGAGATCAGATCCGGCTGCTTGATAAATGTATCATTCCCTAAATTCGACCAGAAAAACCCGTGTTCCAATGAACCTAAATCAGCATTGATGCAGTAGTAATAGGTAGCAATACCGTTTGTGTTATTGGCGATGGAAGTAAAGGCATGTTCAACCTCCTCACTATGCTCTGTGAGGATCGCATCCAATTTTTTGATTCTTTCAGGAGAGTCAGAGGATCCCAGCAGATCCAGACTGAGTTCGGACAAAGAGTCATCCGCCATATGGATCCCCATTTCCATGGATTGGATCAGGCTTTTGAGATAAGCATCCAGTTTTCCCCGAATATTTTCACTGATGAGGGAAAGCTTTTCCACAGAGCTGCGGTCGCTTTCAACGCCCATCATGTAAATTCCGATCACGCCCAATGCCAGGACACTGGTAAGAACTGCTGCGATCGTGACCGCTGTGATTTTGAACCGAATCGAATGCATTATATCGCTCCAAAAACATAGTCTTGGCTGACGTCAAGACTATGTTACTGTATTATACCATTAATGAGAAAGTTGAAGAAAATATCATAAAAAAGCGAGGCAGCCTCGCAAAAACAAGAGAGCTGCCTCATCAATAAGTGTCAAATGACGATAAATTGTTTATCTGATATCCGGCTGGTTGACAAACTGATGGTCGTGCATCCAGACGTAGCGTTCATCTTCGCAGCGGTCCGTCTGCAGCCAGGGCTTGCCGGGCAGATGGCGGATCATCCAGCAGGTGTACATCAGGAAACCGGGAGCAACAGCCTGGGGATGCAGTTCGCCGCCCGGGATCGCGGAAAAGCTGCCATCCACGCTTTTGTAAACATTATCGCCGACGAAACTGGCGCCAAAACCTTCCGGACGATCGAAGAGGAAATAATAGCATTCCGGCTGGGGATGGGAATGCGGAAGGTAACCGGACCAGTTGCCGCGGTCGTTCATCACCTCGCCCAGCACCATGTTGGACCAGGGTTCGTGTTCATAGTCAAAAACCGTGTTGACCTGGCGGTTGGCGGTGTTGCCGAATTTGCCCTTTGCACCGGAATAGATCCAGGGGATGTCTTCCGGGCCATAAACCTTCGCGGGAAAGGTTTTTTCATTGTGCGTACACTGAACCAGAACTTCCGTGTCATCCGCCAAGGCTTCAACGGTGAGCCTGTCACCGCCGCAGACATGAGCGGCATAGGGTTTTTCCGTGAAAACACTCTCGCGGGAGCAGGTCATGGAAAGTTCACCCGCGCAGATCGTGACTTTTCCCTTCAGGAGCAAAGCAGCCACTTCTTCCCCTTCACGGGAAAAATCCTTTTTATCACCGGCTTTCATGCGGTAAATTCTGATATCCATCAGCATGTGGCTGTATTCATTGTCATAGGTGGAAAGGGTGCGGACCCCGTTTTCATCAAATTCCGGATAACCGAATCGTTTCATCTTATCATCCTCTCTTTTTTATTCTTTTCTATGAGACCTCTCAAAACATCTTTTTTTCTGTCCCGAGTGCTGCTACCCATACCCCGCTCGGTTGTTTTTAGAGATTTCCTTCTAATTTTACCACGAATACCGATTTATTCGGCACTTCTTTCATTGCAGAAATAGAAAACCGTCAGCAGTCCGGGACCGCAGTGAGCGCCGATCACCACACCCAGGGATGAGATGCGGATCTCACCGAAATCCGGAAAAGCCTTGCGAACCTCATCCCGGATGAATTCCGCTTCCGTCAGGCAATCGGCATTCAGGATCAGCATATCCCGTCCCGCGGTTTCCGTTTTACTGAGGTCATGGAGCACACCATCCAGGATGGCGTGCAGCGCTTTTTTGCGTCCGATGCACTTTTTAACGACATCCAACGTACCGCCATCAGGGACATAAAGCACCGGTTTGATGCTGAGCATGGTTCCCACCAGTGCGGAAGCGTTGGAAACCCGTCCGCCCCGCTTCAGGTAATTCAGGTCATCAACGGTGAAGCGATGGGCGATCTTCAGTTTGTTCTCTTCAGCCCAGGCAATCACTTCATCAAAGGATCTTTCGCTTTCCATCTGCTCGACACAATGGATCACCAGCATGCCCAGCCCACCGGAAATGCAGCGCGTATCCATCACATAAAGCTGCCGGTTCGGGAATTCACCTCTCACAACATCCGCCGCTGCCCGGCAATTGGCAAAAGAAACGGACATCTTTTCCGACATGTCGAGAAAAAGAACATCTTTTCCCTCCGAAAGAAGCTTTCGGAAGAATTCTTCATAAGCCGGTTCATTGATCTGTGAAGTCTTCAGGACGTCCCCCCTGCGCATACCGGCATAGATCTGCGCACGGGACTCTTCACGGCAGTCATCCACCGCCGGCTGATCATTGATGGTGAAATTGTAGGAAATAAAAGGCACATGGTGTTCATCCAGCCAGGTCCTCGGCAGGTCACAGGTGGATGACGTTGCAATAATAAAATCAGACATTTTCCCCCATAGAAACAGGCTGTAAAGCTCTGTTTACCCAGATTCAAAATTCAGCTAAATTATATATTGGATAGCGCTTGCTGTTTCAAATCAGTTACTTTCATCATAAAAGAAAGTCCCCGCGGCAGAGTTATGTTCTGACCGCGGGGATTTCACAAACAGGAGGATTTTGTGCGGATGCCTGCCCGGCACCCGATACGAACAATATCAGTCTTCCTTTGCTTCCGCAAAGATAACGCGGCGGTTGAGGTAGCCGCCATCAATGGACTCATCTTCGCAGGTGATCAGGATCATGCATCCGGGTTTGACATAAGAGGCAAGACCGTCAATGTCATCAGATGCAAATTTTTCATTGGCATATACAACAAACGTGCGTGAGGAATCATTTGCGCCGCTGATGAAGATCAGGTCGCTTTCTTTCATGGCGCTCAGCTTCACAAAGGGGCCCTGATCCTGATTGTTCAGATGGTTATGGGCTGCCAGGACAAACAGGTCCTCTTTGCCCGGTCCGCTGCCTTCCAGCAGGCCGATATTCTCTCCCAAACCATCCACCGGGAAATTATTATCAACCAATGGAACGATCACGATGTTTTCTTCCACGCTGAGCGTAGGGATCGAGATAGACATGCTGGTTTTGGCATAAGTCACACTTTCCCTGATCGCCGTTGTCATCCCGGTCGGGAAGCCGGTCCGGGGCAGCTCGTGCATCGGGCGGAACACCGGGTTTTCACGGATCGGATAAAAAGTGATCGAAGGCAGATTGTTGTCAGGACGATTAAACTGTGGATTATTCGGTACCGGCTGCTGGGGCTGATTGATCAATGGCTGAGGATTCTGCCCGCCCTGTTCCGGGAATGACGGAGGCTGAGAGAAGGATCCGAAGCCATCCGGTTCACCCCGTTTTTCCTGAGAATCTGATGTTTCATCATAGAAAGAACTGGGGCTGAAGGAATAGGCATAGGGGTCATCATCCCAATTGTCTCCTTCAGAGCCTTTGGATTCCGTACCGGCAGAGTCCGGTTCGATCAAAGCCGGATCCAGTTCGTCCCAATCCAGATTTGCCATGCTGGTTCCTCCGGTTTGAGAAGTACCGGTGGTCTGGGAAGTCCCAAATGGGTCTGCTTCAGTCGGAACCGGACTTTGAGCCTGCTGTCCCTGAGGTGCAGGAGCGTCAACAAGCGCCGGGACAGGTGTTGCTGTCGGCCGATTGAAGCCGAAGAATTCCTGTACCGATTGCCCGAAATTGGAGGTTTTTGAACATCCGGCTGTAAACATGAGTATCACAACAAGCCAGATGAATCCTTTCATTTTCTTTCTCATAATACGGTTTTCCTCCCTGATTCTTACGCTGTTCAATAGTGCCGGTATACCGGTATCCATATGATTAAAATTGCAAATAGCATGCCACCTGTTCTCTCACTTTTTTCCAAAAAATGGCACCAATTTTGCTACTTGATATTAGAATATAATTTGCCCGCGTATGGAAGAAAAAGCGGGGTTATCGGAGGGAAAAGAATGAAAAAGAGTTTGTCCGTTTTGTTAGCTGTTTTATTAGTTTTCAGTTTTGTCCTGACTGCCTGTGATTCCACGGAAAAACAGGCCCCCACAGCGGTGCCAACTGAAGTGGAAAAGGTTGAAGAAAAAGTTGACGAAGTAAACGTTCCCGAATCGGAAACCGTTGTCGAAGAAAAGACCGACGAAGTGAAATCCGACGTCGAAACCGCCGTTGAAGATGCCAAGACTGTCGTTGAAGAAACAACCGAGGAAGTGAAATCTGACATCGAAGGTGACACGGACGACACCAAGGTAACAGTCGATGACGTTAAGGCTGATATTGCTGTCACAGTTGAAGACGCAAAAGCGGTCGTCGAAGACAAGCAGGAAGAAGTCAAGTCCGACATTGAAGATGCCAAGGCCGATGCCGC
>CAYWKZ010000067.1:4216-14647 GCA_964459115.1 uncultured Leptolinea sp. | reverse complement strand
TTGGAAGGATAGAAATAAGAGGTGAACATGAACGTTTATCAGGATCTTCTCGACGGGAAAAGCAAACTGGCCCTGGTGGGGCTGGGCTATGTCGGCATGCCGATCGCGGTGGCCTTTGCGAAAAAGGTGCCGGTTATCGGGTTCGACCTGAACCGGGCAAAGATCGAACACTATCAGGCCGGCTTTGACCCGACCGGTGAGGTAGGGGATGAAGCGATCCGGAACACATCGGTTGATTTCACCAGCGATGAATCCCGCTTGAGGGAAGTCTCCTTTATCATTGTGGCAGTCCCAACGCCGATCAATTCCGACAAAACACCGGACCTGGCCCCGGTAGAAGGCGCCAGTGAAGTCGTCGGGCGCAATCTGACGAAGGGTACCATCGTGGTTTATGAGTCTACAGTCTATCCCGGCGTCACCGAAGATATCTGCATCCCGATCCTGGAAAAGGAATCCGGGTTGAAATGCGGTGAAGACTTTTTCATCGGATATTCCCCGGAGCGCATCAACCCGGGCGACAAGGCCCACCGGCTGGAAAACATCAAAAAGATCGTTTCCGGCATGAACGAAGAGACACTGGATGAGATCGCGAAAGTCTACGAACTGGTCATCAAAGCCGGCGTACACCGCGCATCCTCTATCAAAGTCGCCGAGGCCGCCAAGGTCGTGGAAAACAGCCAGCGTGATATCAACATCGCCTTTATGAACGAGCTGGCGATGGTCTTTGACCGCATGGATATCGACACCCGGGAGGTGATCGAAGCCATGAACACCAAATGGAATGCGCTGGGCTTTTATCCCGGCCTGGTCGGCGGTCACTGCATCGGGGTCGATCCCTATTATTTCGTCTATGAAGCGGAAAAGCTCGGTTATCACAGCCAGATCATCCTGGCCGGGCGCAAGATCAACGACGACATGGCCAATTATGTGGCAGATTCCATCATCAAGCAGCTGGTGCTGGCCAACAAAAAGGTCAAACAGGCGAAAGTGCTGATCCTCGGCATTACCTTCAAGGAAAACTGCCCGGATACCCGCAATTCCAAGGTGAACGACATCATCCTGCGCCTCAAAGAATTCGGCATTGATCCGCTGATCTCGGATCCCTGGGCGGACCCGGCAGATGCAAAGCGCGAATACGGGGTAGATTTGATTGACTGGACGGAAGTAACCGATGCGGACTGCGTGGTCTTTGCCGTAGCTCATGACAACTTCAAGAGCATCACCAGAGAGCAGCTCGACAAACGCTTCAAAACAGTCGAAAATGAACAGAAAGTCGTGATCGACATCAAGTCGATCCTGCCCCGGGAAGAATACCAGTCAGATGAATACCGCTTCTGGAGACTATAATTAAAATAGTAAATAGTAAATAGTAAATAGTAAATGGAAAAATCGATCAGTGCCCTCCTAAACCGTCAATTTCTTTGAAAGCTTTTGCCAGAATTGCTTCGGGATCGGCGCCGATCAGGTCAAGTTTTTCGGCTTTGATATAGAAGGTTTCCGGAATCTCAAAAAAGGTCTGCATCACTTCTTTCACATATCCGTACCCGTAGGCGTCATTGATGATCGGACCGCCGGCGGTGGTCAGATAATAGAGCTTCTGCGCCCTGCAAAGCGTCTGCGGCAGATCCTGATCGTTGTAGAAAAAAGTCAGCCCGACCACGCAGATCTGCTCGATATAGCGTTTGAGCGCCGAAGGGAAGGAAAGATCCCAGTAAGGAGCCGCGATCACAATGGTGTCCGCGGCAGCGAAATCTTTTGCAGGTCCAAACATCGGGTCGGAGAAATCATTCTTCCCGGCCAATTCCGTCCGCCGGTTGATAAACGCTTCATCCACCTTCGGCAGGTCCATCTCCCAAAGGCGGAGCTCTTTGACATTCCTGTCATCAAGTCGTGAAATCAACCGGTCAGCCAGACGTTTTGTTCGGGATTCTCCCCGCACACAGGCATTGAGAAAAAGGATCATTTTTTCCTCCTGAGCACTTAGTGAATTGAATGAATAATATGGGGAAACCCCATCTCCATTATAAGCGAAATTGCATTGGAAAGCAACAAAAAAACGTATGAAAGCCTCGGTTATCGTTCACGCTCAGCCTGACCCCGGGGCTCCCGTGTATGGTAACATTTCCTTTATAATTTCCCTGCAATACACTTTCCGATCCGGTTTCCGGCAAAGCGCACGGCCACACGCACATAAAAGCCAAACAGCTCACCATAGCGTTTCTGCCGTGCCAGTTCACCGCTGACAAAACGCACCATCCGCCATCCCTCTGCATCTGTCTGTGATCCTGAAAGCCGCTCTCGATATTGTCCCATCACTTTCCCGATGCGGGCATTACGCTTCAGCTCTTCCATCAGCGAATAGCAGTGAGAATGATACACCGCCGCATCCGGCATGTAAGCCAGTGCATACCCCGCATGGAGCAGCTTGGCTGCCATCATCATATCCTCATTGCAGATGATCGGGGAGTCAAAACCTCCAACAGCCAGATAATCCTTCCGCCGGTAAACCGAGCAGACGTTGGAGAAAAAATAAGCCTTCACGCCATAGCGGGGAATGTCATCCTTCCGCCAGACACGGGGCCGGTCAGGATAGTTGAATTGCCTGGTCAGTTTTTCATATTCCGGTGCTTCGGGATAGGCGATATGCCTGCCAAAAACCGCTGCGATGTCCGGTTCAGAAAAAACATTCAGCAATTTTTCCAGATAGTGTTTGTCAGTCGGAATCGCGTCCTGCGTCAAAAAACACACATAGTCGCCGCTGCTTAGGCGCAGGGCATGATCCCGCGTTCCGCCATGGTCAAAGTCCTCTTTTAGGATTTCCAAGAGCCGTACCCGGTCAGCTCTGGTTCGGACGAGAGAGCACGTTGCGTCTGTCGAACCGGAATCGATCACAAGAATCTCAGCCGTCACAGTCTGGTCCAGCAGCATATCCAGCTGCCGGGAAATCCAACGCTCCGCGTTGAACGTGGGAATGATCACGCTGACCTTCATAGTTCGATTTCTCCGTGCAGGAATGCCTGGTAACGGTCACAGATCCCCTGGGTTTCTCCGAATTCGATCTGCCGCCCCTGATGAAGCCAGAGCACTTTATTGCACAGCTCCCGTACCTGGTCCAGCGAATGAGATACCAGGATCGTTGTGGCGCCACCGCGCAGGATCTCCCGCATTTTTTCAGCGCTCTTTTCGGCAAAGGCACCGTCACCGACAGACAAAACCTCGTCCAGGATCAGGATATCCGGCTGCACGAGGCTTGCGATGGAAAAAGCCAGACGGCTTTGCATGCCGGTGGAAAGCTGCTTGAAAGACCGATCTTCAAACGCCCGCAGTTCGGCAAAGTCGATGATCTCGTCATATTTTTCATCCATAAATTCCCGCGTATAACCCAGCATGGCGCCGCGCAGGTAGGCATTGCGCCGGATGCTGAGATCGGGATCGAAACCGCTTGCAAGCTCCAGCAGCGCGGAAATGTTGCCCTCATGTTCCACGCGTCCCTCGCTTGGAGACATGATGCCCGCAATCGCCTTGAGCAAGGTCGATTTCCCCGCGCCGTTCGTGCCGATGATGCCCAGCATATCGCCTCTTTCCAGGGAAAATGTGATATCCCGGTCGGCCCAGAATTCATCCACGCGATAGCAGCCCTTGAGTTTCCGCATGACAGTCTCCTTCAGACCGATGTTTCGGAAGTCCCCGACTTTATATCGGATGGAGACATGATCGCATGTCAAAACCGGCATTTGCTTTCCCTGATCAAACATAGTACAGAAACTCCGTGTCGTATTTTTTATAGACCCGGATCCCCAACAGGAATACAGCCATTGTGTCAACTGCCATTAAAACGTGAAATCCAAGGGAAGGGATCGCAGCGTCGATCACGACCTTACGGAAATAACGGATAAACAGATAGATTGGATTGAGCAAAAAAGCATTCCGGACAGGATCAGAAAAAGTGTCGATGGAGTAGAAAACAGCCGACACATACAGCAGCAGCTGGGTCAACACCGCCCACAGATACTGCATGTCCCGGAAGAATACATAAAGCGCTGAAAGGAGAAAACCCACGCCGAGATTGAACACCAGCAGCATGATGACCGGATAAACAAGTGCAAGAAATTTCCAGGTGAACACGATGCCATCCAGCGCGCAGAACAGGAAGAATACCAGCAGCGTCAGGACAAAGTTGATGAGCGTCTGCGTGTTCTTTGACAGCAGGAACAGATACTTCGGGACGTTGACCTTGGTGAAGACAGGCGCATTGCTGACCAGCGCCATCAGCCCCTCGGAGCTTGACTCCGCGAAAAAGTTAAATACGACAGTGCCGCAGAACAGAAATGTTGTGTAATGCGGGACCGCGGAGCCGAAGAAGTGACCGAAAACGACGCGCATGATCAGCAGTGAGAGCAGCGGGTTCAAAATGCTCCACACGGCGCCGAAGACTGTGCCCTTATATTTGCGGTCAAAGTCACGTTTGATGAGCTCCTCTAAAAGAAAGCGATGTTTTTGTATGGTATGGAACATTCAGATTCCTTTCCCGGAATTGGGTTTTTCTAATGAATCATCCTCGTCATGGTTCCAATGCACGCCCATGCAAACAGCAACAGCCAGACAAGTGTAAACGCAGCCGCCGGGTTCAGAACCACATCTTCGCCATCCTGCTTTTGGACTGACAGTGTAGTCTTATCCATCCCATAGGCAATCATAAATCCAAGCAAAATGGCTGCAGAAATGATATAGCGGCCTTGAGGCTGATAATCACGGACATAAGAATGCCAGAAATGCAGGGCGATGTTGATTCCTGTCGATAAAAGCATCGTCAGAAAAAGCAGGCCGTCTCTTCTGCTCGGTTTACGGTGAAAAAGCACTGCAAGGCAAAGCAGGATTCCCAACCCGATTACAACCCCATAGATGCCGTATTGCGCCATTGGAAGGTAGTAAATCATATATCCGAATACACCAACAAAACTCTCCGCTGTTATTCGAATCCATTCCCGATCCCGGAACTGAAGAAACTGTATCGCCGACATACCCTCATTACGATAAATTACATAATCATACAGAACATATCCCTGTGACCTAAAATGCTCACGTGAGCGAAGCTCAGAGCTAAAACCGAATATGTCACCATTATGCATAATAGCATTACGAATGAAAAACCAGCCGGCAAGAAAAAGACAGAGTCCGAAGATCAAAGCTGCGCGTTTAAGAATCAGACTGCCTTTGTCTGGAATCCTGTTGTCAAACATGACAGACACAAGGCAGAAAACCACACATCCCAAAATCCAGCCGTAAATCGAATAGTAAGACAGCAAACCGACAGAAAAGCCGAACGCGAGACCGACACAGCATTTGATCGACCACTTGCTGTCATACCCCTCTGCCAGATAATACAGCATCACGCTGACCGCACACAAAGACAATGCGTCATTATTCTGGTACATACCCAGAAACATCACCTGTGGCAAAAAGCAGACAAAAACCGCAAACAAAACAGCAGCGCCTCTCTTTTCAAAGAGTCTGTGTCCGAGACGAAGGCAGAAAAAGCAACAAAAGCTAACCGACAACACGCTGCACATCCGCGAAGCCGCCAGCAGTATGCGCGGCGAATCGGTAAAAAAGACCGAAATTCTCTTGAAAAAGGCGCCGACAATGGCAAATAAGTATGGACGCAGCGCATAGGAAAAGCCCCATCCCGGAACAATAACTTCCGGCTCATTCCCGGTCGGCAGCGTTCCGGTTTTCACGATCCACTCTGTCAGCAAAAGCCTTCCGCTTTCATCCGGGCACTGATCTACCGGCAGCAATAATGCTCCTGTCAGGCAAATAAAAAAGCACAGGAGAAGCATGATCATTTCAAGACCTGAGAAGCGTGATGTCTTCGGTTTTAACTGCTCCATCTATTACCTCGCACCATATTGCTGAACATCCGGTTTCACAAAGAAATCCTGTCTGCCCAAAGAAAAATTCGGATTGAAGTATGGATCTCCCGTTTCCAGTTCCTTTGCCCATCGGGACTGAAACAGGCGTATTTCGCTCTCACGGCGCTTCTTCTTTTCCGGCGTGTCATCTTTCCCACGGCTCCTGGACTCATAATGGATAAGTTCAGTGAAGGGCGTCCAAACAATGAGCCAGCCTGCCTTACGAACACGCATGCATAGATCCACATCGTTAAAAGCCACGGTCCACTCCTCGTCCAGGCCGCCTGCCTTGTCCCATACTTCCCTGCGCAGCAGCATACACGCCCCGGTGACCGCCGACATATTCTGAGGATAAAGGAGCCGCCCCATATACCCGACATTCGTTCTGCTGTTCATATACTGAAAGAAATGGTTTGCAAGACCATTCATCCCAAGGCAGACACCCGCATGCTGAATGGTCTTGTCCGGATAATACAGCATTGCTCCGACAACACCAACGTCATCCCGTTGGGCAAACATCAGCATTTCCTCAATCCATTCAGGGGTAATGACCTCAGTGTTATTGTTGAGCAGCAGCAGATATTCACCGGTACAGTATTGTGCCCCATAGTTGTTGATGGCAGAGTAGTTGAACTTTCCTTCCCAGCTAACGACGCGGACATTTTCGTGCTCCCGCTGAAGCGTGTCATAATATGCAAAAAGCTCCGATGAAGAGCTGTTGTTCTCCACAATCACGATCTCGTAATTCGGCCAGCTTGTTTTTTCAAAGATCGAGTTCAAACAAGTCTTCAAATCCTCCAGGTGCTCATAATTTGGGATCAGAATCGATACCTTTGGCTTTCCTTTGATCGCGTAGCGGATACGATAGATCGTCAACCCCGGTCTGACCGGTGTAACATCGCCTTCCAGACCAAGACGATCCAACTGTTTTTTTACCGCCCGTACACCTGCTTCGATCGCATACGGTTTGACCCCGGCGCTTTCCGCTGTGGAGCCCGCATATGCACGCCAGTAGTAGAGGATCTCCGGAATATGGGCGACGCGTTTTGCCTTCTCCGTCAAGCGCAGCACCATGTCATGATCCTGTGAACCATCACAATCCGGGTCAAATAAGCCGGCCTCATCCAGCAGCGTACGTTTGAATACGGTAAAATGACAGATGTAATTATTGCTTCGCAGGGTGTCCGGCGCGAAAGCCGGCTTGAAATGAGAAAGATAAGCATCTTCCGGTGTATCGTGAAAGATGCTCTCGTCCGTATAGATGAAGTCTGCATCCAGTTCACAGATCGCCCGCATGACCTCGTGCAGCGCCGCCGGGTGCAGCAGGTCGTCATGATCAAACAGACCGATGTAATCACCAGTCACCATCTCCAGACAGGCATTGGTATTGCCGGAAATACCGAGATTCTTTTCCAGACGGCGATAATGGATACGGCTTTCTTTTTCGATATACTCCCGGCAGATTGCTTCGACCGTGCAATGATCTGCGTCGCTGCCGTCCGCCATGCAGAGCTCCCAGTCAGCATAGGTCTGAGCCTGTACGGACTTGATCATCTCCCGCAGGAAACCCTCCGGAGTGTTATAGAGCGGAACCACAATACTGAATTTGATCTTCCGCGGAAAAGACCGGATTCTCTGCTCTTCCAACTCCTGTTTTGAAAACAATTCCTGCCCGGCAATCTGCACATAACTGTCGCCGAAATATATTTTCTGCATAGCCTTCTGCCAGGTAACGCGAAAGCCGTTCGTTCGCAGGCTGCTAATTCCTTTTCTCAGCAGACCTCTCTCCGCATGGGGACGCAGCAGCCATTTCGTCACATCCAGCACAAAGCGGACAGGCTTCGTGATCTTCCAGCAAGTTGAGTTGGAAATGATCTCAAGTGAATTGGTCACGCTTACCAACTGAGCATTCAATTCTTCTGCCTGGGCAGTCATCTTTTTCAATTGGTCACGCAGGTCGTCACGCTCCGCCTCCGTCTGTGCAAGCGCCCGGCGCAGATTATTGCGCTCCGCTTCCGTGGCACACGGACGATCCTGCCGGGTTGGGAGTTGGTCATAACGATCCATATTATTAGATTGAGCCTCCTTTACCCCCATACCAACAACCCCAGATTTCGCTGCCAGCCGCTTTTCCAAATTCCGTTTTTCGCGTAAAAATGAAGCCGCTCTGCCTTTTTTTTGCCGCTGAGCTCCCCATATTCGCGGAAAATTGCGTCCGCGGCAGGGAAGGTCTCCGCAAATAAAGCGGCCTGATGCTGTGTTGCCTCCAGCGAATTCCTGATGTCTGCCGGTCTTCTGATTTGCTCTGTCAGATAACGCAGGCTGTTCAGATTTTTTGCGCCCATGGAGTTGCCGCCATGCTGACGGTACAGAACAAGCGCCTGATCCACATAAGAAACAGCGCCAAAGGATGCCCCAATCAGAGCGCACCACCAGTCGTGCATGATGATCCGGGAGGTGTTTTCAGTTCTTGCCGCGAGTTTAGCCAGCGCACGGTTGATCATGACAGTGCAGCCGGTAATCACGTTCTGGATCATGATATCTTTTGCTTTCGTGCGCTGTGGATCGAGCTTTTGATAGACGCTCAGGCGCTCAGCAATGGAGTTCAGGCACTCATCCGTTACGCACAGATCCGTGAACACAAGGAGAGGCTTTTCCCCTCCGTGTTTCGACTCGAGCCGTTTCATTTCCCTGCGCGTCAATTCCACCTTTTGAGGAAGCCATACATCATCCTGATCGCAGAACATCACATAGGGCACCCGGACATCCCGCATCATCCGGAAGAAATTATCCTTTACACCGCCACACGGGAGCCCCTCCAGAATGTGGATCCGATCCGGATACCGCGCCTCATAGCAGCGGAGGATTTCCGACGTACGGTCCGTCGAACCGTCGTCATGAACAAACAGCTCCCATCCCGTTTCCGTCTGCGCCAGCAGGGATTCGATCTGTTCGGCTATGTACGTTTCTCCATTGTAGGACGCCAATAAAATGGCAATTTTATCTGTTTCCCGCATGTACTCCCTGTTCTCCGGTGTCGCGTGAATCATCGCTTTTTTTCAGGATTTCAAGTTCTGTCCCCAACCAGCCATTTTCAGGGCGCCGGCATTCTCGCAAAAGACGTTTCCTGCCGAGCCGCCCGCTGGCACCGGTGATCAGCACACTCATACTCACCAGTCCTCAAAGCCGGTCACCGCGTCGCGCAGCAGCGGATGCTGTTTGTCCTTATCCGAGAGGATCGGGTCATCGACACCCCAGTCAATGCCAAGCTCCGGATCGTTCCAGAGAATGCCCGCGTCTGCTTCCGGAGCATAAGGGTTATCCGCTTTGTAAAGAAACTCGACATCGTCCGTCAGCGTGACGAACCCATGGCCGAAGCCGCGGGGAATCAAAATTTGGCGCTTGTTCTCCGCAGATAACACAACCGCCTGCCACTGTTTATAAGTCTGGCTGGAGGGGCGCAGATCCACCGCAACGTCCAGCACCGCGCCACAAATACAGCGCACCAGCTTAGCCTGTGCTCTTTCCCCGCGCTGGAAATGGATGCCGCGCAGCGTACCTTTCACGTTTGAGGATGAATGGTTATCCTGCACAAAATCGTAAACAAGTCCATGATCTTTAAACGCTTGCTTTGACCAGGTTTCCATAAAGAATCCCCGGTGATCTTCAAACAGCTGCGGTTCTATGATCCAAAGACCGTTCAGGTTTCCGCGAATAAAATTCAAGTGAACTTCCTTCTCTCGACTTCTCAGTCGTCATCTGTCAAATAAAAAAAAACGAACCCGACAGGGTATCAAACCCGGTCAAGTCCGACGTTTATCGGTCACGAATACAGTGTGCGGTTTTCCGCACACAAACGGAGCGCAGTTATTCCTTGTGCTGTGCTGTGCTGTGCTGTGCTGTGCTGTGCTTTAAAAGCGTAATATTATGATTCATGACAGTCAAGCCTTTTTGATAATTCATGACAATGTTTACAGTACTCAGGGCTGCCATTGGACAATCCTTATTCGTAACATTCCTTCTTCAGCACCCCGATGTAGGGCAGGTTGCGGTAATGGTCCGCATAATCCAGACCGTAACCCACAACAAATTCGTTGGGAATGCGGAAACCGAGATAATCCGCCCGGAAAGCATTCGACTGACGGCCTTCCTTTTCCAGCAGGCAGACGGTCTTGAAAGAAGCCGGCCGGCGGGCGCCGAAGAAATCCCTCAGGTAATTCAGCGTCAGACCGGAGTCGATGATATCTTCCACCAAAAGGACATGCCGACCGGTGATGTTGGTGTTGATATCTTTGACCAGGCGCACTACACCGGAGCTTTGAGCATCCGTCCCGTAGCTGGAAACGGAGATAAAGTCCATGTAAATGTCGGTCCGGATGTTCCGGCACAGATCGGTATAGAAAAAGCTCGCGCCTTTCAAAATACAAACCACGACCGGGTTTTTGTCCTTATATTCAGCGGTGATCTCAGCGCCCAACGACTCACATCGGGCAGCCAGAGCCTTCTCGGTATAAAGGAC
>CAYWKZ010000067.1:1322-4116 GCA_964459115.1 uncultured Leptolinea sp. | reverse complement strand
CCCTGTCACTATATCCTATATCCTATTCCCTATCACTATATCCTATATCCTATTCCCTGTCACTATATCCTATATCCTATATCCTATTCCCTTATAAAGTGATTTCCTCTGCCACTGTAAATGATTCCGCTTTCGGCAGCTTCTCCAGAAAAGCATCCACCTGTTCCGGGCAGCGGCCGATGTAGTCTTCAGGGTCAAGGGCTTCGGCGATTTGGTCGTGGTCAAGGACGAATTCGGGATCATTGCCCAGCTCTTCCAGCAGGTGAGCCGGCAGTCCTTCTTTCATACGGGAAGTGGCCTCCATGGAATGGCGGCGGATGATCTCGTGCATCTGCTGACGATCCCCGCCGGCTTTCACGGCGCTCATCAAAAGGTTTTCAGTCGCGATAAAGGGCAGATATTCACGGACATCCCGTTCGATGATCTTCTCATTGACATGGAGCCCGTCGGAGACATTCGCCATCAGGCGCAGAATGCCGTCCACAGCCAGAAATGCTTCCGGGATGGAGATGCGGCGGTTGGCGGAATCATCCAGCGTCCGTTCGAACCACTGGACCGAAGCTGTCATCGGGGCGTTGAGCGCATCCGCCATGACATAGCGGGCGAGAGAACAAATGCGCTCGGAGCGCATCGGGTTGCGTTTGTAGGCCATAGCTGAAGAACCGACCTGTTCTTTTTCAAAAGGTTCTTCCACCTGGCGCAGGTGCTGCAGCAGCCGGATATCGTTGGCGAAGCGGTAGGCGCTTTGGGCAACGGAACTCAGCGCATTCAAAATGCGGCTGTCCAGTTTGCGCGGATAGGTCTGGCCGCAGACGTCAAACAGCTCCGTGAAACCAAAAGCAGCGGCGATGCGGCGGTTCATCTCGTCAATCTTCCCGCTGTCCCCGTTGAAGAGGCTCAGGAAACTGGCTTCGGTGCCGGTGGTGCCGCGGCAGCCAAGGAATTTGATTGCGCGGAGGGTGTCGTCGATTTCCGCAAGGTCCATCACCAGATCCTGGATCCACAGACAGGCCCGTTTTCCGACCGTGACCAGCTGGGCCGGCTGCAAATGGGTATACCCCAGTGTCGGCAGGGCTTTGTATTTGTCCGCAAAGGCAGCCAGATTGGCGATCACGGTCAGTATCGAACTGCGGACAGCGCTCAGCGCGTCCCGGTAGAGGATCAGATCCGCGTTATCAGTGACATAACAGCTGGTGGCGCCGAGGTGAATGATCCCTTTGGCGTTAGGCGCGGCCAGGCCATAGGCATAAATATGTGCCATCACGTCGTGACGGATCTCTTTTTCCTTCGCACGTTCGGCTTCATAATCGATGTCGGTGATGTGCGCTTCCAGCTCCGCCACCTGTTCGGGCGTTACCGGCAGTCCCAGCTCACATTGCGCCCGGGCCAGTTCAACCCAGAGCCTGCGCCAGGTCTGATAGCGGGTATCGGCGGAAAAGAGCTGCTGCATTTGTTTCCCGGCATAGCGGGCGCCAAGCGGCGTTTCGTAAGTGTCGTGCATCAGTCTCTCACAATGATGGAATCGCGTTCCGGTCCGACGGAAACATAGGTGATCGGGCAGCCGATCTCTTTTTCAAGATATTCGATATAAGCCCGGCATTCCTTCGGCAGGTCTTCCCACCTGCGGACAGCGCTGATGTCACATTTCCAGCCCGGAAGCGTCTTGATGACCGGTTTGGCTTCCGCAAGGTCCGACGGGAAGGGAAATTCATCGGTCAGTTCGCCGTTGAGTTCGTACTGTGCGCAGACCGGGATCTCGTCCATGTAGGAAAGAATATCGAGCTTGGTCAGGGCAATGCAGGTAGCAGCCTGCATGCGGGCGCCGTAGCGGGTAGCAACGATATCCACCGGGCCGACACGGCGCGGACGTCCGGTTGCGGCGCCGTATTCTGCACCGGCCTCACGCAGTTTTTCCGCCTCTTCCCCAAACCATTCGGCGGTGAAAGGACCTTCCCCGACACAGGTGGAATAAGCCTTGACCACACCGATCACGGAATCAAGCTTCAGCCAGGGAGCGCCGGAACCGATCGGGGCATAGGCGGCGATAGGAGAGGAGGAAGAAGTATAGGGATAAATACCGAAATCAATATCCCGCAGAGCGCCCAGCTGGGCTTCAAACAGGATGTTCTTCCCGGCCTTTTCCGCTTCACGCAGCAGGATGCCGGTGTCACAAACATGGCTCAGCAGCGGTTTGCCAAATTCTTCCAACCAGTCCATCAGCTCATCAACGGTATAGGTTTTGGCGTTATAGACATTTTTGAGGGTCAGGTTTTTCCATTCGACGATACCTTCCAGACGTTTACGCAGCTTCGCCATGTCCTTCAGTTCGCCGAACTGAACTGCCTTCTTCTGGTATTTGTCGCTGTAGACCGGAGCGATCCCGCGTTTGGTGGAGCCGAATTTGGCATCCTTCAGGCGGGCTTCTTCCAGTTCATCCAGATCCCGGTGATAGGGGAAGACGATGATGGCGCGGTCACTGATCTTCAGGTTTTCCGGCCCGATCTTCGGCCCTTTGTCTGTCACGTTTTTGATCTCACCGCACAGCGCCTGCGGATCAATAACAGTGCCGTTTCCGAGCACATTCACGACATTCTGTCGGAAGATGCCGGAGGGAAGCAGGTGCAGGGCAAACTTCCCATATTCATTCACCACGGTATGGCCTGCGTTGTTCCCGCCCTGATAGCGGATAACAACGTCATATTTTTCGGCAATCAGGTCCACCATGCGGCCTTTGCCTTCATCACCCCAGTTTACACCAACAATAGCACTGACAGTCATATTGCCTCCGGTTGTT
>CAYWKZ010000067.1:0-1222 GCA_964459115.1 uncultured Leptolinea sp. | reverse complement strand
ATCACCCCAGTTTACACCAACAATAGCACTGACAGTCATATTGCCTCCGGTTGTTCTCTTTATTTTGACCAGAGTTCATTTTACTATAAAAGGAGTAAAGATTGCGTTTATAAACGGAAGAACAGGAAGAATGACCGGAAATGTTCCGCTTCTGTATTTTATTTCTGTCCTTTTTTTCACAAGATACAAAAAATCAGGGTATGATTTTAGAAGCAGAGGATATATGCCGATATTACGGAAGACCATCAGCCTGTTTCTCACCCTGTTCCTGTTCTCGTTTGCCGCATTCATGGCATTCCAGATCATTCCCGGAGATGCCGTCATTGCCACCCTTGGCACAGAAGCCACACCGGAACAGATCGCTCAAATGCGCTCCGAACTGGGTTATGACAAACCGCTGCTGGCACGCTATTGGAACTGGATCACCGGTTTCGCGAAAGGTGATCTCGGCACTTCACTTGGTTACCGCATGCCGGTATCTGAGATCCTGAAGGATAAAATTCCCATCACCGCTGCGCTTTCCGTGCTGGCCTTTCTACTGGTGGTCATCATCTCATTCCCCCTCGGGATCCTTTATTCCAAACTGCTGGGCAGTCCGCTGAACAGCCTGGTGGTTTCGCTCAACCAAATCGTGATGTCCATCCCGCCGTTTTTCATCGGGATCATTTTCACTTTCGTTTTCGGGATCAGTCTGCGGCTCTTCACCCCGGGGAATTTCGTTTCACATTCACAAAATCCAACCCAATTCTGGACCTATCTGTTTTTCCCCGCGCTGGCCATCGCACTGCCGCGTGCCGCCCAGACCATCAAACTGCTGCGCAGCTCAATTCTTTCGGAAATGACCAAAGATTATGTCCGCTCCGGGACCAGCCGCGGCAACACCAAAAACCGGCTGCTTTATGTCCATGTGCTGCGCAATGCGCTGATCCCGGTCATCACCTTCCTGGCGATGACCTTCTCCGGCATTGTCGCCGGCAGCATCATCATTGAACAGATTTTCGTCATCCCGGGCATCGGGAGGCTCCTGCTGCTTTCCATCTCCAACCGGGACTATCCCATGGTGCTGAGCATCGTCATGATCATCGCGCTGGTGGTGATTTTGATGAATTACCTGGCGGATGTCCTGTGCCAGCTCGTGGACCCGAGAACAAGGGCGAAGTAAAGGGGTTTTAGGAAAACGCTGATTTATTCGTTCTGAGTCAAGAGTGACCTGTTTTCGTTG
>CAYWKZ010000066.1:0-14913 GCA_964459115.1 uncultured Leptolinea sp. | reverse complement strand
CTTATGCTTGTGGTCCTTGTGAATGGCGCCATGGCTCAGTCTGACGAATTGATCGCCGCTGCCAAGGCAGAAGGCGAACTGGTTGTTTACGGTTCCTGCGAAGAAGAATATCTCTCCGCGGCCACCCAGCATTTCCAGGATCTCTATGGCATTAAAACCACCTATCAGCGTCTTTCCACCGGTGAAGTCCAGGCCAAGATCGAAGAAGAAAACGGCAATCCGTCCGCTGATGTCTGGTTTGGCGGCACGACCGACCCGTACAACGTGGTCGCCTCTGAAGGTCTCCTTGAAGCTTATGATGCTGAAAACGCTGCTCATCTGACCGGCCCGATGTACAAACATGCCGACAACTATTGGTTCGGTATCTACAAAGGCATCCTTGGCTTCATGGTCAATCAGGAAGAACTGGATCGCATGGGCCTCGAAGCTCCGCAGGATTGGACTGACCTCCTGAAACCCGAATACAAGAACCTGATCTGGCTGTCCAACTACAACACCGCCGGCACCGCGAAGCTGGTCATCAACACCATGATCCAGAAATACGGCCATGATGAAGGCATCCAGTACCTTGTCGACCTGGACAAGAACATTGAAGTCTACACCAAGTCCGGCTCCGGCCCGTCCAAGAATGTTGGTACCGGCGAATGTATTGTCGGTATCGGTTTCCTGCATGACGGCATTACGCAGATCCTGGACAATGGCTATGACAACATCGCCCTTGTGATCCCGTCCTCCGGCACTTCCTTCGAGATCGGCGCCACCGCCATCTTCAAGGGCGCTGCCCATCCGAATGCCGCGAAACTGTGGATCGAATATGCGCTGTCTCCGGAATGTGTTGAACTCGGCGCCGAAAACGGTTCCTATCAGTTCCTTGTCCTCGACAATGCCAAACAGCCGCAGGCCGCTTATGACTTCGGTCTCGACCCGGAAAATGTCATGGACTATGACTTTGAAGATGCTACCGCCAACATCCAGACTTACATCGGTGAAGTTATGGAAGCTCTGGCCAGCTCCGGCGCAGAAACCGGCGAAGATCGTTTCCAGACGAAATAGTTTTCACTGTGTTGAAAAAGGGATGGCGGATTTTTCCGCCATCCTTCCTTAAAAGTAAGAAGTCAGTGATCAGGAGTGAGAAATTAAAGCGGTAATTCCTGGATACCGATCTTTAAGGAAACGCTTATCAATGTCGATTTCATGGCAAATGAGTCAAAGTGACCTGTTTTCGTTGACTCAGAATTGAGTCAACAGAACGGGTTGCATTGACTCATTCTGAATAAATCAGCGTTTCCTTAACCCTTATTTCTGATTTCTGATTTCTTATTTCTTATTTTTTGAAAGGAGGTACTATGGCAGCAAGAACACGCCAGAGCGCAGCACTGGATCGGAAAAAACTGATGGCAGATCCGATCATGATGACAACCATCTGTGTGCTGATTGCCTTTCTGACCTTGTTTATTCTCTATCCGCTGGCGATTCTGCTTGTGGACAGTTTTGTCGGTGACGGAGGCTTTTCGTTTTCCGTTTTTCAGCGGATTTTCTCCATGCCCAACTTTAAGCGGGCAATTACGAATACACTGGCGGTCGGCTTTGTCGTCGGTTTGCTTTCGACCTTTGTCGGTCTGCTTTTTGCGTATGTGGAAGTGTATGTCCGTTTGAACAAATTCGTCGGTGGGTTGTTCCAGGTCGTTTCCATGCTGCCGGTGGTTTCTCCGCCGTTTGTGCTTTCCCTTTCCATGATCATGCTGTTCGGTAAGGCAGGGATCATTACGAGGCATATTCTCGGCATTTACGACAACAGCGTTTACGGATACTGGGGCATTGTCATTGTGCAGACGCTGACCTTCTTCCCGGTCTGTTACATGATGCTCAAGGGGCTGCTGAAGAACATCGATCCGTCTCTGGAAGAAGCTGCCCGGGATATGGGCGCCAGCCGCTGGCGCGTTTTTGGCGATGTCACACTGCCGCTGCTGCTGCCGGGATTGGGCAATGCTTTCCTGGTGACTTTCATCGAATCCATCGCGGACTTCGCCAATCCGATGCTGATCGGCGGGTCTTACGATACACTGGCGACCACCATCTATCTGCAGATCACCGGCGCTTACGATAAAGCCGGCGCGGCTGCCATGGCTGTGGTTCTGCTGTGTATCACCCTGGCGATGTTCGCCGTCCAGAAGTATTATCTGGAAGCAAAGACGGCTGCCACGCTCACCGGGAAGGCCTCCCGTGCCCGGATGCTGATGGAAGACAAGAGCGTCAAAATTCCGCTCACCGTGCTGTGCACGCTGGCAGCGATTTTCGTGATTTTGATGTATATCTGTGTGCCGATCGGTTCCTTCTTCCCGACCTGGGGACGGAAATTCTTCCCGCTTACTACCAAATGGTATGAGCTGGTCTTTACCCGTTACAAAGGCTTCAAAGCATTCAAAGACTCCTTTGTCCTGTCGTTGATCGCCTCTCCGATTACTGCGCTGCTTTCCATGATCATCTCCTACCTGGTGGTCAAACGGAATTTCCGTGGAAAAGGATTCATCGAAGCGGTTTCCATGCTGGCGATGGCTGTTCCGGGTACAGTACTCGGCGTCGGGTATATCCGCGGGTTCTCCGGCGGTGTTTTTCACACCGGTTTCCTGCAGGAAATCTATGGTACGGGCCTGATTCTGATCATCGTGTTCATTGTCCGTTCACTGCCGACCGGTACCCGTTCCGGTATTTCCGCCCTGCGGCAAATCGATAAATCCATCGAAGAGTCTGCTTATGACATGGGCGCTGACAGCTTCAAGGTCTTTATGACGGTCACACTGCCGCTCATCAAGGATTCCTTCCTGTCCGGTCTGGTAACCGCCTTTGTCCGCTCCATCACAGCGATTTCCGCGATCATTCTGCTTGTGACACCGCAGTTCCTGCTCATCACGGTGCAGATCAATGAATTCGCTGAGAAGGGCTCCTACAGCCTGGCCTGCGCGTTTGCGACAATTCTGATCATCATCACCTACGGTGCCGTTCTGCTGATGAATCTGTTCACGAAATACTTTGGCACCAGCAGAAAGATCAAGGAGGATTAGTCATGGGAAAAGTTAAGAAAGGTGTACGCCTCGACCATATTTCAAAAATTTACCAGGATCCGAAAACAGGCAAGGATTTTTATGCCGTAAAAGATACCTCGCTGGAAATTGAACCCGGATCCTTTGTTACGCTACTGGGCCCTTCCGGCTGCGGGAAAACAACCACCCTGCGTATGATCGCGGGCTTTGAAAGCCCGGATGAGGGGGAAATTTATATCGGAGATGATGCCATCAACGAATTGACCCCGAACAAGCGCGATACCGCCATGGTGTTCCAGAGCTATGCGCTGCTGCCGCATTATAATGTATTTGACAATGTGGCTTATGGGCTGAAGCTGCGAAAAGTCCCGAAGGACGAGATCAAAAGCCGTGTTCTCGGCATGCTGAAGCTTGTCGGTCTGGAAGGCATGGAAGGGCGTATGACCAACCAGCTTTCCGGCGGTCAGCAGCAGCGTGTGGCGCTGGCCCGTGCGCTGGTGATCGAGCCCTCCGTTCTGCTGTTTGATGAACCGCTTTCCAACCTGGATGCCAAGCTCCGTGTTTCGATGCGTACCGAGATCCGCCGCATCCAGCAGGAAGTCGGCATCACCGCCATCTATGTGACCCATGACCAGTCTGAAGCCATGGCCCTTTCCGACAAGATCATCATCATGGAAAAGGGTGTGGTCGCGCAGATGGGCAACCCGCAGGAGATCTACTATCACCCGAAGAGCGAGTTTGTCGCGGACTTCATCGGTGAGGCGAACTTCCTCAAAGGCCCGATGACCGGCCGGGACGGTGAACATGTGACGCTCAATATTGAAGGAAATGCCGTCAAAGCGGTTGGAAATCCGGACATGGAAAGCGGCAAGGACTACACCATTGTGCTGCGCCCGGAAGCGGCCTCACTTGCAGACAAAGGCGGTTTGCCCTGTGAAGTGATCCTTTCCTGCTTCATGGGGTCCTACCAGAACTATCACGTGATGGTGGGGAACACGCTGGTGAAACTGGAGGAACACAACCCGAAGAACAAGCGCATCTATGATGTCGGAGAAAAGTGCTGCCTGTGCTTCGATCCGGATTCTGTGCACGTGCTGTAGAAGATACTACTTGTGTAAAAAGGCGGAAGGTGACAGTGCCTTCCGCCTTTATTGATAACAGATACGCGTATATATGCTCGTTAATTTGCAGCAATTCAGGTATAATTTGTAGTAAATTTGAGAAAGGAATAAGTTTATGCTGCAGATCAGTCCAATTTCCGATTTACGGAATTATACAGAAGTCTTGAATGAAGTAGATGCATGCGGCCGTGTGTATTTAACCCGAAACGGCCGGGGAGCCTATGCGATCATGACATTTGAAGAGGCGGAGGAATTAGACCGTCTCAAAGCAGCTTATGCTGTTGTCTCTGAGTTGAAAAAATCCGAGGAACGAGGCCATCGGGAGGGTTGGATCAGCGCTGACGAAATCCGTAAAGAGATGGAAATCTGAGTATGAAGATTATCGTTTATTCTCCGGATTACCGGGAAAAGATACACGAGCTTCGTATCTATCTTGATTTTCAATTCGGGAAAGAAGTCAGGAAAAAGGTTTTCACGAGTATAGATCAAAAAATAGAGACAATTCAATCGTTTGAAAAAATTGGCGTCTCAGTCCGTGATATGTATGGGATCGATGTTGATTACCGGGTCGTTCACGCTGAAAAAAATTATATTTTTTACTACACCGATGATAAACAGATTTACATTTTGAATATGTATAACGAGCGGGAAGATTATATGCGGAAAATGTTCGGGGTAAATTGGGGTGATTTATAAGAGACAGGGACTGTTTTGGCTTTATACAGCATCAAAAGCAGTCCCTGGCTTTTTTATTAATATGTCTTCGAGACAGAAATGCCTGCCTGGGCGCCGAGGGCCGCGGAGACGATGACCTGGCGGTAGCGGCTGTCGACCGACTCACCGGCCGCGTAAACGTTCGGGACAGAGGTCTGCATGTCCGGGCCGACCTTGATGGTGCCGTTTTCGATCTCCAGCTGTCCTTCGAAGACATCGGTGACAGTCCTGGTACCGACGAAGACGAAGACTCCGTCGATGGGCATCAGGCTCTCTTCACCGGTCTTGACGTTCTTCAGCTTCAGTCCGGTGACCTTTTCCTCTCCGACGACCTCTTCCACAACAGAATTCCAGCAGAAATGGATCTTCGGGTTCTCGAAGGCCCGTTCCTGGACGATCTTGTCCGCGCGCAGGGAATCACGGCGGTGGATGATGGTGACGGAAGCAGCAAAGCGGGTCAGGAATTCCGCTTCTTCCACGGCAGAGTTGCCTCCGCCGACAACGGCCACGTTCTTCTTGCGGTAGAAGAAGCCGTCGCAGGTGGCGCAGTAGGAGACACCGCGCCCGGTGAATTCCTTTTCACCCGGGACGTTCAGCGGCAGATGGTTGGAGCCGGCAGTGATGATGACCCGTTCGCAGCGATAGGTGGTAACGCCGGTCTCGACGATCAGCGGCTGGACGGAAAAGTCGACCTTTTCCACCACATCGGAGACGATTTCCGCGCCGAATTTCTTCGCCTGTTCACTGAACTTGTCCATCAGTTCGGATCCGCTGACAGATTCAACGAAACCGGGATAGTTTTCAATGTCCGCGGTCAGGGAAGCCTGTCCGCCGAAAGTCGGCCCGCTGATGACGATGGGAGCCAGTCCCGCCCGTCCGGTGTAGATCGCGGCGCTCAGTCCGGCCGGACCGGAGCCGATGATCAGGACCTTGCAATCTTGAATTTGTTTTTCACTCATTTTGGTACCTCAATAAAAAAATGACAAGTTCATTATAACCTATATTGGAGCTCTATGTCTTTTATTTTTCTTCTGTTTAGCTGTTGAAAATAAAAAGATGGTAGAATACTTTTTTGTCAGATTTTATCTTTTACCGAAAGAAGGTATTTTTTATGAAAAAGCAAACCTCGCTTGGCCTGATGCTTGTTTTCGTTATTTTGTTGATGAGTGTTTTTACCGGCAGCGCCTTTGCCGCGGAAAACCAAATTTTGTATCATGTTCACAACTCAATGCCTTATGTGACGCTGGACCCCAGCATTGAATATTCAAACGGGATCATGGTCCTGCAGAACGTCTATGAGACGCTGACGCACTATGACCCGGAAAAGGGTGAGGTCGTCCCGATGCTGGCGACGTCCTGGACCTCCAATGAAGACGGTACTGTCTGGGTCTTCCAGATCCGGGATGATGTCGTTTTTCATGACGGAAGCAAACTCACCGCTCAGCAGGTGGTGAATTCCTTCAACCGTACGATGGACCTCGGACAGGGCGGCGCCTACATCTGGGATGCGGTCCTTGCAGAAAACGGAGGCGCTGTTGAAGCGACCGGCGAGTATGAAGTCACGATTACCTGTGGCTATCCCAGCGCTATGGACCTGGTCACATCCTCTGCCTATGCCGCATATGTCATGTCTGATAGTGTGCTGGATCAGGATGTGGAATATTTCAACCAGGGACATGACGGCGGCTCCGGCCCTTATATGATCACCCAGGCTAACGGTGACAGCGTGGTGTTGCAGGCGTTCGCCGACTATCGCGGCGGCTGGACGGATGCGCAGTATCCTTACGTTTATATCCGTGAAGTCGCGGAATCCAGCGCTCGCCGCCAAATGCTGGAAACCGGCGAAGCCCAGATCTCCTGCGAATTTTCCGCAACCGATCTGGAAGCACTGGAAGCTCAGACGGACCGTGTCCATGCCATCAAAGCGGAAACCTTCAACAATGTCATCATGTTCATCAACACAGCGGTCGAACCGGGCAGCAACGCGGACTTCCGCCGGGCTTTGGCCTATGCTTTCCCGTATGAACAGACGGTCAATGCCATTATGAACGGCAATGCCGTGCAGTCTGTCGGGACTGTTCCCGCGGGGCTGTGGGGACACAGCGATGATGTGTTCCAATACACGCTGGACATGGAAAAAGCCAAAGAATATCTCGACAAGTCCGGCATTGATCCTGCCGGGCGCAAGCTCACTGTGACCTATATGACCGGTGACGACGTCTATGCCAGCGCATTGCAGCTTTATCAGGTGAACCTGCGCCAGCTCGGGATCGATCTGGAGCTCAAGAGCATGGAATGGGACCAGCAGTGGGCTCAGGCTCAGAACACCGACCCTGCCAGCCGCCAGGATATGTTCCTGTTCATCTGGTGGCCGGATTATGCGGATCCGGTGAGCTGGTTCACCTCTCTGCTGCACAGTGAAGATGAAATCGTTTATAACCTTTCCTATCTGCATGACGACGCGCTGGACGCGCTGATCGATGAAGCTGTCGAGCTGACGGTCACTGATCGTGACGCGGCGGAAGCCGACTACATCAAGGCACAGGAAATTCTCGCTGATCAGGCATACTACCTGAACCTTTATGACCAGGTCCATACCTATATCGTCAGCAACAGTGTGGAAGGCGTCACTGAAAATCCCGCCTACTCCTATACTGTGGATTATTACCGGGTGACGCAAAAATAAGCTCTTACCTGAAAATCATCAATGACAGAAATGGCAGCCTGCCCGAAAGGCAGGTTTGCCATTTCCGTTTATCCGAAAGGGAGCTCTCCCTATGCTGAAATATATTTTGAAACGAATCCTGAGCAGTATCGTTGTCTTGTTGGGAGTGGTGACGATCACTTTCTTCATCGCCCGTGTGATCCCCTCCAATCCGGAAGTGAAATGGGCCGGACAGCGGGCAACCCCTGAACAGCTGGAAGCGGCACGCGTGGAGCTGGGTCTTGACAAAAGCCTGCCCGAACAGTATTTGCTGTACCTGAGAGACCTGCTGCACGGAAACATGGGGAAAAGTCTGCGGACCCATCAGCCCGTTTCTGCTGAATTGCAGCGCTACATTCCCGCGACATTGGAACTGGTGCTGCTGGCTTTTCTGTTTGCCGTGATCATCGGGATCCCACTCGGCATTTACTCCGCAAAGAAAAAGGATCAGCTGCTGGATCATGTCAGCCGCTTTTTTTCCATCGGGGCGGTTTCGCTGCCGACATTTTGGGTGGCGCTGTTTTTTCAGCTGATCTTTTATAAACTGCTGAACCTGCTCCCGATCGGTGGACGGCTGAGCGTGGAAGCGACGATTTTCCAGAAGGTGCCGAACATCACGGGGCTGCTGCTGCTGGATTGTCTGCTCACCGGGAATTTTGCCTTGATGGGTGATGCGTTCCGCCACATTCTTCTGCCCTGTCTGACCATTTCGCTTTATCCGATCGGGCTGGTCGCCCGGATGACGCGCAGCGCGCTTCTGGAGATCCTTGGAGAGGACTACATCACGGCCGGACACAGCTATGGGTTGTCCGATACAAAGATGCTGTGGAAATATGCGCTGAAAAACAGCCTGGGGGCAACTGCCACGGATGTCGCGCTTTCCATGGGATATACATTGACCGACACCTTTCTGGTCGAGGCGATTTTTTCCTGGCCGGGGATCGGGAGCTATATTTCGGGAGCGGTAACGACGCTGGACTATCCCGCGATCATCGGTGTGACCCTCTTCGGGGCCTGCTGTTATATTATCCTGAATCTGCTGGCGGACATCATTATCGCCTCTGATCCGCGGATCAGACTGTAAAGGAGGGCTATTCAGATGTCAACGATTATCCAGACCATGCGTCCCCGGCTGAAAAGCTTTGGGGAGAGTATGTACCTGCTGGCGCGGAACAAACTGAGCCTGCTCGCCCTGATCATTCTTGTTTTGCTCATCCTCGGGGCGATTTTTGCCGATCTGATCATTCCTTACCCTCAGGATATTGCCGATGCCAGCCACATAGAAGACAAGCTGTTGCCGCCGAGCGCGGAGCACTGGATGGGTACCGATGAACTGGGACGTGATATTTTCAGCCGTGTGGTGTACGGCGCACGGGTTTCCCTCAGTTCCGCACTGGGTGCCGTCGGGCTCTCCCTTTTGATCGGTGTGCCTCTCGGCGCGATTGCCGGCAGTTTCGGCGGCTGGGTGGACAATGTGATCATGCGTCTCACGGACGTGTTTTTGAGTTTCCCGCCTCTTCTGCTCGCGATCGCCATGGTTGCAGTGCTCGGGAGCAGCCTGAGCAATGCGGTTTTTGCGATATCGCTCTCCTGGTGGCCCTGGTACACCCGTCTGATCCGCGGTCAGGCGATCTCCGTGAAAGAACGGAAGTTTGTCCAGGCGGCTGAGACTATCGGGACTTCCAAATTCAAAATCATTTTCAAACATATCATGCCGAACTGCATCAGTCCTGTGATCGTGCAGGCCTCCATGGATATCGGCGGTGTGATTTTGACTGTCGCCGGCCTTTCATTTCTCGGGCTGGGCGCTCAGCTTCCGACACCGGAATGGGGACTGATGATCTCCATGGGCAGAACCTATTTTCCCGACAAGTGGTGGTACTGCATATTCCCGGGCCTGGCGATTTTCATCACCGTGCTGTGCTTCAACCTCCTCGGCGACGCGATCCGGGAGATCCTTGACCCCAGGACACGGAAGAAATAGGAGTGAGCCATGGCATACTTTGAAATCAAAAACCTGCATGTGACCCATAGCTCCTACGAAGGGAAAAGGGATGTGCTGAACATCGAACACCTGACGATCGAACGGGGAGAGACCTATGGACTGGTCGGAGAATCCGGTCAGGGGAAGACGGTTCTGGCGCTGACCATCCAAAAGCTGCTGGCCTGTCCTCCCGGTAAGATCGAATCCGGCGAGATCCTTCTGGATGGGGAAGATTTGCTGAAGTTCAGCCAGCGACAAATGCAGCAGCGGATCCGCGGCAGCAAGATCGCGATGATTTTTCAGGATCCGATGAGCTGTCTGAACCCGGTGTTCACCGTTGGCAGCGTGCTGACAGATGTTCTGCGCACCCGCAGGAAGGGCCTCAGCGGGAAACAAGCCACGGAACAGGCCATCGAGATCCTGAACGAGGTCAAGCTGGCAGACGCGGAAAGCATCCTTTCCAAGTATCCGCATCAGCTTTCCGGCGGGCAGCGTCAGCGGGTTATCATTGCCCTGGCGCTGGCCTGCAATGCCGAGCTGCTGATCGCCGATGAGCCGACAAGAAATCTCGATGTGACGATCCAGGCGAGCATCCTGAAACTGCTGAAGGAACTCCAGCAAAAGCATAACATGACCGTGCTTTTTATCGCAAACAATCTCAGCCTTGTTTCCGCTTTCTGCGACCGGGTTGGAATTTTGAGAGAGGGCCGCATCATCGAAGAGAACTCTGCGGCAGCTCTGATCGCAAATCCGAAGGAGCCCTATACCCGGGTGCTGCTGGAAGCCGCAAAAACCGAAAACAAGAGCGCCGATGTGGCTCAGAGTGATGAAGAGCTGCTCCGCGTGGAAAACCTGAAAAAATATTTTGACATCAATGATGATATCAAACACCTGAAGCATCTGTGCCTGAAAGCGGTGGACGGAGTCAGCTTTACCCTGAACAAGGGCGAAGTGCTGGGCATTGTGGGCGAATCCGGCTGCGGAAAATCCACGCTGGTCAACACGATTCTGAACCTTTTTGAGCCGACGGAAGGGAACATCTGGTTTGAAGGGAAACAGGTCCTGAGCGCGGGAAAGAAGGGTGACAACGCTTTCAAGAAAAATGTTCAGATCGTTTTTCAGGATCCCTATTGGTCCCTGAACCCCAGATGGCTCATCAAAGATATTGTCGCCGAACCGATCGAGGTTTATGAGCGGCTCAGAGAATCGGAAAAGATCCGGCGGGTCAAAGAATTACTGGAGATGGTGGGGATCAATGAGGATGCCTGCTACAAATATCCGCATGAATTTTCCGGCGGACAGCGGCAGCGCATCGCGATCGCCCGCTCGCTGGCCTCTCAGCCGAAGCTGGTCGTGCTGGATGAACCGACAAGCTCCATCGACGTATTCAGTCAGGAACAGATCTTGAGCCTCATCAAGGATCTGAAGAAAAAATTCAGTCTCACCAACATCCTGATCAGTCACGACATCGGGGTCGTCCATGAACTTGCCAACAAAATCGCGGTCATGTATCTCGGGAAAATCGTGGAATTTGGCGAGGCGGAAGAAATATTCCGTCATCCACGCCATCCTTATACCAAGGCGCTGTTCAATGCGATCCCGAGCCTTTCCATGAAGGGTATGGAGAGTCTGAAAACGCTGGAAGGGCAGATCCCGAGTCCGATCAATCCGCCTTCCGGCTGTGCGTTCCATGAACGCTGTGAGTATGCCTGTGAGCGCTGTGGGATCGAAACCCCGCAGCAGAAGGAAATCAGCCGGGGCCATCTGGTCAGCTGCCTGCGGGCTGAAGAGCTGACAGAACTCTGACCAAATCCGACTCAGGGGCGGTACCCGCAGGGGCCCGCCCCGTTGTGCGTCGCTTCAGGTTCTGAACAAATACCTCCAAATAAAAAAGACAGCAACACCGCAGCGTTGACTGTCTTATTTTCAGACTGATTTTATCGTTGTCCGCCAACACTCAGGCCTCTACGTCCTGCATCTGTTTCGGATTTTATCGTTGTCCGCCAACACTCAGGCCCTTACGTCCTGCATCCGTTTCGGATTTTAGGTGTCAGTCACACCGACAGAATGTCGTCTGTCATCCTGATAAATAGTATACAATTGTTTCCTTACAATGTCAATAGCTCTTGTGCAAAACTGATCTCAGTATCCTTTGCTCCTTTGACTATGACCAACGCGTGAATAGTAACTTTGGCATTGGATCCCGGCATGGGATGATATGACAACCCGGAACACTTCGGGATCATTTTGGAAAAAAGGTGGAGCAGAGTGGTTATTGACTTAATTCACCTTTTCTTTTTCCCGATTATGTTGTAAACTTGGGAAAAGCAATTTAACGTTTGATGGGGCAGCGGCCCTGTTACTGAAAAAGGAGAAATGAACAATGCGTGAACTGAACAGAGAAGACCTGATGAACATTTTGATTGGCTGTACCATCCTCGGAACGGGAGGCGGCGGCAGCCTGGAGGAAGGGATCCAAAGCATCGATGAGGCCATCGCGGCGGGGAAGAAATTCCGCCTGGTCGGTTTCGACGAGCTGGATCCGGAGGCAATTATTGGCACGCCTTATGCCTGTGGCGCCATCAGCCCGCTGACAGAGGAAGAAAAGCGAAAATATGCCCGCCTCAAAGAGACGGAAGAGAGCATGTATATCCTGAACCTGAAGCAGTTGGAAAAATTCCTGGGACGGGAGGTGACGGCTGTTATCTCCACCGAGCTCGGCGGTGGGAATACTGCGGCTGCCTTTTATGTAGCTGCCATGACAGACCGCTGCATCGTTGACGGCGACCCTGCCGGACGCAGCGTTCCGGCGCTGCAGCATTCCACCTATTACCTGAAAGGTGTCCCGATGTGCCCGATGGCGGTGATGAACGAATTCGGCGAGGGAGCAGTCTTCACCAACGTTTATGATGATGAACGCGGCGAAGACCTGGTGCGGGCACTGGCCGTGGTGAGCCGCAACACGATTGCGGTGATGGACCATGTGAACACGGCCGCGGTCCTGAAGGATGCCGTTATCCGCGGGGCGATCTCCCATGCGGAAAAGATCGGCAAAGCGTTTCGGGAAGCGAAGGATGCCGGGGCTGATTATGTTGAGGCGGTGATCAAGGCCGGCGCGGGCAGACCGATGTTCCGCGGGATGGTAACAGAGAGCCGCTATGAGACGAAAGATGGTTATACCATCGGTGACACGGTCATACAAGGTGAAGGGGAATACGAAGGCCATGAACTGCACATCTGGTACCAGAATGAAAACATCGCCAGCTGGCTGGACGGTGCTCCATACGTCATGGTCCCGGATCTGATCTGCTTTTTTGACCTGGACGAGGCCATGCCGCAGTTGAATCCGTATGCAAAGCCGGGAGAAAAAGCGGCGATCATCGTCCTTCCCGCACCCCATGCGTGGACAACGCCCCGCGGGCTGGAGGTCTTCGGTCCCCGGAGCTTTGGATTTGACTTTGATTACAAACCCTTCTGCTGAGTTCCTGTTGTTGAAAAGTTAAGGAAACGCTGATTTAATCGGCTTGAGTCAAAGTGACCTGTTTTCGTTGACTCAGAATTGAGTCAACAGAACAGGTTGCATTGACTCATTTGCCATGAAACGGACATCAATCAGCGTTTCCTTAAAATAATTCATTGCTCAATAAAAATTCAATCAGTCCAACGTTCAGAATTCCATTTTCATCAAACCACTTTTTTCGAATATCTCTCCGAACAACGATTTTCGGAAACGAATCACCGGTGATTGAAAACGGTTTTAGTTCTGTACGGATCTTTTCCTGATTTTCCATTGCATATGCAGATTGGATATAGATTTTCCTTCCTCCGGAAGAAGCGACAAAATCGATTTCACGGGCGACACGGATAGAATTGTTGTTTTCATTTTTTATATTTTCATAAACAACACCGACATCAACGAGATATCCTCTGAAAATCAATTCGTTATAAATAATGTTTTCCATGATGTGGGTCATTTCCATTTGACGAAAACCAATTCTGGCGTTTCTCAGGCCGGGATCTTCGCAGTAATATTTGTTTGGATAACTGAAATAAGATCTTCCCCGCACGTCATACCGTTTACATTCATGGAATAAAAATGCATCTTCAAGATGTTCTATGTATGAGCTGACTGTGTTTATGGAAACTCGGTCTGCGCTTTTCAAATTTTGTTGAGAGTTGAGTGTATTTGAAATACTTGTTGGATTTGTAAGCGAACCGATCGCAGAGCAGAGAAGATCGATGATCGAGGATAAAATTTCCGGGCGTTCAATTCTTTTCCGCTCAACGATATCTTTGATATAAACCTTAGAAAACAAGCTTTGCAGATAATCTGCCTTTGAAGTTTCATTTGGACGGCTCAAGACCATTGGCATTCCGCCATAAAATGAATATTGGTCAAAAGCATCTTCTTTGTCGCCTCCCACTGCCTGGTAAAACTCGGAAAAAGATAGCGGGTGAAGGTGGATGTCATCTCCTCTGCCGCGAAATTCGGTCAGAATATCTTTTGAAAGCAATTTGGAATTACTGCCGGTGACATATATATCGAGATTCGGATAGTTCATCAGCTCGTTCAATGCATCGTAAAAGGTGATTTTTTTCCCTTCCGGATTGTAAGGATTTTTAACTTCATCGGAAAGTTGGATTTCATCCACAAAAAGATAAAATTCTTTCGGCGAATTTTTGACGATTTCACGAATATATGCTGTGAGCTCCAGTGGGTTTCGATAACGGATATCTTTTACCTGATCGAGTTCCAATGAAATAATATGGTCTGCCGGAACACCTTGCGCAAGCAGATGATTTTTAAATATTTTTTGCAGAAGCCATGATTTACCGCAGCGTCGTATTCCGGTGATGACTTTAACCTGCCCATTCCACATACTTGAAATGATTTTGTTCAGATATTGATTTCTTTCAATGAGCATATGCACCTCTTGATTGAAAACTTAAGCAGAAATCTGCTGAACTTTTCAATATCATTATACACTGATTTTACTTTTTACCTGATATATACTGAAAAGTTAAGCAGAAAAGCGCTTAACTTTTCAATGTAGCTCATCAAATAAAGGTCAGGGGTGTGACAATTTGGAACACCCCCTGAAAATATTAAAAAAATCCAATAAATGGAACAGAACTTGCATTGAATAAACATTGAAATCCTGAAAGCAAAGAATATCAAAATCGGATATATCAATGCACCGGGGAAAGCAGAAATTGTAAGATGTTTGGCAATTTTGATTGTAATGAGTTTTTTGGAAGGCTTGACAGTGATGCGGAAAAACAATAGGCTTTTAAAGCACAGCACAGCACAGCACAGCACAGCACAGCACAGCACAGCACAGCACAGCA
>CAYWKZ010000065.1:0-15212 GCA_964459115.1 uncultured Leptolinea sp. | reverse complement strand
TTTAGGATCTGGAACGGAGAAGCCGAAATCTGAAGAGGAAGATAACTTGACAAAAAGGATACATATTGTATTCAAAATTAGGAATGATGAATGAGAAATGAAAGGAATAATAATTTCTCATTTCTAATTACTAATTTGTAATTTATAAAAGTGAAGTTGGTGACCATAGGAGCGTGGGTATACCCGGAAACATACCGAACCCGGCAGTCAAGCGCGTGTCCGCTGATGGTACTTGGAGGGCGACCTCCCGGGAGAGTAAGAAATTGCCAACTTCACTTTTTTGTTTTAACAACAGAGGGACGGTTTCTGCGTTGCCGTGCAGCCATATGCAAGATGAGCTTTCCAGTGTGAGCGCACATGGTGACAGTTCTCCTGTGCCGGCTGCACGGCAGCAGGTAACCCGTCCCCATGTACTCTGAGGGACAGGCCCGCAAGCGGACCCGTCCCTCTACTCCCTCTTCTGATCCCGGATTTTCTTCGAAGAATTTTTAAGATTCTTTACTATTTCCCGTGTTTTCTGGTATAATATTTTTTAAGAGAGAGTTTGATAGGGGGAGCTATCGTATGAGAAAATCTGTTTCCGTTTTCTTGTTGTTTTTTATATGTGTTTTTCTCTCCGTGACAGCTGCAGCAAGCGCCATGGATGTGGAAATCACGAAAATTGAGCGTACGTCCTATGGCTACCTGCAAGGCTACGGTTTTTATGACAAATGCGCAAACTATTCCCAATTTCGGATGGTCCTGACAAACACCGGCTCGAAAGCCTACACCGTCAGTTTTCCGGAAACAGGCAAAATCGGCACGACCTATCATCCGCTGGCAAACATGCAGTACAGGGAAATAGGGTACGAAAGTGAAAATTTCAACGATCCGACCAACCCCAGAATTCCATTCACCGGTGAGTTCACGCTTCCCGCACGCACAACGTATGCGGTTTTTCTTGATGCAAAAGATTTCGAACCGTATAACCTTTATTGGGATACAGATCTGTTCTTTTCGATCCAGGTGAAAGACGGGAGCACCAAAGTCGGCGATATCAGCGTCGCGGGAAAACTGATCAGACGCGGAGATGCGTGCGGTGATGACAGAAGCTGCTTTGCCGATTTTCTCAACGGCTCTTATAACGGTGCCGGCGGTGGGAATGTAACAATCCAGGTCAGGAACGACATGCCCGACTGGACTTACGTCACAGGCCAGCCGGATGTAACCATCAGTTGGAAAGACTCCAACGGGGAAACACAGAGCCGTACAGTTGAAAACGGCGTCACATGGGACCGCAATCCGGGTAGTCTCAACAGCGGCGATGCGGCCATCGTCACCGGCGTTTTAAATCTTCCCACGGAAATCACAGCGGCAAACACAGCTTTGGATCTGGAATTTCACTTTACCCGTCCGTCCAGCACCCCCGGATACAAGGGGTTTTACGCTCAAGGTTCCGTTAAAGCTGTTTCCGGTTTTTACGCGGTTCTTTCAGGGAATTTCGACACTGATGGCATAAATGGCACCTTCTCTGCCACGTTTTATAACAACCAGACCTTCCCTGTCACGCTGAAAATTCCTTCAGCATCAAAAGACGCTGCAGCGTACACACTTCCCTCTGAGGGGACTGTTAAAGATTCCAATGGGAAATCAAATACGGTCGCACTGAACTGGTCCGGCTCAGATATAACGATTGAAGCTGGAAAAACAGCCACACTTAATGGCGATTTCACCTTCAAACAGACCGATCTGATCCAGTCCAACAGCTCTCTGATCCTCAGCGCCGATCTTACCGGTGACGGAACAGCCTCAGCTTCCGGTACGATCACGCGGAATGCCGACCCGAACCCGCTCCTCACCGCTTCGTCCTTCTGCCGCAATTACCAGGCCGGAAGCAAAAAGATGACGTTCCGGTATATGCTCGAAAACAGGTCCAACATCAGCATCCGCACAGAACTGGCGACAACAATGGCGATCCCCGGGCAGTACCCGAACCCGAAGATCCGCTACACCGACTGCCTCAGCAGCAATGGCAGCAGCTGTCTCAGCCGCATCAGTTACCCGATGATCACACTGGCAGCTCATGAATCAGCCGTATTCACCGGTGAAGTAGATCTGTACACGGCCACTGCTGCAAACGCCACAGCTCAAACCTCACTGCGCTATTTCCCGGATAACAAAACGATTGCTTTATTTGTCGGCAGAACAGCGGACAGCTGCAGCGGCTCGGTCAAACCGACCCCCGTACCCGCAGCGATCCCGGTTGGGTACGATCTTGAAACAGTCAGCACCTGCCGCAATTTGGACAGCGCCAATAAAGTCGCATATCAATACACATTAAGAAATAAGACAGCGCAGCCAATCAGCCTTGAACTTGCCCAGACACTGGCCGTTCAGGGACAGGACGGTGTTGTTGACATCCTTTATTCCGGATGCGAAAAGAACGGTTCTGCCTGCGCCATCAGCGGGAAGAACTTCACCATCGGCGCTGGAGAAACAGTGAAATTCAATGCATCATCCACACTGGCAAAAGCTCCGGCTGTGCAGAATTTCACTGTTCGCACCTCACTGGTTTATCAAACAAACGGAAAGACCAAAGCCTACTTCATCGGCCGCTGGAACAACGATTGTGCCTCTTCGGCTCCGGTACCGGCACAGGATCAGGAAATTAAAAGCACGGCTTTCTGCCGAACGCTCTCAGCCGATAAATCGAAGGCAACGATTCAATACACCCTCGAGAACAGTTCTCAAAACACGGTCAATGTCCAGCTTGCCCAGAATCTCAGTCTTCCGAATCAGCCGAGATATCTGCCGATCACCTACAAGACCTGCACAAGCAGCGCTGTCGAAACCACTGACTGCAAAGCAAGAATTCTTGTTTACGATATTTTGATGAATCCGAATGAAAGCATTACAGTAAGCGGCGAAGTCGATCTGGACAATCCGATCAGCACGGATAACTTTGGCGCCTACACTTCGCTTATCTATAATGTAAACGGAGAACGCAAGGTTCTGAACCTCGGCACTACTTATGATACCTGCAGCCCTTCTGTCAGCAAGGATGCTGAGAGCGCTTTCGACGAAGACTTCAGCAATGAAGCGATCCTTGATGGTTATGTCAGCAGCTCCTATATCAGCAGCTGTGATAACAGGAACACACTGCATTTCAACCTGAAGATCAATAACAGCGGAACCGCTGACAAAATCATTGACCTGTCTGCCATCAGCGTAAAAGCCGGTGAGACACAAATCCCGGTGAAAGTCAGCTCCTGCGCGGAAATGTCCGCCTCCGGGACAAATAACGTCACCTGCAAATCAGAACTGCCTGACGGGTTCCTTGCAATCGATCCAAACGTCACAATGAGCCTTGACATTGTGGCTGATGAGATATCCGGCAGCGGTCCGATGACAATTCAGGCATTGGTGCCGGATGTATCGGCAGAACCTTTTGAGTTTACCGCTGATGCCTATAATTCTGTCTGCGGCCCCGCGATCGAGACTGAAACAGACAGCGGTGACGATGCAGTATCCTGCTCGGTATCAGCTGCAAAGAACGCTGTTTCTCTGGGAATTGTCATGGTCAATTACGGCAGCGCAGATGCATCGGTCTTCCCCGGTTCGATTTACTTCACCAGAGACGTTATTGACAATTACAGTGGGGAGGTCATCATCAGTTCCCTTGTTGAACCGGGAACCGTAAGAACATCTGCTTTTGCCAAGGGTGATCGTATAACGATCCCTGCTGAAAGCCGTGCAGCATTCACAGTCAACATGAGTGCCAACCTTTCTGAAGCCTTCAGCAGCACAGCCAAGCTCAACTGGCATTTCGACATAAACGGTCAGCCCGTGAATTATACCGGTACCCTGAATTTCGCACAGAAATCTGTTGATGCAGCCGAGGTCATCGGGAAGTCTGTGCTGCAGCCGGAAAAGAACATCAGCCGGAACACACTGCACTTCTACAATATCGGGGAGCCGCGTCTTCCGGAGACCCTGCCGGCCACCGGTCTGACAGGTTCCGGCATTTACGTCGGGCTCTCACAGCCTGCTGACCTGAAATATCAGGAGCTGAACGGTCTG
This sequence comes from uncultured Leptolinea sp., assembly GCA_964459115.1. Lineage (GTDB taxonomy): Bacteria > Chloroflexota > Anaerolineae > Anaerolineales > Anaerolineaceae > Flexilinea. The sequence goes on along the minus strand of CAYWKZ010000065.1, from coordinate 11,153 downwards.
CACCTGGAAATTCCGGTCATCGACGCCGAAATGGACCTGGTGAAGGTTCCGCTGGATGAGAATAACGAATGGGCCGTTGAATGGCTGGGTGACCGCGGTGGTGTTCTGAGTGCGGGTGCGCTACCCGGTAAAGGGACATCCCTCATCGCGGCGCATAACCACCTGGATGAGATGAATGCGGGCCCCTTCAAGATGCTGCAATACCTGGGAATGAAAGACCGCATCTTCATCACGGATGCAAAAGGGAAGCTGCTTTCCTTCAGCGTTTACCACAATGAATTGCTTACACCAAATGACGGTGAACTGCTCTACCAGAAGGCTATCCCGGGCTCTCTGGTGTTGGTGACCTGTGAAGACGAGCTTCCTGAAGGCGGCTATGCCTTCCGCAGGGTGGTTTACGCGGAACCGCTTCAGTAATACATCAGTTCACTTAAATGTACCAAAATACCCCGAAATCAGGAATAAAACCTGATTTCGGGGTATTATTATTCTATAATAAAGTGACTTTTGGCAAAAAAGGAGAGATGGAAAATGGCGGCAAAGAATTTGCATAATGAAAAAACGGATGCGTTGTTTGAGGTGATCCTTTCCCTGAACAGCATCGACGAATGTTATGAATTCTTTGAAGATCTGTGCACCATCAAGGAACTGACTGCCATGGTCCAGCGCTATGAAGTCGCCGGGCTGCTGGAGCAGGGCAAAACATTCTCACTGATCACCGAAGAAACCGGCGCCTCTCCCGCCACCATCGCCCGGGTCAACAAATGCCTGCAATATGGCGATGGCTATTCCAAAGCACTGGAACGGGCAAGGCAATCGGCGAAGGATAAAAATTCTCTCTGAGCCGAAAAACAGCGGAGGTGTGCAATCATTTTCTGCGGTTCAATCATGAACCTGTAAAACATCAGCTGCATACCGGTTTAAATAGAAAACGGACGGAGTACTAATACAACCCGTCCGCGTTCTTTAAGCGCCCCCAGAGGGAGTCGAACCCCCAACCTCCTGATTCGAAGTCAGTCACTCTGTCCATTGAGCTATGAGGGCAACCTATAATAAAAAAAGCTGGGCACAAAGGAGTCGAACCTCTACATACAGATTCAGAGTCTGCTGTCCTGCCATTAGACGAGTGCCCATCTTTTGAACAGTCAATATTGTATCACCGTCCAATAATTTGTAAAGGAAATTTGTCAAATTTGTGACTTTTTGTAAAAGTTGTTATACATTATGTAAAGTATGTAAAACACTGGCAACAATTCGGGAACCTGCGGCGCAGCACAGAATACCGCCCTTTTGTGCAGGCTGCGCCGCATCAAAAGAGCAGTCTCCGTGTGCTCCCTGAACAACAACTAAAAGACCTGAAACCCGGGCCAGTCGCAATTCCGCTCCAGTACAGCAGCGAAGCGCTGCAGGCCGGCAGCATCAACTTCATCAAAACGGGCCAGTTCCGGGCTGTCGATGTCCAGCACACCGATCACCCTTCCCTCATGATGGAGCGGAATCACGATCTCAGATTGGGAGCGGCTGTCACAGGCAATATGTCCGGGGAAGGAGTGCACATCCTTCACACACTGCACCCGATCCTCAGCCACCGCAGTCCCACAGACACCTTTGCCCACCGGGATGCGGATACAGGCAGGACGCCCCCAAAACGGACCGAGAATCAGGACATCTTCCTGAAGCAGATAATAGCCTGCCCAGTTGATGGCTTCCAGTGATTCGCCCAGCAGGGCCGCTGTGTTTGCCAGATCCGGCATGACCAACCGTTCATCTTCGGTCAAAGCCTCAGCCTGTTTGACAAGCAGGTCATAGAAGTCAATTCGATCTTGTGTTTCCTGTGTGAGCATTTTGGTCCTCCCACCAATACTTTCTGCAAATATCATCAGATTATATACAATTTAACGGTTTTTGCAAATCCTTTCTGCATCTGTCCTGCATGAATATAGCTTTTCCGGGCATTTATGATTTACAATCGAGTGCAGAAATGTAATAACAAAAAAGGAACGAAATGAAGACTTTAGCGATCGGAACCAAAACGACTGATGAATATATCGTGACACAAAAAGATACCGCCAAAACCTTTGACAGCGGCGGTCTGGACATTCTCGCCACGCCCATGCTGATCTGCTCCGCAGAACGCAGCTGCAAAAACATGGTCGACCCGCTGCTGGATGAAGGGCTGGGCACTGTCGGCACGATGGTGAACATCCGTCATCTCGCGCCGACCCCGGTCGGCATGAAATATTGGTGCGAAAGTGAGATCACTGCCATCGAAGGGCGAATGATCCGCTTCCACGTAACACTCCGGGACGAAACAGAGCTCATCGGTGAAGGCACTCACGAGCGTTTTGTCATCAACAACGAACGCTTCAGCGACAAAGCGAATCGCAAACTCGCCTGCATCACTGCCTTTTCCAATGAATCCATGGAAAAGCTCACCGCACTGATAAGCCAGCAACTCAGCACAGCCATCGGACGCAAGGCGCTTGAATTCGGAAGCTGCCGCTGTTCCCTTGCAGGTGCACTGCACGGTGAAACGGAATATCTGGCGTGCACTGACAAGTCCGGAAAAACGCCCGAAACGCTCCGCCAGCTGGCGGAGCAAAAAGAGATCATCCTGATCCCTGACTGCGAACTGAGTGAAGACTGCTATTTCGGACGGTTCCATCTGGTCTATACGCTGTTCGGTTTCCACGACCTGCCGCATCTGGTCGACGAGATCATGCGTCTGCGCAGGCTGATCCTGAAGGGCGGGAAGATGGTGGTCATCGACTTTGCGGCAGATGGTTTTGCAGATGAATGCATCAAACAGCTCAAACGCTGCGGTTTTGAGAACATCGCTGAAGAGACCTTAGAAATTGATGGGAAACCCGCTTTTCTGCTTAAGGCGGTCAAATAGAGGTCAGGAACCGGTATCATCAGAGTGCAGAACATGGAAAGCACCAACCAAAAATGTCTCTTCCTCTTTTGGACCTTCTTCAAGTCGATGATGTTTGCCCTTACAAACGGATCCGTCGCGCTGCCTGCCATAGAACGGGATGTCGTTGACAAAAAGCATTGGCTCACCCACGAAGAATTCTGGACCTATCCTGTCCTCGGGCAGACACTGCCCGGCGTCATTTCGATCCATAATGCCATTTTGATCGGGAACCGGATCGCCGGACCGGCAGGCGCCTTCAGCGCATTGATGGGCGTGATTCTGCCCGCTTTCGTCTGCATGCTCGGGATCGCAGCTCTTTTCCAGGCCTACGTCGACAATCCTTACATTCAGGGCGCCATCCGCGGGATCAGGGTGGTCTCCGTTGCGATCATTCTCGGCAACGCTGTCCGTCTTCTTCAAACCGTACCGAAACAGGCTTTTTCCATCCTGATGGTGCTTGCCGCAGTCTTCGTTCCGCTGCTGACCGGGTTCGGCGCATTCCAAACGATCATCGGGTGCGGGATCACAGGGATCCTCAGCATCCTGTTTATGCCCTTCGCACCGGACAGCCCTCAAACGCCTCTCAGCGGAGAAGGTGAATAACCATGAACCTGACGCTCTTTCTGCTCTTCCTGAAAATAGGGATCACCTGCTTTGGCGGCGGTTACGGCATGATGTCCATGATTTACGATGAGGGTGCCAAACGTGTCGGGCTGACCATCAACGAATTCACGGACATGGCAGCGCTCGAACTGGTCTGCCCGGGACCGATCGCGCTGAATTCATCCACTTACATCGGTTATATCAAGGGCGGCGTCACCGGCTCGATATTCGCCACGCTGGGGCTGATTTTGCCCACGGTGACAGTCAGCATTCTGACCATCATCTTCATGAAGAAGTTTTCCGAAAGCCGGATCGTCCGCGGACTTTTCCGCGGGATCACACCGGCCTGCGGCGGACTGCTGATCTACACCTCGATCACGCTGATGCTGAGCATCTTTTTCGGGACAGAATCGATACACGAAATACACAAACTGGTTTTCACCCGGGACACGATCACACTGCTGATTTTGTTCATATCCGCCCTTTTATTGCAATTTCGGTTTAAAATAGACCCTATAGTGCTCACGCTGATCGGTGCCGTCACCGGCCTTGTCTTTCTTCACTGAGCAAAAACGAAAAGGGAAACACGTTGGAAGAATCAAAACCAAGTCTCGGACTGCTTTTCATCTCACTCAGCCTGCTGTTTTTTGCAGGCGTGTTGACGTTCCTTTCCTGGCAGCGTTACCGATTCATCGACCGGGTCATCCCCGACGGATCGATGATCGGAGATATCCCCATCACGGGCCTTTCCATCGATGAAGCGGTCGAACGGGTCCGCTCCGTTTATGGCCTTCCGGTCGACCTTGACTACCTCGGCAGCACCATCCGGCTGGAAATTCCCGGCAACATCGACTATGACGGACTTCGGGATGAATTGAGCGCGAAAATTGACGCGGTTTACAAAAACAACAGCTTTTTGAATTACCTGATGGGAAAATTCAGACAGGACCCGATCAGGATCCCGTTAGCGTTCCAAGAACTGCCGGATTCGGTTCAGGCGTTTCTGAAAGATCAGATCATCCCGCGCTATGACATTGTGCCAATGTCCGCCCAGCCGGAGGGCAGCGGATTCCGGGTCGGGCATGGCGGACGGACGCTTGATGTGGAAGCATCCCTGCCCCTGATCGATGAAGCCCGGAAATCCGGCAGCGACCGCAGCCTTTCCCTCCCGGTCACCATCGTCCCGCAGCCCGCGGCAAACATGAACAACCTGGCGCTGCTGCTGCGCGCGGTCATCGATACCTGGCAGGATAAGGGACAGGTCACGGAGGTATTCCTGAGCGACCCGGCGAGCGGACAGGTTTTCGACATTGCCCGCCGTGACAGGGAAGACCTGATCCCGGAGATTGCCTTCACAGCCGCCAGCACCATGAAGCTGCCCATCATGATCTCCTCTTATGTCCGCATGGACGAAGCCCCTTCATCCTTCACCATGAAGACGCTCCGGCTCATGATCACAGAGTCAAAGAACGACCAGACCGACTGGATGATGGAAAACATCATCGGCGGTCCGCTGGCCCCTTATGCCGTAACAGAAGACCTGGAAAAGCTCGGCCTGACAAATTCATTCCTTGCCGGCTATTTTTATCTCGGCGCTCCGCTGCTGAACCTGTTTCACACCGAAGCCAATTCCCGTACCGATATCAACCTCAACCCGGATGTCTACAACCAGACAACAGCCAAAGACATGGGCGTACTGATGGACGCGCTTTACCATTGTTCCGAAGACGGGACAGGGCTGCTCACGGAAACTTTTCCCGGCCAGATCACGTTGGATGAATGTGCGGAAATGATGGGACTGCTCAAGGACAATCTGCTGCCCTACCTGATCAGTGCCGGAGTTCCTGACAGCGTTCCGGTAGCACACAAACATGGCTGGATCGAAGAGAACGACGGACTGCTGCACACCATGGGGAACATTGCCACCGTTTATTCCCCGGGCGGAGACTATATCCTCAGCATCTACACCTGGCACCCGGAGAATCTGATTTTTGATGAAGGAAACACTTTATTCTCACAAATTTCCGCAGCGGTTTATAATTATTTCAACCCTGCACCTGCTGCCGGTTTTTCTGAAAATTAAAAAAGGAGAAACAACATGAAAGCTCTTTTAGCCTATATCCTGGTCACAACCACTGTTCTGACCCATCTGATCGCCCCAAACCTGTTTAAAACAACTGATGCTGTTTCTCCGACAGCCGACCCGCTGCAATCGATCATCGAAGCCGTCTCAACGTCAATACCACAGCAAAGTGTCGAAAACGAGCCGGCCCCGATCATCCCTACTCCAACGACAGCCCAGCCTTCCTCAAACCCGGCAGCGGCCGTCCCCATACAGCCGGGAGCCACTCCGGCTGAGATTTTCGGAGAGGCCATGGTTCTTGATAACTTTGAACGCGGTTCATCAGGGTTTGGTCTCTCCGCCGGGCTCAACGAGGATGAGGACATCCGGATCATCGCGCTCAACAACAAACTCTCACTGGAACCAAGGAAGAGCAACGGCTGGGTCAACTGGCGTCTGCGTCCTCCCGTGATCAACGAAGGTGCAGCCGAAATGGAATTCTCCATCATCACCTGTGCCCGGGGAGACCGCACCGGTCTCGTGATGCGCGCAAAGGACTACAGCAGCGGAAACGGTTATTATTTCAGCCTTTCCTGTGAAGGGACGCTCAGCATTCTGCGGGATTCCATGGTGTTGGGCACCGCGGACGCAAGGAATGCGTTCAAGAATAATTCCGGCGATATCAACGTTATGGGCGCCATCGTCCAGGGGAACACACTGACAGCCATGCTGAACGGGCAAACCCTGCTCACGGTTCAGGATGATGCCTACCCGGAAGGGTTCAGCGGATTCTTCACCGCACCGCAGGGGGATAAGACACTCACAATGGACGTTTTATCCTTCAAAGAATACTACCGCGGGGAATAAGAAACCGGATCACCGCGTTCCGGCAGTGAGATGGAAAGCACGACTGTCCTGATCCAAAATTTGATCAAAGCCGCAATAGACTCCGTCAAGCCGGAAAATTTTATCGCGGCCAATATTCATCTGAGCGGGAGTAAACTGACCATACAGGACAAAACCTGCGACCTCGCCGCTTATGCAAAAATTTACGTCATTTCTGTCGGAAAAGCCGCATATGGCATGGCAGCGGCACTGGACAAAATCATCGGAGCTTTCGTCACCCGGGGCATCGTCCTGACAAAACACCTGCCGCCGCACTGTACGCTGCCTGAAACATACAAGCTGATGCCGGGCGGGCATCCCGTTCCCACACAAGAAAGCCTGGCCGGGGCTGAGGCCATTCTTGAGCTGCTGGACAGCGCCGGAAAAGATGACCTGGTGATTTTCCTGATCTCCGGGGGCGGATCAGCGCTGATGACCAAACCCATCGGAGGTCTCAGTCTGGAAACACTGCAGGCCTTTTCAAAAGACATCCTCAGCTGCGGAGCAGACATCAAAGAATTCAACATTTTGCGGAAGCACCTTGACGAAGTGAAAGGCGGCAGACTCGCTCTTCATGCGGCTCCGGCAGATCAGATCACGATCGTACTTTCCGATGTTGTCGGCAGTCCCCTGGACACGATCGCTTCCGGTCCAACTGTCCCCGACAGCTCTACCTATCAGGATGCCCTAAATATTTACAACACCTATGCGAATACTATGAAATTTCCGGAACAGATCCGTGAAGTGTTCGAATCAGGGGCAAATGGGAAGCTTCCCGAAACGCTCAAAGAGGCAAGCCTCGCCGGCCGGGTGTTCCTTCTGGCCTCCAACCGCACCGCCGCTTATGCCGCAGCCGCACAGGGTCAGAAAGACGGACTGAAAACCAGTGTCCTGAACACCCATCTGACAGGAGAAGCTTCCGTGATCGGAGCTCTGCTGCCATCCTTTTTCTCCGAGCTTGAGGGACCGGGCCTGCTGGTTTTCGGAGGAGAGACCACCGTACACCTCAAAGGGAACGGCCTGGGCGGGCGAAACCTGGAAACCGCACTGGCTTCGGTACACCCGATGGCAAATTGGGAAGGCTGTACGCTCCTGACACTGGCTACGGATGGCGAGGATGGACTGACTGACGCCGCCGGGGCGATCGTCACCTCAGAGACCCTGTCCCATGCAATGAAGATTGGCTGTGACCCGGATGAATTTTTGAATAACAACGATTCCTATCACTTCTTTGAAAAAGTCGGCGGGCTGCTGCGGCCCGGCCCCACCGGCACCAATGTGAATGACCTGGTGTTCCTCATTCGGCTGTAAATTTAAGGATGCGCTGATTTATTCAGGTTGAGTCAAAGTGAACTGTTTTCGTTGACTCAATTCTGAGTCAACGAAAACTGGTCACTTTGACTCATTTGCCATGAAACCGACATTAATCAGCGTTTCCTTAAACAAAAAAAGACGCACGGAGCATCTTTTTTTGTTAGTTCATCCTCTACCCGCAAAACCGCACGGGTGCGGGAAAACCGGATCACAGATATTCCTTCAGGTTATGTTCAACCGCATAAGCGGCAGCTTCCGCCCGATTGGACGCCCCCAGCTTGGAAAGAATGCTGCTGACGTAATTGCGGACAGTTCCCTCCCCGAGGAAGAGCGACTTTGCGATTTCCCGGTTGGTTTTCCCTTCCGAGACCAGGATCAGCACATGCTTTTCCTGCTGGCTGAGGATGGCAAAGGCAGACGCCTCCTCTTCCTTCACAGCCCGGCGAACTTCCTGGAACACCCGCTGTGTCACCAGCGGATCCAGCAGCGCATCCCCACGGCGGACGGACTCCAGCGAACGGATCAGGTCGTCACTGTTGATCTGTTTCAAAAGATAACCGGACGCACCGGCCCGGATCGCGGAAAACAGCATTTCATCTTCTGCATAAGAAGTCAGCATCACAACGCGCACTTCAGGATATAATTGAGTTATCTCCTCACAGGCTTCGATACCGGAAGCCCCCGGGAGACGGATGTCCATCAACACGATATCCGGTCGGAATTGCCCCGCAATCTCGACAGCTTCTTTGGCATTGTTGGCTTCGCCAACCACTTCAAAATGGTCGCTCTGCTCCAACAAAACTTTCAAACCCAGCCGAACGACTTCGTGGTCATCAACTAAAACGATACGCATTTTGGACATTTGCACACTCCTTTTTCAAAGGGGTCAGAGATTTATCATAGACAAAAACAATTTTGTTTCATATGACATGTAATATTTTTTTACGTCAATTAAGATGTTTGTAACTGACAATAGTAATTTTAACCAAAACAGGAAAATTTTGCAAGTATGAATTTTGGAATTATCGGAGCCGGACCGGCAGGAATTTTTTCTGCCCTGATGATCAAAGAACAGAATCCCGATCATGCTGTCACCATTTTTGACGGAAACCAGAAAATCGGCAGGAAACTGTTTGCCACAGGGAATGGCAGGTGCAACATCACCAACATGCATGCGGGACCTGAAAGCTATTACAGCGTCAGGCCGGCAGACCTCAGCCCGGTTTTTGAACAGGTCGGGCCGGAAGCTATCCGAAAAAAGCTGGAAGCGCTGGGGATCCCGACAGTACAAACGGAAGACGGCTGGGTCTATCCGCGATCCTGGTCGGCGGCCAATGTAGTACAAATTCTGAGCGATGCACTGCAATATGCCGGTGTAGAAACCCGCAGCGGAGCAAAAGTGACCGCTATCACCATGAGCGGGTCAAAATTCGTGCTGACCGTTGACGGACAAGGAAAAACAAAACCCTTTGACAAATTGATCCTCACCACCGGCAGCCGTGCGTTTCCCCAGCTTGGGGCAAACACGAGCATCCTGAGTGAGCTTTTCCAATTCGGTCACCGTGATCTGCCGTTCATCCCGGCACTGGCGCCGGTCAGCGCAAAAGGAGATATATTCAAAGCGCTGCAGGGCACACGCCTTGACGCTGAAGTCACCGCGCTTCGCGGAAAGGAAGAATTGGGGAGCAGCTTCGGCAACATCATCTTCACCGACTACGGACTGAACGGACCGGGCATCATGAATGTCAGCCATTTCATCAGTGACAAAGATGAGAAAGATTACATGCTCCGTTTGAACTTTGTACCCGGAGACCTGAAACGGCAGCTGGACACGTTCTTCTATCAGCACATTAACAAAGACTACCCCTACCGCAGCGTCTACCTTTCCGTCCTGCCCGGAAAACTGATCGAATACTTCTTCAAGATCTGGAAACTGGACCCGGAAACCACTTGCAAACGGATCGACTCCCGCACCTTCCGGGTACACCTGAAACGCCTTGAAAACGGACTGATCCCGATCGAAGGGAACCGGGGCTTCAACTTCGGACAGGCAGCAGCCGGCGGGATCCCGCTTTCAGAGGTCAGCCTCCGCACGATGGAATCACGCAAACAGAAAGGACTTTATTTTGCGGGTGAGGTTTTGGATGTGGTCGGTCCCTGTGGCGGCTATAACCTCACCTGGGCCATCGCAACCGGGATCATCGCAGGGAAAGAAGCGGGGAAAGAGAAATAAGAAATAAGAAATAAGAAATAAGAAATAAGAAATAAGAAGTAAGAATGAAGAAATGAGAAATAATTCCTAATTCCTAATTCCTCATTCCTCATTTTTTTTTATCCCAGCGCAAACACCGAAACACCGATGTAAAGAATGATCCCGATCAGTGTCCCGAAGGACATGGTGGTCGAAACAAATTCCGCGTCATCACCAAGATCACCAAAAATCGCCATACTGAATGAAGGAGGCAGCGTGACCAAAAGCAGCAGCGAGGTCATCAGCATTTTGTTGTAAGGAACAAAACGGAAAATAATGAAAGTACACAGTGAACCGACCAGGGCCATGATGAACAGCCGGATCATATAAGCCTTGACGACCGAAACCATCACTTCCTTTCGGAAGGACAGTTCATACCCCAGTGAGATCAAAATCAAAGCGGTCGTCGGTCCGGAAAGCATATCAACCAGCGTGTGATAAACCGTGCTGACAGCGGGATTCGCATCGATCGCACGTCCCACGCCAAGAAGCCCCAGAATGATCCCAAGGAGCATGGCCATCAGCGGATAGGAATGCAAAATGCTGTTAAGAATGTCTTTCACGGAAGCTTTCTGCCCGCTTGTCATCTGCAGCAGCGGAACGGCGATGGCAAAAACGAAAAAGGTATGTCCCAGGTCGCACATCGCCATTGAAGCCACGCCTGCTGTACCGAAGAGCAGCCCGATCAGGGAATAGCCCAGCATGCCAACCTCATCGGCAGTCGTGAGGAAGGGAAGATACTTCCCGTGCTCTTTCATAAAACGCCGCATCGGAAATCCTGCACCCAACGCCAGCAGCATCCAGACCAGCACCATACCCCCGACGATCAGGATATCTGTAGAATAATCAGCGAACAGAAAAGCGTCCAGCAGCACGACCGGGAGCATCATCCGGCTGATAATGCTGCGGAAAGCCTGTGCGCCTTCAGAAGTGAACCAGTTCCATTTTCGTGCAGCCATCCCAACCAGCAGCAATGCCGTGATCGGCAGAATCAGGTTCAGAATATCAATAAACATTTTTTTCTCCCTTACCCTGTATAAACAAAACATAATCTCCGACATACTTGCCGAAGATTATTTGTTTTTGAGATTTAACTCCTCACGGAAAAGTGAGGGTCGAAA
>CAYWKZ010000064.1:0-15472 GCA_964459115.1 uncultured Leptolinea sp. | reverse complement strand
GGCGTAGGAATGCAGAAACCACGAAGTTTATTTATATCAGTAAACATGATAAGGTCTCCCGCAGCGGAGGCCTTTTGCTCTCTTAAAAATATCTGTGAAAGGAAACAAAAATGGAAGCCAGTGTTGCAATTCAAAGTTTGCCGTCCGTCATGGACGACGATGAACTGTGTCGTATCGTCGATGAGGTGATCGCCTACATCGCAAGCACCGGTTATGAATATTTTGTCGGCCCCTTTGAGACCACGATCGAAGGCCCTTACGATGAGCTGATGGACATCGTCAAGGAATGCCAGCATATCGCCATCAAAGCCGGCGCTCCCGCGGTTGCCGCCTATGTCAAGATCAGCTACAAACCGGAAGGCGAGGTACTTTCCATTGAAAAGAAGGTCGGAAAGTATCAGAAATAAGCTGCTGCCGGTCGGAACCTTCTGCCTGATCCTGCTGATCTGGTGGCTGATTTCTGCCACGGGACTGGTACCATCGTATATGCTCCCGTCCCCATTGGCTGTTGCGCAGGCTTTCGTCAAGGATTTTCCCAACCTGTTTGCGCATGCGGTCGTATCCGTGCAGGAGGCGATCTACGGCCTCATCATCGGGATCGTGCTTGCCTTCGTGATCGCCACAGCCATGGACAGGTTTGAGACCCTTGAAAAAGCCCTCATGCCGCTGCTGGTCGTCACACAGACAATCCCGACGATCGCCATTGCACCGCTGCTGGTGCTCTGGATGGGGTTTGGTATGGCGCCGAAAATCACACTGGTTGTTGTCACGACGTTCTTCCCCATCGCGGTGGGACTGCTGGACGGCTACAAAAGTGTGGATCCCGACGAAATCAACCTGCTTCGCTCCATGAAAGCCAGCAGGATCCAGATTTTTCGGCATGTCAAAATTCCCGAAGCACTGCCTTATTTTTTCTCAGGGCTCAAGGTTGCCGCTTCTTATGCAGTCGTAGGCGCAGTCATTTCGGAATGGCTGGGTGGTTTTGAAGGTCTTGGGGTTTATATGACCCGGGTCCGCAAAGCCTACGCTTTTGACAAGATGTTTGCTGTGATCATTCTGATCATCATCGTCAGTTTGCTGCTGATGGCACTGGTGAACCTCATCAAGACTTTAGCCATGCCATGGACAATCAAAGAGCCGGCTGGAAGCACCTCTGCCGACTCAAATGAATAAGGATCTTAAACTTATGAAAAAAACAACGTTCTTTGCATTCATGATGCTCGCTTTACTGGCTTCGTTTGTCTGTGCCTCCGCACAGTCTAATGAAGGACTGACCCCGATCACATTCAGCCTGGACTGGACGCCCAACACCAATCATACCGGCGTCTACGCAGCGCAGGCACTCGGCTATTATGAGGAAGCCGGTCTGGAGGTACAAATCGTCCAGCCTGCCGAAAACGGAGCACTGCTGATGTGCGCTGCCGGTCAGGCAGAATTTGCCGTAGACGCGCAGGACACCATGGCAGCCTCCCTTGACCTGGAAGAGCCATTGGGCGTCACCGCGGTCGCCGCGATCCTGCAGCACAACACTTCCGGAATCATCTCCCGTGCCGGGGATGGCATCACCTCAGCGAAGGGACTGGAAGGAAAGATCTATGCCACCTGGGACAGCCCCATCGAACTGGCCATGATCCGTTACTGCATGGAAAAAGAGGGCGCAGACTTCGAGTCTTTGAAGCTGATCCCGAACAACATCACCGATGAACCCTCCGCGCTGAGAGCCCACCAGGCCGATGCGGTCTGGATCTTCTATGGCTGGAGCGGCATCAACGCTGAAGTCAGCGATTTTGCCTTTGATTACTGGGATTTCCGCAGTCTTTCGGATGAATTGGACTACTACACACCGGTCATCATCGCCAACAATGATTTTCTCAAAGAGCATCCGGATACCGCCAAAGCATTTCTGTCCGCCACCGCTAAAGGCTATGAATATGCCGCTGCCCACCCGGAAGAAGCTGCTGAATTCCTGATCAAAGGGGATACCACCGGCTCTCTGGAGGATGCCCGCGAACTGGTTTATGCCAGCCAGAAGTGGCTCGCGGATCAATACATCGCTGATGCGGCTTCCTGGGGCGTGTTTGATGCCGACCGCTGGAATGGTTTCTACAGCTGGCTGTTCGCCAATGAGCTTTCCGCGCACGATCTCACCGGAACCGGTTTCACGAACGACTATCTGCCGCAGGACTAAGATTTTGGAAATACTCAGGACTGAAGACATCACCAAATCCTATGATGGCCGCGTCATCATCCGCGGTATCAATATTCGTCTGGGAAAAGGTGAACTGGTCAGCCTGCTGGGTGTCAGCGGTTCCGGTAAAACGACACTGTTTCAGATCATCTCCGGTCTGACGCTGCCGGATTCCGGAACCGTGTTTCTTGACAGCGCTGAGATCACCGGCGAACCCGGTCACGTCAGTTATATGCTCCAAAAGGATCTGCTGCTGGCACACAAAAAGGTGATCGACAATGTTACGCTGCCGCTCATCATCCGCGGTATGAAGAAAAAAGAAGCCCGGGAACAGGCAGAACCTTTCTTCAGCCAGTTCGGACTGGAAGGGACACAGCAGATGTACCCTTCCCAACTCTCCGGTGGAATGCGTCAGCGTGCCGCGCTGCTGCGGACATACCTGGGTTCTCACGGAGTTGCCCTGTTGGATGAACCTTTCTCCGCGCTGGACATGATCACCAAGGAACAGATGCACAGCTGGTATCAGGATGTGATGAGCAAAATCGATCTTTCCACGATCCTCATCACCCATGACATTGACGAGGCGATCCTGCTCTCCGACCGCATTTACCTGCTGACCGGAAAACCGGGAGAGATCCATCAGGAGATCAGGATCACTCAGCCCCGTTCAGAGCGCACCGACTTCAACCTCACGCCGGAATTTCTCCAATACAAGCAGACAATAAAAAGTGCACTGAGCAGATAAAACTGAGGGGCAGGTCCAGCGGGGGCCTGTACCTCAGTCAGGGCTGAACAGCCCCTTTTCAACAACGATCTAAGGAAACGCTGATTAATGTTTAATCCGCGGCAAACGAGTCAATGCAACCTGTTCTGTTGACTCAATTCTGAGTCAACGAAAACAGGTCACTTTGACTCAGCCCGAATAAATCAGTGTTTCCCTAATTTATTCTTTTGAACACCGCTCCGATCTCATCCCGATCGACCGTCACCGAAAACACTTTTTCATAACCCGCAAGGCCAATATCCACAGAAGGGATATCATCCCGGCAGACGATGTAATAATCCACATCCGGCGTTTCTTCATAAGTCAGGTCAAGATATTTCCTTTGTTCTTCGCCCAGCAGTCCCCGGTTAATGCTGCCGGCCTGCGTATGGGCATGATTGACCTTCAGCATCCGTTCCGCGTCAGTTTTTACGATATATTCCAACAAAGTCCGTGAACTTACGCTCCAATAATCACCGGAGAATTGTGAAGCAGAGGCCCTTGCCCACGGGACAAAATAGACATATTCAAACGGATGGTTCAGTCCGATCCATATTCCGTTATAAATCATCGCACAGCCCATCAGCGCATAACAGACCAATGACAAAATCTGCTTATTCCGCTGATCGATACTGTTCAGGAACGAAACAGCAAAATAGACAAAACAGGGGTAGGCAAAATAACAGTGCCGCCAGCCGTTATAAATCGTCACATGGGAAATGATAATGAAAACGACAGCTCCAAATCCACAGAGAAACATCATCGCATCGCTAAGATCGAGCTTACAAAAACGCCTGTGAAATAAATCAGTAATGACGATCACAGCATATCGAAGCGCACCTGCCAGAGTGAAAATCAGATAAACCGTCGGGATGGTGATCGCGATCCAGACAGGAATATAAGTCAGCGTACGGGCAGCGTCAACCGGAACTCCTTTGAACAGGTTCCCTTCTGAGCCATGGTTCGGGTGACGCATGTTGAACTGCAGCGTTTCAACAAGCGTCCGGAAGGGACTTTCCCAAAAATTCGGCGTGATCAGGTAAAACAGGAGAAACGTCAAAACAAATGTGAACAGAAACATTTTTGTGTTTTTACCCTTTTGTTTTCGCAGCCCATCAAAGCACCAGAGAAAGAGAAACACTGCCAGATAAATGATCCCGTTAAAGCGTGTATTGCAGGTCAATGCCAACGCAAATGCCAGGATCACAGAAGTTTTGATATCCCGTTTCCGAAACCAGAGATCCATCACATCTGCACAGATCGCGTACCACGCCACAAAGATCACATCTTTGTTATTATAAAAACTCTCAGCAAAGAAACGAGGTGAAAGGATCATCAGCAGCATCCCTGCCAGTCCATACTTACGGCTGCCGAATCGCCTGGTAAGCAGCCGGTAAATGCAGATCACCCCAAGAAAATAGTTCAAAAATGTGTAGAAATGCCTCAGTCCGTAAAATTCAGCCGGCTCCATTGTGAAATGGGTAGCAGCTTCGATGAGCACCAGCGGAAAGTGAAGGGCAGTCCCGTAATAGCGGTCCCGATACTCGTGCAGCTCCGGCAAATAGCCAAGCCAGGTCTCATTTGCCGCGCTGATAGGAATGTTCAGCTTATGAACAACATATTTATAATTCACCAGCGCTGTCTGCCGTTCCATCCCTTCATCCGGACCACAGCCATAATCATCATAAAGAAACAGCCCGAGAGCCGCATAAATGAGCAGAAGTCCTGTCACCACATACAGGTAAAAACGCTCTTTTGACTGTGAAAATACATCAACTATACGCATACTCTGTTTTCTGTTATCATTCTTCGCTACCGCCGGTAAGAGACGGATATTCCCCATAGGATTTCCGGATCGCACCTTCCCGTCCTTCAAAGCGGTAAAGGATCGCATCCTGTTCTTCCATCAGGACCTCAGGACGATCCAACTCCATAAAATTCTCTCCTGGACCGAAACGGGCCAGCAAATCATCCAGCGTCACAGGTCCCATATAAGCATCGTTCAACGGATTCACCAGGGCATATACCGTATTAAAAGTTTCCCGCTTATCAAAAATCTTCCGCGGCAGACCATATGCATCCGCATAGACCCACAAAGGAGCATTGTCTTGTGCAGCCGTCACAAAATGGATATTTTCGGCATTTGCACCTTCCCGGTCAAGGATCAGACGCACTGCCCGTTCATCCGGTCCGATCACACCATAAACCTTTGCTGCGTCTAAAAACTGGGATATGCCCACTGCCGCCACCAGTACTCCAAATAAATAAACAGAGATCCGGCGGAATCCGGAAACCAGCCTCAGCCCTGACCAACCGGAGGTAGCAAACATCAACAGGAACGGATGCAGAAACAGCACCGTACGCGGCCAAAGGTTCGGCCGCTGAAACGGGATCAGAAACGCCATCCACAGCGCCAGCGCTGCTCCATATGACACACTCTCATCAGAATTAATCCGGAACAGGAAGGGCGAAGCGAGAAGACCGGCAGCAATACACCACACAACGATCCGTGGCAGCGATCCGGAAAAGGCCTGAATACTGTCTTTCAGACGGGACATCATCGTGTCTCCGTAGCTCGAAGCCTCTGTGCCCCCGATGTAAATGTTCCCGAAAAAACTGCCCGGTCCGGAATAACGGAAAAGCGGAACATAAAGCAACAGACTCAAAAGTGAAACACATAACCCGGCAAAGATCAGGTATTTCAGCAGCTGGGCGCGGCTGCGAAATGCAGTTTGCGCCGGTTTGAAAAACAGAACGTTCAAAAACAGCCACAGGCAGATCCCGCCAAAGGGATAAAGCGCGATCGGCAGCGTGAAAAAGTTCAGCGCTGAGAAAATGATGAGCAGAAACCAGGCAAAAATGTTCCGGTGTTTTTTCCCGTAAACAGCAAGCCCTACTGTCAGGACAGAAAGAAACGCCTGTATTTCATATCCGCGGGCATTCACGGAATAGGAGATCAGATAGGGAGCAAAGGCGGTCAAACCGGCCGCCGACAAGGCGATCACCGCATTTTTTTTATAGATTAGTTTAGACAATAGCCATACCACAACAATCGTCAGACAGCCACTGACGAAAACCGGCAGTCTCAGCAGCGCCGGACTTTTGCCGAGTGTGTGATAGACAAGATTCATCAGGAAGGAATTAAAGACGTGGTTATTGGGCAGGTGGTAGTCGCTGATCGCAAACAGGATATCGCTCCGTGCCCACATTGCCATGGAGTAAGCTTCATCATGTTTCAAAGGGACAGCCAGCTGAAGCAGTCTGACAGCAGTTCCCAAAAGGAAGACGATCAGAAAGATCCAAAATTCTTTTGTCTGAGGCTGGAAAGCGCTCTTCAGATCTTTGAAAAAGGGCCTTGCATCATGCACGCATCTGCCCGGCAGGGAGACAAGCGAACGAAAAAATCGTGTCCGGCTCTCAGCTGAGAAAAGCTGCCACAGAACGATCCCTGAAAACAAAATAAAACCGGCAGCCGAACATATGCGCAATATGTTGACGAATGATGGCGTGAACCGCTCCAGATTTCCGTCTGAAGCAAAGCTGTCACCTGCCCCTTTCCATACAGAATAGGGACACAGTGCTAAACCAAGGCAAACAACAGCCATAAAAATCATGATATGATCAATCAGTTTGAGTCTATATTTCACTCTTCACCTTTCAACCTTCACCCTGAATCAGAGCCATGGCGAAAACGCATAACGCAGTTTTTCAAAACACAGCGGGGCAATACGCCGGAACCAATCCTCTTCACCGGTCAGCGCAAGATTGACGAAGAGTCCGGCACCGACCACTGCACAAAATAACGTGATCGCTGCCCCGGCTTTCTGCCATCCGGCTGTTTCAAAATGCTGCCAGAAACAGAAAAACACAAACAATGCAGGCAGAACCGCAAGAAACAAATAATCCGTCAGATAACGGTTGGTGATCGCAAAACCCGAAGCTGTGACACAAATACCCGCAGCAGCAAGCAGACAGGCAAGACAGAAAGGAAACAAAAAACCAGATCGTTTCCGCATATCTTTCCGCACAGCCGGTAGAAACAACAGAAAGGCCATGACCGGATAGGCAAACAATCCTGTCACGGTATCCGAATTCAGGATCACCCCGTTATAGGTCAATCCCGGCTGCTGCGGATGAATGAACGGAAATTCCATGTCCACATTTGGAAAGGTAAACAGCGAAGCAAGGATACTGAGCGTCCTGCCCCAGGGTCCCAGCAGCGGGAAACCCGTGGCACGGTTTTCTGTTGTCAGCTGCCAGGTGATCCCGAACTCAAAGGGATCATCAAAGCGCTCGTAATTATACTTCATCAACGCCGTACCTGCCAGCATATAAGGAAAGAGAAACAGGAACAGATCTCGCAGCCAGACCTTTCTTTTATCAGTTCTCAGAGCAAAGAAGCCCAGCAAAAACACGGGAATTGAGACAAAGATCATGGTCGGACGGCATCCCACCGCCAGCGCGCTGCAGGCACCGGAAAGGAAAAAGCAAATCGGTTTCATCTTCACGCAGTCAACAGCCGCCAACATGAAATAAAGTCCCCACACAGCGAAACATATTCCCGAGGTTATCGCCAATTCATAGACCAGCGCCTTCGCAGACACCAGGTCAGGTTCAGGGAAGTGACCATGATCAGCAGCCCCATCCAGTAAAGGGCGAAAGATATTTTCGGGAAACAGCGTTTGACGATCCGGGAATAGACCCCGTAAAGTCCAATCAAAAACAAGATGCTGAAGCCAAGGATCGGATAATCCAGTTCAAGGGATTTCCCCGTCAGCAGCCTGTACGGAAACAGAACCGTAACAGCAGGAACCACACCGAAATAGACATAATACTTTCCCTGATAATAAGCTGTATCCCAGGGATAGTCATACTTTCGCTCTTCCCGCAGTTTCATGTCGTAAGGATCCCCGTCTTTTTCAAGATAATGATGTGGTGTTTCCAACAGGGCATAGCGCCGGGCAAGAAGAGCATCCACCAATTTGTTATACTGGGTGAAATTTTCGGTAAGTGCGGCTTTTTGTTCGGATATCGTCTGATCCGAATCGGAATAGGAGCTGAAAACGGTCCAGAAAAAGAACAGGACCACCATCCCGATCAAAGCAAACACAGCGGCCATCTGCGGGAAGCTGTGAAAATCCATTTTCAGGTTCCAAAGGGGAGAACCGGGAAAGAAAGCCGAGAGCAGAAAAATGACCAGAAAACACAAGAAAAACCTTGCCGGATCCAATTCCAAAGGCACAACAGAATTGAGCGTAATGCGGGAAAGCTCAACACCGTCTTTCCAACGCTCCGCATTGTCCGCGACCACCATCGAAAGGATATAGGTGTTCCCAACCGTATGCAGCGGGATCGTATAGGAGCGCGGAATTTCCGGAATAAAGCGGTGTTCCCCGATTGATTCCGGTCTGCGATGGGCTCTGTCATCAAATTTAATTTCGACTTTTTCCAGCGGATTTTCTTTGCCGAATTCCACGTTCAGATTCCGTACCTTAGCGTAATTCGCGTAAACAAAAAATTCAGGATTATCTTCCTGGTATGGGATGAATTTCCAGACTGCCCGGTTGAAATACATGCCGGCACAATAGATATTTTCACCAAGATAGGTCTTTTCCGGTGCTTTTGCGCTGATGAGCTCAAAATGCCGGAAGTTGAAATAAGCAATTTCGAGAATCAGCGCCCCGCACATCCCAATCAAAAATGACCGAAAAAGCCAGCGCAGGATCGTCGGGCGCTGATTTTTTCGCTCTGCCAGCATGAGAAACAGAGCAAAAAACAAACTCCCGCTGAGACAGGCTGTGCCGAAGATTTTCAGCGTCGCGATGCCGGGTCTATGGGTATGATAGTAAAAAGTCGGAGGTCCGGCTTTGATGATGCAGTCAATGAGCACTGAAAAAGCAAAGCAGACGAACATGCCCGCAGCGAAAAGGAGCAGATTTACCCGGGCGGCCCGCTTCTCCATGCGTAATTGTTGCGTTCCCCACACAACCGCCAGGCAGCAGCATAAGGCCAGGACAAAAAGAAGGACGAGCTGCATCAACGCTCTCCCCTGATTCGGGACAGATATTGCCGAAGGACAGGACGGATCGGCGGTGAGATCATCTCAAGATCGATTTCTCCCGGTGAAAAGAAGCGCAGTTCTTCCATCTCAGTTTCCTGTCGTTTGATTTGCCAGTGATATTTCCGGCATAAATATACGATCTCAATGTTGGAGACTTCGTCTCCGTTGGGGTAAACATAATGGACTTCAGGACCGGAATTGATATAAAAGAACTCCAGTTCATCGGCGGTCAAACCCATTTCTTCCAAAAGCTCCCGCCGGGCACAATCCTCGGTCAGGCAATTTGAAATTCCTTATACAATTGTTCTCTATATTCAGGATCTTCAGTCGCCTTTCCAACCTCCTCAATTTTTCCCTGTGATAAAAGAATTTTTATCAAAGCACCCATTCGGTTTTCACCGTCTTTTCTGCCTTCTGCACGAATTTCATTATCCCGCATGTTGAGTATCATGTATTCTCTCCTTCTCGCCTCACTGGCTTTCACTGCGTTCACCGCATTATCCAATTCACGGCTGAACGCCCCTGTCACTTCCTCATCCTTCAAATATCTGATGATCTCTTCCAGCTCATCACTGATTTCACCTTTTGAGCCCTGTGTGTTGACCACCACTTTTGTCGTTTCATCTCCGAATGTTATATCCGGCTCTTCTCTGCAGATATTTTCAAAGGTATAAATATATCGGTTTCTCCCAAACGGATCGAAATTACAGATAAAGATCACAAAAGATTTCCGCAATTCATTATACAAATCTCCCGGATTCAAGATACTGATATCTATGATGGACTGGTAATATCTCATTCGTTTTGGCAGGTGCCGCTCATTAGTTGTCTGAACCTCTACGTTATAGATATTTCCCTTGTCATCCACAACATACAGATCCAGCCGCACACCTTTGGATTGATAGCCTTTCTTTTCACTTCTCTGAGGCTCTGTCAGCTCTATTTTGACAATTTTTACCTGCAAAATGAATTCCAAAAGCGGCTGCAGAAATCTTGTATTTTCCATGACTGCCGCAAACATATAATCATCCATCAGCGTCAGTTCATCCAAAGTTTTCTTTTCTGTCATTTCTTTCTCCTTTCTTAATTTTACACTGAATTCATTCAATATTCAATAGTTTAAGGAAGCACTGATTAATACCGATTTCACGTCAAACGAGTCAATGCAACCTGTTCTGTTGACTCAAATCTGAGTCAACGAAAACAGGTCACTCTTGACTCAGAACGAATAAATCAGCGTTTTCTTAAATTTTGTTTTCCGGAATAGAATTATGATGAAGCAAAACAAATCAGGAATTTAATTCGTCATAATGAAAGCAGAAGATCTTCTGCGGCTTTGGTTGCTTTCTCCAGATCAAAATCTTCCGCACGTTTTTTTGCACGCTGCCGGTAAGCCTCACGGAAAGCGCCATCGGTAAAAATTTGCCGTACAGCCTGATACAATGCTTCATCATCGTTCTCTGTTACAATACCGAATTCGTTGTTTTCGCCGAGAAGCTCTTTCATGCCGCCGATATCCACCGCGCATACCGGCGTCCCACACAGCAGCGCTTCGACAACAGCCGTTGAAAAGCCTTCCCGCTCACTGGCGTTCACATATAAATCACATTTCGAAAGAACAGCGTAAGGGTTATCCAGATACCCGGTGAAGGTCACAGAATCCGAAACACCCAGTTCCGCAGTTCTCCTTTCCAACTGCAGCCGCTGCGGACCGTCCCCGATCAGATAAAAATGTGCCGGAATGTTATCTTTAAGCAGATTCTGCTGCACGGAAAGCATGCGATCCCACCCCTTCAGCGGGATCAGTTTTCCCATTCCGCACCAGTTTATCCGATCCCCATCCATCGGAACAGGAGCATTTTCTGCCGCTAAACGCCTGATTTTTTCGCTGTTATAGACGTTATAGAGGATCCGCTCAATTTTACGGGGAACAAAAAACTGCCGGAAGGCCTCCCGAACATCTCTGGAGACAAACACCATTGCATCAGCCCGATCATAACATTGCTCAGCTTCATCCCGATTCCGAAAACCTTCAGTAAATTTTTTCTCATTCAAAACAGGCGTATGGACCCAACTGACCGTTTTCGGATCGTTTTCCGGACATCCTCCGACTACCCGGGCACAAGGCCCTTCAAGAAAGGAGACCACGACATCATAAGTATCCGGGATGATCATTTTCCAGAGCTGCTGAGGTGTCAAAAGCTTCATCCAGTGCGAATTTGCAGGCAGATTCCGTCCGATCCACGAAGAAAAATGAACATCGGGAGAAATATTTTTCCGATTCGGCCCCCAATCAAACAGCACCCGCAAGGAGACGTCGAACTTCTCTTTATCAAGACCGTTGACCAGGTTCACCAGCACTTTTTCCGCGCCACCCGGGCCAAGGTCATGGATGAGGAAGAGGACCCGCTTTTTCATGATGTCCTGCCTCCCAGACGTGCCCGATGCAGCGCCGTTGCCGCTCGTCGGGGAATCAGCCCCATGATCAGCGGATAGAGAGCATAGGTTTTCATAGGTAAGGGAAGATTCAGGGATTTGACCGCCAGCAAACGAACACGAGCTTCATTGATGCGATATTTCCATTTCCGCCGGCTGGCAGCATTCCGGTCATCCCTCATTTGATAGAGCGGCTCATGAATGTTTCCGCCCCGATATCCGAGCGCATACATCCGTACCCAGAGTTCATAATCCTCGACCCGCTCATATTCCTCCGCTTCGGAATAACCGCCGGCAGTCAACAGCGCATCGGAGCGTATCATACAAGCGGCATGACAAAAGGGAACACCATGGACAAGATCTTTCGGTTCCGGGTTCGTGGGATAAGCCCGCAGTCCCCATGTACCTTCTTTGTCAAAACATTGCATATCCGTACTGACGACCACACGATCCGGATGAGCCGTCAGATAAGCTAACTCTTTTCCAAAACGATCCGGGGAACAACGGTCGTCGCCATCCATGCGGGCAATGAATTGTCCATTGGCAGCAGCCAGACAACGGTTCAGCGTCGGAGCCAGACCTTTGTTTTTTTCATTTTGGAGAAAAACGATTTTATCAGGGAAACGTTCTTGCCAGCGCTGAACCACTTCCGCGGTCCGATCCGTCGAGCCGTCATCACAGATGATGCACTCCCAGCGGGATTCTGTCTGGGCAGCAATTGAGTCCAGACTTTCATCCAGGGTGTTCTCACAATTCAGCACCCCCATTAATACGCTGATGAGCGGTTCGTTCATTTTTCGTTATTCTTCATTATTTGAGTCTATGGCAAAGGTCCAGCCAGCCGTAATTCTGAGTTACCTGAACCACCAACCATCTATTCTTATTTCTTATTTCTTATTTCTGATTTTTTCTCATCATTTCCGAAGGATCTCAACGATCCGCTCCGAAGCATGACCGTCGCCGAACGGGTTGACGGCCTTGCTCATCTCCTCATAAGCAGCCCGGTCCGTCAAAAGGGTGCGGCAGGTATCGTAGATCACGTGATCATCCGTCCCCACCAGTTTCAGCGTCCCGGCCTCAACTCCTTCCGGACGTTCGGTCGTATCGCGCATCACCAGCACCGGCTTCCCGAGAGAAGGAGCCTCCTCCTGGATCCCGCCGCTGTCGGTCAACACCAACTCGGAACGGGCAATGAAGTTATGGAAGTCCAGCACATCAAGCGGCTCGATCAGACGGATCCGGTCACAGCTGCTCAGCTCCTCTGCAGCCACTTCCCGAACCGCGGGGTTCATATGGATCGGGTAGATCACCTTTGTATCCGGGAAATCTTCAACGATGCGGCGAACCGCCCGGAACATGCGATGCAGCGGAGCACCGAGATTTTCCCGGCGATGGGCCGTCATCAGCAGCAGACGGGAGCCTGATGCCCATTCCAGATCCGGATGCGTATAATTCTCCCGGATCGTGGTCTTCAGCGCATCGATCACCGTATTGCCGGTGACAAAAACTTTATCCGGAGCGATACCTTCCGCCAGCAGGTGATTCCGGGCAGTTACAGTTGGGGCAAAGTTATAGCGTGTCACGATGCTCACCGCCCGCCGGTTGAACTCTTCCGGGTAAGGCGCGGAAATGTCGTAAGTCCGAAGTCCGGCTTCCACATGCCCTACCGGGATCTGAAGATAAAAACAGGCCAGCGCGGAGACAAAGGTTGTCGAGGTATCTCCATGCACCAGCACCACATCCGGTTTTTCCTGCTCCAGCACCGGTCTGACCCGTTCCAAAATCAAAGTTGTGATGTCAAAAAGCGTCTGACGCTCGTGCATCACCTTCAGGTCATGGTCGGCTCTCACCCGAAAGACATCCAGCACCTGGTCCAGCATCTGACGATGCTGCCCGGTGACACACACTTTGGTCTCTATGTCATCGTGTTTCTGAAGTTCCAGCACCACCGGGCACATCTTGATCGCCTCCGGACGGGTGCCGAAAATGACCAGTACTTTTTTCATAGTTTATATACGTCTTCTGCGGAAATGACGTTTCGGGTGTCCAGGACGGCTTTCCCGTTCAGCAGTTCCGGCTGATTCTTTAGCTCGCTGTGTCCTACCATGACGACAACAAGCTCTGATTTTACCAGAAAATCCGTTAAATTATGGATCTGATTTTGAACCATATCCGCCTTGATGAACGGGTCATAAACCAAAGGCAGCTTGTCCGCGTGATTATGACGGAGAACATCCAACAGCTGGAGCGTCGGGCTCTCCCGGGTGTCATCAACATCTTCTTTGTAGGTAAGTCCATAAAGCCCTACGCGGGAAAGATCTTCAATACCTTTCTCAGCCATGATCTCCCGGATCCGATTATAAACATATTCCGGCATGGAGTCATTGACGTTGCGGGCAGTGTGGATCAGCGGAGTGAGATTCGGGAAATCCCCGACGAGGAACCACGGGTCGACCGAAATACAGTGTCCGCCAACACCGGGACCGGGATTGAGAATGTTCACCCGGGGATGCCGGTTGGCAATGCGGATCACCTCATAAACATCCATTCCCGCTTCGTGGCAGATCTTCGTCAGCTCGTTGGCAAAGGCAATGTTGATGTCACGGAAAGTGTTTTCCACGACCTTGCTCATCTCTGCAGTACGGATGTCAGTGAGAACGATCTCCCCCTGACAAAATGAGGAATAAAGGGATTTGACAGTCTCCGCGGTTTCGGGATCATCCGCCCCGATCGTGCGGGAATTATGCACGAGTTCCTGCAGCATGTTGCCGGGTATTATGCGCTCCGGCGCATGAGCCAGGTGAATGTTCCGCTCACCGATGAGCGGACGGACACAGTGATCGATGGTCCCGGGGGAAATGGTCGATTCCACCACCAGGATGGCGCCATCATCGCAGGTCTCCAGAACGGATCTACAGGCTGCGATGACATATTTCGGGTCGATCTTGCGGGATTTTTTCAGGTAGGGTGTCGGAACGGAAACAATATAGATTTCAGCTTTTTGATACCGGTCGGAAAAACGGATTCCTTTTCGCCGTGCCTCATCAAACAGTTCAGAAAGGCCTTTTTCTTCAAAAACCTTTCCGGTGGTTTGCAGCTGGTCCACAAGCTTTTTGTTATAGTCGGTGCCGATGACGTTCACACCATGAGATGCCATCATCAAAGCCGTCGGCAAACCGATATATCCCATTCCAATCACATTTACGAGCATAGATTCTTCCTGTTTCTTCACAATTTTCACCTTCATTGAGTATAACGCGTTTTTGTAAAGAAAAAAAGGATAAGGTTATAAATACGATGCATCAAAAAACAGGCAGCTGATGAAACATGCCGCCTGTTTTTTGATTTTTGTCCAGGTTGAATCAACCTTTGAGACCTCCGCGGGCAACACCGTTGACGATGTATTTACGGGCGAAGAGGAAGAGGATGAGCATTGGCAGGACCACGATGGTCGCCGCTGCCATCATCACTTCATTTCTGGCGCCACCTTCGGTCACGAAATTATACAAACCAAAGGGCAGTGTGCGGACGGTTGCGGAGCTGGTCGCCAGCATCGGCCACAGGAAGCTGTTCCAGCTGGCGATGGCGTTAAGGAGGATGATCGTCACCAGGGAAGGTTTGGCGATAGGAACCATTACGCGCCACAGGTATTTCCAGTCCGAGCACCCATCCACCCGGGCAGCCTGATAGAGACTGTCCGGCACCGTATCGAAGAAGTTCTTCAAAATATAGGTGTAAAAGATGGACGACATGAAGGGAATGATCAAAGCCCAGAGTGTGTCATGAATCTTCCACTGAACAACCGTACGGTAGTTGGTGATGATGAGCATTTCAAACGGAACCATCATCATCGCCAACAGTGCACCGAAAATCGCGGAACGTCCCGGGAAGCGCAGCCGTGAGAAGGCAAAGGCGCCGAGAATGGTCGTGAAGGTACAGACCGTCACGGAACTGACCACCACGATCACGGAGTTCAAAAAGTATCGGGCAAAAGGCGCTGTTTCAAACGCGAATTTATAATTTC